>DQIG01000035.1:0-25608 GCA_003525885.1 Stenotrophomonas sp.
CTGGCCCCCCGCGACGCGCGGGTGAGGGCCGCCGCCGCGCGCCTGCTGCCCGCCAGCCGCCGCTGCTTCGACGACAATCTGCGGCAGAACCGTGTACAGGCGGGAGGGGCCTGCCTGCAGGCCTGGCAGACCCTGTCACCGACTGCGGCCGGGCTGCCCTCGGCGCGGCTGCGGTTGGCCCAGCGCTGGCTGGCGATCGGCAGCGAGCGGCTCGGCAACGGCGACCTGGCCTTTGCTGCGCATGCCGCCGAACAGGCGCGCTTGCTGCAACCGGACCTGGCCGAACTGCCGGCATTCGAAGACCGCCTGCGCCGCGCCGGTGGTGAGCTGCGATCACGCTGACATCGACGGGATTCGTGCAGGTCGTACGGGTCGGGTATAGTCCAGCCGCTGCAGCATGCTCAAACGCTGCAGTGAGTTGTCAGTCTTGCTGTCAATGCTATTGCTGCAGGTTTGGCGGGAGATGGCCTTCGGTCGTTTTCATCGTTTTTCACATAGCCTGCGTTCCGCAGCCAGCGACACGACGTCATGAATCCAGTGATTCCGCAGAGGCCCGGTCCGGGGCCCGCCTTCGATGCCTCCCTTGTCTGCGCTGTCATCGTCACCTATCGGCCCGAGCCGGACCTGTTGCGGCGGGTGGTTGACAGTGTGCTGCAGCAGGTGGGGCATCTGGTGGTGTTCGACAATGGCAGCACGGATGTTGATGTCGACGAACTGCTGGCCGGAAAGGAGGGAATCAGCGTGGTTGCCTCGGCGCACAACGTTGGCCTCGGGAGTGCCTTGAACCGGGCCTATGAGCGGGCACAGGCGCTTGGCTTCGCTTATGTGCTGCTGATGGATCAGGACAGTGTGCTGGCGCCAGGGATGGTGGATGTCCTGGGGACTGCACTGATCGAACTGGCCCGCGCAGAGCGCGTGGCCGCTGTTGGCCCGCAGTTCCGCGATTCGCGCAGTGGCATGCTTGCCCCGTTCGTTCGCTTTGGCTTCCCGTTCAACCACAAGGTGCGAGGGGGCGCGGGCCAGCGCATCTCCTGCGATTTCCTCATCACGTCGGGTTCGCTGGTGCCGATGACGGCATTGCAGGATATCGGTGCGATGGACGAATCCCTGTTCATTGACAACCTGGACATGGACTGGTGTTTCAGGGCCAAGCGCCATGGTTATTCCCTGTATGGCATCTGCGATGCGCAGATGACCCATAGCATCGGCGAGGAGCTGCTGCCATCACGTACAAAGCCGGATGGCGTGATCGTGCACAAGCCCTTCCGCCTTTACTTCATCATGCGCAATCGTGTTCTGCTCTATGGACGGGCCTATACGCCGCGGGTGTGGATTGCCCAGGATGTGCCGCGCCTGTTGCTGAAGCTGGTAGGCAACGGCCTGTTCCTCGCTCCTCGCTGGATTCGGTTGCGGTTCATGTTGAGAGGGCTGTGGGATGGGCTGCGGGGCAAGGCTGGGCCCCTGCCTCCGGTAAATCACTGAACAGGCAGTTGGGTGAACCTGCCTTGGGGAAATGGGCTGGGGTAGACTCCGCTGACGCCCCTGCCATGCTTCTCCCGTGCCCCGACGCTACGATTCCGACGACATCGACGATTTCGACGACGACGACCAGCAGGACAGCGGTCCGCTGTGGCGGCGCCGGCTGATCACCTGGAGCATGGCTGCGGTTGCGTTGGGATTGGGTTTCCTCATCCCCTATACGCTGTACCTGAACCAGCAGGTGACCCAGCGTTTCGGCGAGCTGCGCTGGCAGATCCCGACGCGCGTGTACGCGCGCCCGCTGGTGCTGACCCCCGGCAAGGCGATGGATGCGTCTACGCTGAAGACTGAACTGGCCGCCTCTGCCTACCGCGATGATGGCCAAGGCAAGGAGCCGGCCACCTATGCGGTGAACGGCGGTCGCTTTGTCATCTCCAGCCGTGGCTACAACGATGTCGATGGCCGGGTTGCCCCGCGCCGGGTGGAGCTGTCGCTGGCCGATGGCGGCGTGGCCTCGCTGCGCGACGCCGACAACCGCAAGGCGCTGAAGGCCGCCCGGCTGGATCCGGCGCGCATCGCCACCCTGTACGGCCAGAAGCAGGAAGAACGTCGCCTGATCCGCATGGACGAGGCACCGGACCTGCTGGTGACCGGCCTGCAGGCAGTGGAAGACAAGGACTTCAACCGTCATCACGGCATCGACCTGTCCGGCATCGCGCGCGCGGTGTGGGTGACGATCCGTTCCGGTGGCCAGAGCCGCCAGGGCGCCTCGACGCTGACCCAGCAGCTGGCCCGCAGCGGCCTGCTCGGCATCGGCAAGGAACAGACGGTCACCCGCAAGTTCAATGAGGTGCTGTACGCGCTGATCATGGAAGCGCGCTACGACAAGCGCACCATTTTCGAGGCCTATCTCAACCAGGTGTACCTGGGCCAGCGCGGCAGCCAGGCGATCCATGGCATGTCCTCCGGCGCCGAGTTCTGGTTCGGGCGTGACCTGCAGTCGCTGGAGACGGAGCAGATCGCCCTGCTGATCGGCCTGGTCAAGGGGCCGTCCTTCTACGACCCGCGGCGCAACCCGGAACGTGCGATGGATCGCCGCAACTTCGTGCTGGGCAAGCTGCACGAGGCCACGCTGATCGACGATGCCGAGTACCAGCGCGCGCTGAAGGCACCGCTGGGCGTGCCCAAGACGCCGGGCCTGGTGGCAGCCAACCGCTTCCCCGCCTACGTTGACCTGGTCCGCCGCCAGCTCGGCCATGACTACCCGGAATCGGCGCTTCAGGGCGCGGGCCTGAGCGTGATGACCGGCATGTCGCCGTCCGCGCAGGCCTATGCCGAAGGTGCGGTGACCCGCACCATCAAGTCGCTGGAAAGCCAGCGTCGACCTGAACTGCAGGCCGGCATGGTGCTGACCGATGTGCACAACGGTGACGTGCTGGCGGTGATCGGCAGCCGTGAGGTGTCCGAGGTCGGCTTCAATCGTGCGATCGAAGCGCAGCGTCCGGTGGGTTCGCTGCTCAAGCCGTTCGTGTACCTGCTGGCCCTGGCGCAGCCGGACCGATACTCGCTGGCCAGCTGGGTCGATGATTCGCCGGTGACGGTGCAGCTCGGCCGCGGCCGCAACTGGAACCCCGGCAACGCCGACAACCGCAGCCACGGCACGGTGCGCCTGATCGACGCGCTGGCGCATTCCTACAACCAGGCCACGGTGCGTGTGGGCATGCAGGTCGGCCCCGAGCGCGTGACCCAGCTGATCCACGTGCTGGCCGGCATCAAGGCCGAAGCCAATCCGGCGGTGATCCTCGGCTCGACCGACCAGAGCCCGTACGCGATGGCGCAGCTGTACCAGTTCCTCGCATCCGGCGGCGAAATCCAGCCGTTGCACGCTGTGCGCGGCGTGCTTGATCCGCAGGGCAAGCTGCTCAAGCGATACGACAAGACCCCGGCACCGGCACAGGAAGGCGATTCGATTGCCGCCAACCTGATCAGTGTCGGCCTGCAGCAGGTGGTCGCCAGCGGTACCGCGCAGCGGCTCAATGCCGATGGCCTTGGCCGCCTGCAGCCAGCCGGCAAGACCGGTACCACCAACGATGGCCGTGACAGCTGGTATGCCGGCTACACCGGCGATCACCTGGCGGTGATCTGGATCGGCAACGATCAGAACCAGCAGGCCGGCCTGTATGGCGCCACCGGCGCGATGCGGGTCTGGTCGGGCATCTTCCAGCGCCTGCCGAGTGCGCCGCTGCGGGTCAGCAACAAGGGCCTGGACTGGCAGTCGGTGGCTTCCACCGGTTTGAACACAACTGATGAAGGCTGCCCGGGCGCGCGTCGTTTCCCGTTCGTGGTGGGCTATGCGCCGGCCTATGCTCCGTGCGCGCCGGCCGCGTCGCCGGAGGGGCAGGGCGAGGCCGAAGGCGAGGGTGGTGGCTGGCGCAGCTGGTTCGGCCTGGACCGCAAGCCGGAAGCACCTGCCGAACCTGCCGCCGCCACTCCTCCCCCGAGCCGATGATGCCGATGAACATGCGAACCCTGCTGCAGCCCCTGGCCCTGACCGGCCTCAGCCTGGCCCTGGCCGCCTGCGTAAGCAGCGCGCCGCCGGTGGTCAAGCCGGTCGACACCACCACGCCGGCGCAGCGCCTGGCTGCCGTGGACGCCGCAGCGGGTCCGGACGACAAGGAGCTGTCGGTGCAGCCGTTGCGTGATTCGCAGGTGGAAGACCTGCGGGTGACCGCGCAGGCGCAGCGCCAGGCCGGCGATCTGGCTGGCGCTGCCAGCAGCCTGGACCATGCGCTGGAGATCGTGGCCGGTGACCCGGCGGTGCTGCAAGAGCGTGCTGAGCTGGCGCTGCTGCAGGGGCAGTGGGCGCAGGCAGAGACGTTCGCACGCAAGGCGGTCGACCTGGGCTCGAAGACCGGGCCGCTGTGCCGCCGGCACTGGGCGACGATCGAACAGTCGCGCCTGGCGCGGGGCGAGAAGGAGAATGCGGTGTCGGCGCATGCGCAGATTGAAGGCTGCACCGTGCCGGGCATCAAGCGGTACTGAATTTCCAGCCAACGGCGCAGCCCCTCGTGGCTGTGGGTTGGTCGCTGAAGCCAGAAGCAAAAGCCGCGCTTGGCCGGGCGGGGTGGGTTCGCGGGGGACGCCGTGAATCCATCCCTGGAGGCTTGGCCGCGGCATCCATGCCGCGGACACCCCCGCGAACCCACCCCGCCCGGCCTCTGACAGTTTCTGTGTGAGTCCAGCCACGGAAAAGAAAAAGAAGATCAAAGCGGGTCGCGCGCTGCGCGCACTTGCCACTTTTCTTTTCCTCCCCCGTTCCACCAACCGCTTCTGAAATGGCAGTTGAGCAAGCTCGACGCTATGCCGCGCGTGCATCCGTCACTGGGAAACTGTCGAGGGTGGGGCGGGAGGGGCAGGCAGGACCGTTGGCGCCATGGATGGCGCCATCGAGCCCCCAGGGATGGGTTTACGGCGTGTCCTGCAGCGGACTGCCCGCGCCTCCCCCACTTTGCAGGAAGGCGCTGCACGGAGCGCTTGATAAAACCTTATTCGGCCAGCATCGCCGCCAGCTTCTCGCGCGCCGGGCCGGCCAGCTTCGGGTTGTCCAGCGCGAAGCGGATTGTTGCCTCCACCAGACCCAGGTGAGTGCCGCAGTCAAAGCGGGTGCCCTCGAAACGATAGGCGTCCACCTCTTCGGTCTCCAGCAGCTGCGCGATGGCATCCGTCAGCTGGATCTCGCCACCCGCACCGGTCTGGGTCTGTTCCAGCAGCTCGAAGATCTTCGGGCTCAGCACGTAGCGGCCCACCACGGCCAGGTCGCTCGGCGCGTCCTCCGGCTTCGGCTTCTCCACGATCTGCGAAATACGCCCCTTGCGGCCATCGAATGCCTCGGTGGCCACGATGCCGTAGCTGGCGGTTTTTTCGTGCGGCACGTCTTCGACCGCGATCACGCTGGCACCACTGGCCTCGTTGAGGTCGGCCATCTGCTTCAACGCACCGGCACCCCGGTTCCAGATCAGGTCGTCGGGCAACAGTACGGCAAACGGCTCGTCACCGATCACGGCCTTGGCACACAGCACCGCATGCCCGAGGCCCAACGCCTCGGCCTGGGTCACGAAGATCGCACGCACGCCATTGGGCAGCACGTGGCGGATCAGCTCCAGCTGCTCCTGCTTGCCGGCGCGCTCGAGCTTCTGCTCCAGCTCGTAGGCCTTGTCAAAATAGTCAGCGACCGCGTGCTTGTAGCGGTTGGTGATGAACACCAGCGTGTCACAGCCGGCTTCAATGGCTTCATCCACGGCGTACTGGATCAGCGGCCGATCAATGATCGGCAGCATCTCCTTCGGCACAGTCTTGGTTGCTGGCAAAAAACGCGTTCCCAGTCCTGCCACCGGGAAAACTGCTTTGCGAATTCGCTTGCTCATTGGTGCCTGTTGGCCTCACGTGCCGGGAAAGGCACGACTTTAGCGGATGAAATGTAAGCATCCTGTTCGATTGGCGAGAATTCCGGCATCGTCGCAAACAGGATTTCCTGGATGCTGGCGGTGTCGTAACTGGCAATCGCCTCCCGCAGGCGCGGAACATTGCCCAGTACCAGGTCCCGCGAGAACGTACGCACGCCGGCCTCGAGAATCTTCGGGTGCGCGGTCGAGCGGTAGTCTTCGTCCGAATAGAACAGCGTCTCGTGCAGCTTTTCGCCCGGACGCAGGCCGGTATAGATGATCTGGATGTCCTTGTACGGCTGCTTGCCGGTCAGGCGGATCATCTGTTCGGCCAGCACGCGGATCGGCACCGGCTCGCCCATGTCGAGGGTGTAGATCGCACCATGCGACGCCGACGCGGCCGCCTGCAGGATCAGCTGGCAGGCCTCGGGGATGGTCATGAAGTAGCGGCTGACTTCCGGGTCGGTGACAGTGACCGGGCCACCACGCAGGATCTGCTCGCGGAACAAGGGAACCACGCTGCCAGCCGACGCCAGCACATTGCCGAAACGCACCGTGACGAAACGGGTATGCGTGGACTTCTGGTCCAGGCTCTGGCAGATCATCTCGGCGTAGCGCTTGCTCGCACCCAGCGCATTGACCGGGTCGACCGCCTTGTCGGTGGAGATGAACACGAAATGCTCCACGTGAGCTTCCAGGCACGCGCGGGCGACGTTCTCGGTCGCCAGGATGTTGTTGCGCACCGCTTCGCGCAGCTGGCGTTCCAGCACCGGTACATGCTTGTAGGCGGCCGCATGGAACGCGGTATCGACCGGGTGCAGCGACAGCGCGTGGCGGATCACCGCCGGGTCGCCACAATCGCCCAGTACCGCCTCGATCTCGACATCGGGGAAGCTGCGGCGCAGTTCGCCTTCGATGGTCAGCAACAGCAGTTCACTGATCTCCAGCAGGATGATGCGACCTGCACCGTGCCGCGCGCACTGGCGACACAGCTCCGAGCCGATCGAACCACCGGCGCCGGTGACCATTACGGTGCGCCCGCCCAGCCAGCCACGGATCAGGTTCCAGTCCGGCATGATCGGCTTGCGGCCCAGCAGGTCCTCGATCGCAACCTCCTTCAACTGGCCCGGCAGCGACTGACCCTGCAGGATGTCGCTGAGCTTGGGCACGGTACGGAACGGCACGCCGGTGCTTTCGCAGATCGCCACGACACGCTGCATGCCTGCGGCATCCAGCGACGGCATGGCAATGACCAGCAGCTTGGCAGCGGTCTCGCGGACCACCGTCGGGGCGTCATCCAGGGTGCCGAGGATCGGCAGGCCCTGCAGCTTGGCACCACGCAGGTGCGGTGCATCGTCGAGCAGGCCGACCGGCTCGAAGTTGCCGGAACGGCGCAGGTCGCGCACCAGGGTTTCGGCAGCCTGGCCGGCGCCGAGGATCAGCACGCGGCGGGCGCTGGAATCGGACTGCAGCGCCTGGTAGTCCTTCCAGGCCCGGTACAGCAGGCGCGGTGCGCCGAGCAGCGCCGACAGCGCGAACGGATAGATCACCAGCACCGACATCGGTACGCCGTCGAAGCGCTTCCACATCAGCACCAGGACGATGGCCACCATGCCGATGAAGCTGGCCTTGAAGATGTTCAGCAGGTCGCTGACGCTGGCGAACCGCCACAGCCCGCGATACAGGCCCACGCGCCAGAACACCAGGCCCTGCAGCAGCAGGACGAGGGTGGTATCGACGTTCCACAGGGGCAGCGCCGGGGCGTTGGGCAGGATCGAGTAACGCCCTGCATGGAGCAACTGCCAGCATGCCCAGACCATGAAAAGGTCGTGGCAGACGATGGCTGAACGCGGCATCAGGCCGAGGATTCTGTCCCGCCAGGGTGAAGCCATAAGTCAGGTAGTTCCTTGTCGGTGGCGCATTCCATTGCGCAGGAGGAGCCAGAGGACGCTCAACGCGATGAACCACGCGATCGCCACGGCAGCCTCCCACCTCGGCTGCAAATTGGAGCAGACATTGAACACTGTAATACTGAACAGGCCCAAAGCAAAGTACATCCCTGTCACCTGGGGGTGACTGGCTCCTGCCTGCACCGCGCGCTGGTAGACATGCTGGGTATGGGGTTCCATCCAGCGTTGTCCGGAAATGATGCGCGCCAGCAGTGTGAAGCCCGCGTCCACGAGGAACGGCGAAACCGGTACCAGCAGCAGGATCCAGTTGATATCGGTACGCACGCTGGCGAGTGCCAGCACCGCTGCGACCGCATACCCCAGCGCGCCGCTTCCGACATCGCCCATGAAGATCCTGGCCCGAGGGAAGTTGAACGGCAGGAATCCAAGGCAGGCCAGGCCCAGCGCCACGGCAGCCAACGAATACGGCCAGGGCAGCACCGGCGCCAGTCCCAGCATTGCCACGACGGCCTGGCTGGCGGCAATTCCATTGATGCCGTCCATGAAATTCCAGATGTTGATCAGCGAGGCGGTAAACACCAGCACCAACGCCGCCAGCAGCCAACTGCCACCGTTGACCTTGACCAGGCCGGCCAACAGCGCCGCGGCGATGAAGTGCACCAGCAGGCGACGCATCGCCGGCAGGGGCTTGTGGTCGTCCCACCAGCCGATGCCGGCCACCAGCACCAGACCAAGGCTGGCCACCAGCACAGTCGGCGTGCTTTCGGGCCAGGCCCAGATGGCCACGCCAGCGGTTACCAGCAGGCTGATGACGATGGCGATGCCGCCACCGCGTGGGGTGGCGACGCTATGGCTGCGACGTTCGCCCGGCTGGTCCATCAACTGCTGGCGCAGCGCATAGCCCCGAGCAGCCCAGGTCAGCAACGCACTCAGCAGGGCGAGCCCCAACAGCGCGCCCATCACAAGCCAGGGCATGGATCAGAGCACCGCGTAGTTCAGCAGCGGCTTGACCGTTCCCCACTCCTTGCAGCTCGGACACTGCCAGTGGTGGGTACGCGCACCGAAGCCGCAGCGGGTGCAGCGATAGGCCGGGTTGCGCACCAGCAGCTGGTCGGTGATGTGCTTGAGGTCATGCAGGGTGGCGGTGGAATCGGCCCCCTCGGCAAGGGTCAGGTCGATCAGCGCGGATTCGCCACGTACCGACGGGCGGTCCTTGAGCTGGCGACCGAGGTAGGCACGGGCCGGAGCCACGCCTTCCTGCTCTTCCATCAAACGTGTCAGCGCCAGTACCGGGGCGATGCCGCGGTAATGCTCGGTCATCTCCGACAGGAACGCGCGTGCGCCTGCCAGATCACCGACCTTGCGATAGTTCTGCATCAGTGCCGGCAACAGTTCCGGCAGGTATTCGGGGTCGTTGCGCGCGGCGCGCTCGAAGGCGCGCACGGCGGCCTCTGGATTGCCCGCGTCGGTTTCCAGCCGGCCCTCGATGATGCCGGCGCGCACCGACATCGCGTCTGCCTGGTAGGCACGGGCGATCGCTGCCCTCGCCTCTTCCAGCTTGCCGGCGCCACGGAAACGCTCGGCCAGTTCGCATTCGAACTGCCCGATCAGCTTGCCCATCGGCTCGCCGGTCACGTCCTCGAAACGGGTGGCGTTGTCGATCGCCTTTTCCCAGTCGCGTTCGGCCTGGTAGATGCCGATCAGGTGCTTGAGCGCCTGCGGTGCGCGCTGATCCAGTTGTGCCAGCTCGGTGAACACGGTCTCGGCGCGATCCAGCAGGCCGGACTTCATGTAGTCCTCGCCCAGGGCCAGCAGGGCCTGCACGCGTTGCGCGTCACTCAGGTCGTGGCGATTGACCAGCCCTTGGTGCAGGCGGATGGCGCGGTCGACTTCACCACGGCGGCGGAACAGATGGCCCAGCGCGACCTGGGTCTCGAAGGTTTCCTTGTCCAGCTCGGCGATGTGCAGGAACAGCTCGATGGCCTTGTCCGGCTGCTCGTTGAGCAGGTAGTTCAGGCCACGGAAATAGGTGCTCGACAGGCGGCTGACCTGGCTGTCACCGTGGCGTTGACCACCACGCCGTCCGATCACCCACCCGGCCAGTGCGGCCAGCGGAACGAACAGGAAGAACCAGAACCACTCGGTGACGAAATCCATCTTCGATCAACGTCCATCAAAAGATTGGGGGGATGCGGCCGGTGCCGGTGAAGCGACAGCGGACTTGTTGGCGCGGCGCAACTGGCCATAGAGCGGAATGACCACGCTCACCAGCACCAGCCCGGCACCGACCACGACACCGACCAGCAGCGCGGCGATCAGGGCCACGCCCACCGAGGTGTGCAGTTGGGTAAACAGCAGGTTGATCGACATCGCGGTCATGTTGACCGCACCGATGATCAATCCAAGGATCAGCACCGCCAGCAGGACCAGCAGACGAAAAACCTTCATGCGACAGCTCCAGTGGCAGGAGTCCGTAGCTTATCCGACTCGCGGCTGGATTCGCACGCGGTGGCGCGACGGAAGACTCAGGCCGGATCGGCGTCCAGCGGCAGCACACTGCTGACCCGCTCGCGCAGTTCCTTGCCCGGCTTGAAATGGGGGACATGCTTGCCCGGCAGGGCAACCGATTCGCCGGTCTTCGGGTTGCGACCCAGGCGCGGCGGGCGATAGTGCAGCGAGAAGCTGCCAAAGCCACGAATTTCGATGCGATCCCCGGCGGACAGCGATCCGCCCATCATTTCCAGCAACGACTTCACCGCCAGATCGACGTCATCGGCCTTCAGGTGCGCCTGGCGGCGCGCAAGGATTTCGATCAGTTCGGATTTGGTCATTACCGGCTCACATCAGGGGCATCTCAGCCTGAAACGGCCCGGGCAATGCCCGGGCCGTCCAGGAAACAACGAACAGCGTAAGGCCGATTACTCGGACTTGTTGCCGTTCAGCTGCGCACGCAGCAGCGCGCCCAGCTGGGTGGTGCCGCTGGAAGCCGAAGAGGACTGGTATTCCTCCAACACTTCGCGCATTTCCGCGTCGTCCTTGGCCTTGATCGACAGCTGCAGGGTACGACCCTTGCGGTCCATGCCCACGAACTTGGCTTCGACCTTGTCGCCGACCTTCAGGTGCTGGGTGGCGTCGTCAACGCGCTCGTTGGCGATGTCGCGGGCCGAGACGTAACCTTCGATGCCGTCAGCCAGCTCGATGATCGCGCCCTTGGCGTCGACTTCCTTCACCACGCCTTCGACCTTGGAGCCCTTCGGATTGGCAGCCATGTACTGGCCGAACGGATCCTGCTCCAGCTGCTTCACGCCCAGGGAGATGCGCTCGCGCTCCGGATCGACAGCCAGGACGACGGCGTCCAGGTTATCGCCCTTCTTGAAGTTGCGAACGACGTCTTCGCCGGTGGTGTTCCAGCTGATGTCGGACAGGTGGACCAGGCCGTCGATGCCGCCGTCCAGGCCGATGAAGATGCCGAAGTCGGTGATCGACTTGATCTGGCCCGACACCTTGTCACCCTTCTTGTGGGTGGCAGCGAAGGTTTCCCACGGATTGGCGGCAACCTGCTTCATGCCCAGCGAGATACGGCGACGCTCTTCATCGACGTCCAGCACCATCACTTCGACTTCATCACCAACCTGGACAACCTTGGACGGGTTGACGTTCTTGTTGGTCCAATCCATCTCGGAGACGTGCACCAGGCCTTCGACGCCCGGCTCGATCTCAACGAACGCACCGTAATCGGTGACGTTGGAGACCTTGCCGAAGACGCGGCTGTTGGCCGGGTAACGACGGCCGATGTTGTCCCACGGATCCTCGCCCAGCTGCTTCAGGCCCAGCGAAACGCGGTTGCGCTCGCGGTCGAACTTCAGCACGCGGACGTCCAGCTCGTCGCCGACGTTCACGACTTCCGACGGGTGACGCACGCGCTTCCACGCCATGTCGGTGATGTGCAGCAGGCCGTCGATACCGCCCAGGTCCACGAATGCGCCGTAGTCGGTCAGGTTCTTGACGACACCCTTCAGGATCGCGCCTTCCTGCAGCTTGTCCATCAGCTGCTCGCGCTCTTCCGAGTGCTCGCTTTCGACGACAGCGCGGCGCGAGACCACGACGTTGTTACGCTTGCGGTCCAGCTTGATGAGCTTGAACTCGAGTTCCTTGCCTTCCAGGTAGGCCGGATCGCGCACCGGGCGCACATCGACCAGGGAACCCGGCAGGAAGGCGCGGACATCCTTGATGTCCACGGTGAAACCACCCTTGACCTTGCCGCTGATGCGGCCGGTGATGGTTTCGTTCTTTTCCAACGCTTCTTCCAGCTCGTCCCACACCATCGCGCGCTTGGCCTTCTCGCGCGACAGGACGGTTTCGCCGAAGCCGTTCTCGATCGAGTCGAGGGCGACCTTGACGATGTCGCCTTCGGCGACGTCGATTTCGCCAGCGTCGTTACGGAACTGTTCGATCGGCACGATGCCTTCGGACTTCAGGCCAGCGTTGATCACCACGACGTCGCCGCGGACTTCAACAACGGTACCGCTGACGATGGCGCCCGGCTTCAGCTTGGCCAGGTTGGCCTGGCTGGCTTCAAACAGTTCGGCAAATGATTCGGTCATTAGATTTACTCTGTTGGACACATGGGTCGGTGGCGTCCCCTTCAGGGGAATGGCGACCGCCCGCCTGTTGGTCGACCCCGGAAACGCAGGTCGTGTGTAGTAGGAAAACCGCCACGCATCATTGCGCGACGGAGCTGGTACAGCACTGCTATGCGCGACCACCACCGATGCTGCTGGCAGTGCTCCCGCGC
Organism: Stenotrophomonas sp.; assembly: GCA_003525885.1. GTDB lineage: Bacteria > Pseudomonadota > Gammaproteobacteria > Xanthomonadales > Xanthomonadaceae > Stenotrophomonas. Next base: position 12,627 of record DQIG01000035.1, read on the forward strand.
GAACGGATCAGGCAGCCGGAACCGGAAGCAGATCCATCACTCGGGCAACGACATCATCGATGCCGATGCCTGTGGTGTCGATGAGGACAGCATCGTCTGCCGGCTTCAGGGGCGCCACGGTACGCTGAGCATCACGGGCGTCGCGGGCCATGATCTCGCGCAGGAGGTCATCAAAGTTAACAGAAACCCCCTTGTCTTTCAACTGCTTATGCCGGCGCTCGGCGCGCTCCTCGGCACTGGCGGTCAGGAAGACCTTGTAGGAGGCGTCCGGGAAGATCACCGTACCCATGTCGCGACCGTCAGCGACCAGGCCCGGCAGCTCCCTGAATGCGCGCTGGCGCTCCTTCAGGGCAGCCCGGACCTCGGGAATGGCGGCAATGGCCGAGGCCAGCGCGCCGGTGGTCTCCAGGCGCAGCTCGTCGGTGGCGTCGGTGCCGTTGACCATGACCCGCATGGCATCGCCCTGCTCGACAAACTGAACGTGGGTATCGAAGGTGCAGCGCACCAGCGCCGAGGCGTCGGAGGTATCGATGTCGGCCCAGCTTGCGGCCACGCCCACCGCCCGGTACAGCGCGCCCGAATCCAGGTAATGCCAGCCCATCCTGCGCGCGATGATGCGGCTGATGGTACCCTTGCCGGCCCCGGATGGGCCGTCGATGGTCAGGACGGGAGCGAGTGGATTCATGGGGGTCCCAGAGCGTGTGAAGAGGCCATTCTAGCCCCTGCCAGACGCCCCCAGCGGGATCTTTTGTGCAACCACTTGAAACCACGAGGAAAAGCCCGGTAGAATGGCGGGCTTGAACGAGCGTCAACTGCCGATTGTCTTTCGCATATCGCGGCCACGCTCCACCCGAACAACTACTGTTTACGCCGAGGTATGCCATGAAAGTCCTGTCCTCCCTGAAGTCGGCGAAGGCCCGTCACCGTGACTGCAAGGTCGTGCGTCGTCGTGGCAAGATCTTCGTCATCTGCAAGTCGAACCCGCGTTTCAAGGCGCGTCAGCGCTAAGCCTCACAGCCTTCCGGCTGCGGCTGGCCCTACGCGGGGCCGACCCGATGCAAGAAACCGCCTTCGGGCGGTTTTTTGTTTATGCGGCTTTTTCCTGCCGTTTTTGCTGTAATCGCCTTTCTTGACCACTGGGGAGTAGATCGAGATGAAGCGTTACCTGTCCGCCCTGGCCGTGATGGCCACCCTGGCCGCCGCCACACCGGCACTGGCCGATACCCTGCTTGTCGACCGTGCCCGCGAGAAGCCGGCCGGCGCCCTGCCCGTGCGCGGCCAGAGCATGCAGCAGGTGCAGGAACAGTTCGGCGCGCCCAGCGAGCAGCTGCAGCCACGTGGCGGGCAGAAGCGGCAGTGGCCGACCATCAACCGCTGGGTGTACCCGCAGTTCACCGTCTACTTCGAGAAGCAGAAGGTGATCAATGTGGTGGCCAACCAGGCGGACCCGAACGAAATCGGTCCGAAACCGCCGATCCGTTGATCCCATTACCCGCCGTGGGCGGGCCTGTGTAGCGAGACCATGAACCAGACCCTTCGTTTTCCTGCCGAGTGGGAAGCCCAGAGTGGCGTCCTGATTGCCTGGCCCACCGCCGATACCGACTGGGCTGACCGCCTGGGCCAGGTGGAAGAGACCTACATTGCCCTGGTCGCGGCCATCACCCGCTTCCAGCCGGTGCTGATCTGCGTGGCCGACGATGATGTGGAGACCTACGCCGAGATGCGTCTGCGCTCCAACCGCATCGACATGGACAAGGTCCACTTCACCACGGCGGCCTACGACGATACCTGGCTGCGCGACTCCGGCCCGATCACCCTGCGCCGTGCCGACGGCGGCTTCCAGCTGCTGGATTTCCGCTTCACCGGCTGGGGCGGCAAGTTCGACGCCACCCTGGATGACCAGCTGGTGGGCGTGCTCGACCAGGCCGGCGTGTTCAACGACGCACCGGTACGCAGCATTCCGTTCGCGCTGGAAGGCGGCGGCATCGAGACCGACGGCGAAGGCACCCTGCTGACCACCTGGAAGTGCCTGCACGAGCGCCACCCGGACCGCGATCGCGCCAGCCTGAGCGCCGACCTGGCCGACTGGCTGCAGCAGGACCGCGTGCTGTGGCTGGACCACGGCTACCTGGAAGGCGACGACACCGACGCGCACATCGACACCCTCGCCCGCTTCGCCTCGGCTGACAGCATCGTCTACCAGGCCTGCAACGACGAGAGCGATTCGCACTACGCCGAACTGCAGGCGATGGGCAATGAGCTGGCCGCGCTGCGCACCAAAGATGGCCAGCCGTACCGCCTGTTCCCGCTGCCGTGGGCACAACCGGTGATCGACGAAGGCCGCCGCCTGGCCGCCTCGTACGCCAACTACCTGATCGTCAATGGCGCTGTGCTGATGCCCGCGTATGGCGATCCGGCCGATGACCTGGCCCGCGACGTGCTGGCACAGGCACACCCGGGTCGCGAGATCGTGCAGGTGCCCTGCCGCTCGCTGATCTGGCAGAACGGCAGCCTGCACTGCATCACCATGCAGCTGCCGGCGGGGCTGTTGAAGGCGTAAGCGGTGGTGCCGGCCGCTGGCCGGCAACCAGGCAGCGCTTGATGGATCGGGGGATGCCGGCCAGCGGCCGGCACTACCGATCGCACCCATTCAGCGCGCGACACGCCGTCGCCGCCCATCCGCGCTAACATGCTGGTTTTCCCCCGCAGGAACGCCCCGCATGAACTCGCGCAGCCCCCTTACCGTCGCCCTGATCCAGGAGCGCAACCACGGTGATGCCGCCGCCAACCTGGCGGTGATCGAAGCACGCGTGGCCGAGGCGGCTGCGCAGGGTGCCAAGCTGGTGCTGCTGCAGGAACTGCATAACGGTCCGTACTTCTGCCAGCACGAATCGGTGGACGAGTTCGACCTGGCCGAGCCGATTCCAGGCCCGAGCACCGAGCGCCTTGGCGCGCTGGCGAAGAAGCACGGCGTGGTGCTGGTCGGCTCGCTGTTCGAGCGCCGCGCTGCCGGCCTGTACCACAACACCGCCGTGGTGTTCGAGAAGGACGGTGCGCTGCTCGGCAAGTACCGCAAGATGCATATCCCGGATGACCCGGGCTTCTACGAGAAGTTCTACTTCACCCCGGGCGACATCGGCTTCAAGCCGATCGATACCTCGGTGGGCCGCCTGGGCGTGCTGGTGTGCTGGGACCAGTGGTACCCGGAAGCGGCGCGCCTGATGGCGCTGGCCGGCGCCGAACTGCTGCTCTACCCCACCGCCATCGGCTGGGACCCGGACGACGTGCAGGACGAGAAGACCCGCCAGCGCGACGCCTGGGTACTGAGCCACCGCGGCCACGCCGTGGCCAACGGCCTGCCCGTGCTGAGCTGCAACCGCGTCGGCCACGAGGCGTCGCCGCTGGGCGCATCGGGCATCCAGTTCTGGGGCAACAGCCACGTGCTCGGCCCGCAGGGCGAGTTCCTGGCCGAGGCCGGCACCGACGCCACCGTGCTGCTGTGCGACGTCGACCTGCAGCGCAGCGAGCATGTGCGACGCATCTGGCCGTTCCTGCGTGATCGCCGCATCGATGCCTACGGCGACCTGCTCAAGCGCTACATCGACTGAGCCGGAGCCCGCGCATGGCCGTCCTCATCCGTGATGCCGGCCCTGCCGACATCGATGCGATCACTGCGATCTACGCGGTGGAAGTGACCGACTTCGTCAACACCTACGAGTACGACATCCCCGACGCGACCGAGATGCTGCGCCGCATGCGCGACATCATCGATCGCGGCTTCCCCTACCTGATCGCCGAGATCGACGGCCAGGTGGCCGGCTATGCCTACGCCAACACTTACCGTACCCGCGTTGCTTATCAGTGGACCGTGGAGAACTCGGTCTACGTCGATGCCGCATTCCAGGGCAAGGGCGTGGGCACCGGCCTGCTGCAGGCATTGATCGACGCCTGCATCGCGCGCGGCTACCGGCAGATGGTGGCGGTGATCGGTGAACCGACCAACACCGCATCGATCAAGCTGCACGAACGCTTCGGCTTCGAGCTGGTGGGCGTGTTCCGTGGCCTCGGCCGCAAGCATGGCCGCTGGCTGGATACCGTGCAGATGCAGCGCGCGCTCGGCGACGGCGCCGACACCGCACCTTCCAATGAATGAACCCATGACCGAAACCCTTCCCGATACCGGTGACGACCTGTTCGCCGGCCAGCCGGTGCGCGTCGTCGAACGCGACGGCGTGCGCTACACCCTGCTGGGCACCGCCCACGTCTCCCGCGCCAGCGTCGAGGCCGTGGAAAAAGCCATCGACAGCGGCCGCTTCGATGCGGTGGCCGTCGAGCTGGATCCGCAGCGCCTGCAGGCGCTGAGCGACCCGGACACGCTGGCCAAGCTCGACCTGGTCGAAGTGATCCGCAAGGGCCGCGTCGCCCTGTTCGCTGCCAACCTGGCCCTGTCCGCCTACCAGCGCCGCCTGGCCGAACAGCTCGACATCGAGCCCGGTGCCGAGCTGAAGCGTGCGGTGGAGTTGGCGCGCGAACGCGATCTGCCCGTGCACCTGATCGACCGCGAGGTCGGCCTGACCTTCCGTCGTGCGTCGCAGCGGCTGGGCTTCTTCGGCAAGCTGAAACTGGTCGCCGGGCTTGGCGCCGGCCTGTTCTCGTCCGAGGAAGTGGGCGAGAACGAGATCGAGAAGCTCAAGCAGGGCGACATGCTGGAATCGAGCTTCGGTGAGTTCGCCAGCGAGAGCCCTGCGCTGTACGAGACCATCATCGGTGAGCGCGACCGCTACATGGCCACGCGCCTGCGCGAAGCGCACGACCCGCAGCAGCGCGAAGTGCTGGCGGTGGTCGGTGCCGGTCACCTGGCCGGGCTGGCGCGCTACCTGGAAACCGACACCGAGGCGCCGGCGCCGCTGCGCGCAGAGCTGGAGGCGGTGCCGAAGAAGCGCAACATCCCGTGGTTCACGCTCGGCATCCTCGCGATCGTAGCGACCGGCATCGGCGTAGGCTTCTACCGCGGTGGCCTGGTCGTGGGCACCGAGCTGCTGGCGACCTGGGCGATGTATACCGGTGGCCTGGCAGGCCTGGGCTGCCTGCTGGCCGGTGGCCACCCGCTGAGCATCCTCACCGCGATCGCGGTGGCCCCGTTCAAGCCGTTCCGCCTGAGCATCCCGACCGGTGCATTCTCGGCGCTGGTGGAAGCGCGCCTGCGCAAGCCGGCCTACGAAGACTTCCTGAAGCTGCGCGACGATGCGCAGAGCCTGAAGGGCTGGTACCGCAATCGCGTTACCCGCGTGGTGCTGACCTTCATGCTGACCAACATCGGCAGCATGCTCGGCCTTTGGTTGACCACGTTCAAGGTGTGGGGCAAGGTCGCGGGGTAAGCCTTTCAACCGGCCACAGAGTCTGTAGCGCCCCAGCCCATGCTCGGGTGGCGCCGCGACGCGGCGAGCGAAAAAAAGGGGGAGGCCGCCCCACTACGACCGGCCTCCCCCACACCACAACACGTTGGTGCCGCTTACGGTCGAGCAAGCCCGACCACTACAGCCGGGCAGCGCCCGGCTCTACCATCTCCAGGCCGCGCGCGCGGCGGATCAGCCGCGTCACGGCATTGCGCAGGTCATCGAGCACGGCGTAGATCGTCGGCAGGAACAGCAGGCTGACCACGGTCGAGAACGCCAGGCCGCCGGCAATCGCGCGCGCCATCGGCGAATACTCCGGGCCATTGCCGAACATCTGCGTGTCGGTCAGCGAGATCGGCACCATCGCCAGGATCGCCGTGCCCATGGTCATCATGATCGGGCGCAGGCGTTCGCGTGAGCCTTCCACCAGCGCCTGGGTACGGCCCATGCCACTGCGCCGCAGGTTGTTGATGTGCTCGATCATCACGATGCCGTTGTTCACCACCACGCCCATCAGTACCAGGATGCCGATGAACGACATGATCCCGAACGAGGTGCCGGTGATCCAGAACAGCCAGAACACGCCGAAGATCGAGAACAGCACGCCGCTCATGATCGCCGCCGGGAACAGCAGCGACTCGAACACCGCCGCCATCACCACGTAGATCATCACCAGCGCGATCAGCAGGTTGAACACCATCTGCTGCATGGCCTCGTCATCGTTGCCATAGTCACCACCGTCGAAGGTGAAGCCGTAGCCAGCCGGGAAATTCATCGGCTTGAGCACCGCTTCTATCGCCTTGCGCCCGTCCGGTGCCGTGATCTTCTCGGCCAGGTTGGCCTTGATGGTCAACGTGGTCTGGCGGTTGGTGCGGCCGATCTGGGTGGCCGACGAGCCGACGTCCACGGTGACCAGGCTCAGCAGCGGCACGCTGCGGCCATCGCCGGTACGCACGCTGAAACCGGCCAGGTCTTCCGGACTGCTCTGCTCGGCGCCGGCAAAGCGTACCCACACCGGCACTTCGTTGTCGCCGCGACGGAACTCGCGCATCGGTGCGCCGCGCAGGGCGAGCCCGACGAAGCTGGCCACCTGCTCGGCATTGAAACCAAATGCCGCGGCGCGCTCGCGGTCGACACGCACCTTCAGCTCGCCGCCCTTCTCGCCGTTGTCGATGCGCACGTCCCGCAGTTCGGCACGCTGCGCCAGCAACGGCACCACTTCCTGGCCGATCTCCTGCAGCATCGAGCTGGAGTCGCCCACCAACTGCACCTGCACGCCCTGGTTGCTGCCGCCCCCGCCATCGCCGCCCTGGTTGCCGACGAAGTAGTCGGTTCGGGCCGACTTCGGCAAGCCCTTGCGCAGCTCTTCCTGCAGCGCCTTGATGTCCTTGGCGTACTTTTCGTCCAGGGTGACCACCGTGGAGCTGCCTTCCTGCTCGCTGTACCAGGAGTACACCTGCTTCACGTGCAGGCGTTCGCGGTTCTGGTCGATCCAGTTCTCCACCCGCGCCACTTCCTCGGACATCTGCCGGTAGGTGTAGGCGCCCTTCCACATGTAGCCGATGAAGATGTCCTTGCCACCCTCACCACCGAACATGTCGATCTTGGTCAGCTTCATCGGCACCAGGCTGACCAGCACCACCAGCAGGATGCCGAGCAGGCTCCATCCGCGGTGATGCAGCGACCAGTCCAGCAGCCGCGCGTAGCGCCGCTGCAGGCGCGCGATCAGGCCGGTCTGCGAGTGCACCAGCTTGGGGGTGGCCATGCGCGCGGACAGCATCGGGATCAGGCTGACCGCGACCAGCCACGAGGCCAGCAGCGAGACCGAGATGGTGATCGCGATCTGCGCCATGAAGATGCTGATGTTGTTGGTCTCGCCGAACAGGTTCGGCACGAACACGATGCAGTGGCAGAGCGTACCGGCGCTGAGCGCGATGGCTACGTTGCGGGTGCCGATGATCGAGGCCAGCCGCGGCTGCCCCGGCATGCGCTCGCGCTCCTGGTAGATGCTTTCCACAACCACCACGGCGTTGTCGACCAGCATGCCCACGGCCAGCAACAGGCCCATCATGGTCAGGATGTTCAGTGTCACCCCGACGAAGTACATGAAGCCCAGGGTGATGGTGAAGCAGATCGGAATGGCCAGGGTCACCATCAGCGTCGACGGCCAATGGCGCAGGAAGAAGAACAGCACCGTCACCGACAGGATCAGGCCGACCGCACCGGCTTCGGCCAGCTCCAGCAGCGACGAGGTCACCGCCTTGCCCTGGTTGTCGATCACCTTGATCTGCACGTCGCGCATCGACGGCTGCGCACGGATCGCCTCGACCTCGGCCAGCGCCGCACGCGAAACGTCCACCAGATTGGCACTGCGCTCCTTGAAAATATCCAGGCCCACCGCCGGGTTGCCGTCCAGGCGGCGCCCGTAGTTCATCCGCGCCGGCTTCAGGCGCACATCGGCGATGTCGCCCAGGCGCAGGCCCTTGGCGTTGATCACCAGGTCGCGCATTTCCTGCAGATCGGTGATCTCCCCCACCGGCTGCACGCGCACGCGTTGCCCGTTGTCGTCGATCTGCCCGGCCGAGATCGAGAAGTTCAGCGTGCGCAGGCGCTCGCTCAGCTCGTTGATGCTCAACCCATGCGCGTTGAGCCGGTTCGGATCGATGGCGATCTCGACCTCGTTCGGCGGCGCACCGGTGATGTCGACCCTGGCCACACCCGGGATGCGCTCGATGCGCCGCTTGAACTCACGGTCGAGCATGTCATAGGCGGTGGTCAGGTCGGTGGTGCTGGCCAGGCGCACCTTCAACACGGGCTGGTCACTGCTGGACCACTTGAACACGTTGTAGCGCTGCAGGTCGTCGGGCAGGTCGCTGCGGATCGCGTCGATACGCTCGCGCGCGTCGGACGCTGCAATCGCGATGTCGCGGTCCCAGTCGCTGAATTCGATGTAGATCAGCGCTGCCTCAGAGGTTGCCGACGAGCGCATGCGCTTGATGCCGGTCATCGTCGCCAGCGATTCCTCGACGGGCCGGATGATGGTCCGCTCCACTTCCTCCGGGGTCGACCCGGTATAGGGAATCTGCACGAACAGGAACGGCGCGGAGATGTCCGGCAGCGCCTCCAGCGGCAGCCGGAACGAAGCGATCAGGCCGATCACCACCAGCGACACGAAGCACATGATGGTGGTGACCGGGCGGCGGATGGAGAACTCGGCAACACTCATGCCGGCTCCTCCACCCCTGCCGTGCCGCTTTCATCGCCATGCAGGCCTTCACCGGCATGCTTGCGGCCGCGCTCACGGTAGTAGGCGTCGCCACGACGATCCATCAGGTCGTACACCACCGGGATCACCAGCAGGGTCAACAGGGTCGACACCAGCAGGCCGCCGATCACGGTGATCGCCATCGGCGCGCGCACCTCAGCACCCTCACCCATCGCCACCGCCAGCGGCAGGAAGCCGAACAGCGTGCACAGGGTGGTCATGATGATCGGCCGCAGGCGTGAGCGCGCACCTTCCACCAGCGCTTCGTGCTTGGTCACGCCGGCCTCGCGCAGTTGGTTGACCTTGTCGATCAGGATGATCGCGTTCTTGGTGACCAGGCCGACCAGCAGGATCAGGCCGATGAACACCACCACCGAAATCGGCTTGCCAGTCAGCATCAGCGCCAGGATCGCGCCGACCAGCGCCAGCGGGATGGTGAACAGGATCACGAACGGGTGCAGCAGCGACTCGAACTGCGAGGCCATCACCAGGTAGACCAGGAAGATCGCCAGTCCGAAGGCGAAGATCAGCGACTTCGCCGCCTGCGCCAGCTCTTCGCCCTGGCCGCCGATGTGCAGGCCGACACCCGCACCCAGCGGTTGCTCGGCCACCATCTGCTGCACTTCACGCATGGCCGCGCCCAGATCGATGTCGCGCAGGTTGGCTGACACGACCGCGACGCGGGTCTGGTCGGCGCGATGGATCTCGCTGGGGCCAGTGGTGGCCACCACATCTGCCACCGCATCCAGGGTGACCGGGCGCGTACTGCCCGGATTGACGATCAGGCGGCGGATGCTCTCCACGCTGGCGCGATCACCTTCCTGGGCCCGCACCAGCACGTCGATCTTGCGATCACGGAAGCTGTAGCGGGTGGCGACGTCGCCGCGCACCTTCTTCACCACCACATCGGCGATCTGGCGAGTGGTCAGGCCCAGCGCACCGGCGCGCTCCTGGTCGAAGCGGATCTGGATTTCCGGGAAGCCCTCTTCCACCGTCGACTTCACGTCGGCGTAGTGGGCATTGCCGCGCAGCAGGGCTGCCAGGCGCTGGCCCGCCACTTCCAGGGTGGCCATGTCCTGCCCGCGCAGCTCGATTTCCAGCGGCGTGGAGAAGCTGAACAACGCCGGCCGCGCGAAGTCGACCTGGGCACCCGGATGCTGGCTCATGGTGCCGCGCAGGCGCTCGGTGATCGCCGCTTCAGTGCGCGCGTTGCCACCGCCTTCCATCACCACGGTCAGCTTGCCTATGTTCTCGCCGCTTTCGGTCGGGCTGGCATCCAGTCGGGTGCCGCTGCCACTGACGCCATACAGCGAGGCCACGCCCTCCCCCTTGCCGTGCGCCAGCTGCAGCTCGCGCACCAGCGCATCGGTCTGCTTCAGCGGCGTGCCGGCCGGCAGCTTCACCGTCATTTCGAAACGGTCCTGCGCCAGCTGCGGGATCAGGTCGGCGCCAAGCATCGGCACCAGCGCCATGGTTGCCACGAAGATGATGGTCGCCACCCCCAGTACCTTGCCGGGGTGCGCCAGCGCGCTCGGCAGCAACCGCAGGTAGCCACGCTCGGCACCGGCGTAAGGCTTCATCGCCAGGTCGCTGGCCTTGCGCATCACCGGGCCGACCACCGCCACCACGCCACGCCACAGGCGCACGACCAGCCACGCCAGCGCATAGAAGCTCCAGCGCACGCTGGCGACCACGCCACGGCGGCCCAGCGCAACCGGCTTCTGCCAGCGCTTCTGCGGCTGCCATGCTTCATTCGGCGCCTCTTCCGGGAACGCCAGCGGCGGCCGCCCCTTCAGCGAGCTCAACATCGGGATCAGGGTCATCGACACCAGCAGCGAGATCGCGATGGCGATCGCCACGGTCAGCGCCTGGTCGCGGAACAGCTGCCCGGCGATGCCATCGACGAACACCAGCGGCAGGAACACGGCGATGGTGGTCAGGGTCGAGGCGACCACCGCCATGCTCACTTCGCGGGTGCCGGCAATCGCCGCCTGCAGGATGCCCAGACCACGCTCGCGGGCCTTGGCGATGCTCTCCAGCACCACGATCGAGTCATCCACCACCAGGCCGGTGGCCAATGCCAGGCCTCCCAGCGACATCACGTTCAAGCTCAGGCCGAGCTGGCCCATGAAGAAGAACGTGGCGATGATCGAGACCGGCAGCGACAGGCTGATCACGAACGTGCTCCAGCCATCGCGCAGGAACAGGAAGATGATCAGGATCGCCAGCAGGCCGCCGATCACTGCATCCTTCTTGACGTCGGCAATGGCGTGCTCGATGAAGCGCGACTGGTCCTCGATGGTGGTCAGCTCGACATCGGACGGGAACGTGCCCTTGATCTGCTCCAGGCGCTTGCGCAGCGCTTCGGCGGTGGACACGGTGTTGGCGTCGCCTTCCTTGTAGATGGCCAGCTCGACCGATTCCTTGCCGCCTAGGCGGATGATCGCTTCGCGCTCCTTGTAGCCCTGGCGCACGGTGGCCACGTCCTTCAGGCGAACCGGCACGCCATTGGCGACCACGCTGGAGGCGCCGCCGGACGATGCACTCTGTGCCGCCGACGCCGCCGCGATGGCAGCAGCCGAACCGGTCGATGCGGCGATGTTGAACATCTGCTGCAGCGCCGAGTCGGCCGCGCTGCCATTGGCGGCCTGGGTGGTCACCAGCAGGTTGCGGATTTCCTCCAGGTCGGCGAACTGGTTGACGGTACGCACCAGGAAACGCTGCGAGCCTTCCTCCAGGCGGCCGCCGGAGATGTTGATGTTCTCGTCCTTCAGGCGCTTGATGACGGTGTCGATCGGCAGGTTCAGCTGCGCCAGCTTCTGCTGGTCGATGTCGACCTGGATCTCGTCCTCCAGGCCACCGCCGACCTTCACTGCGGCCACGCCGGTGACCGGCTCCAGCTTCTTCTTGAGGTCTTCATCGGCATAGCGGCGCAGGCCGGTCAGCTCGCGGACTGCATCGGCATCGCTGGTCGGCGCCGTCTTGTTCGACAGCACCAGGCGCATGATCGGCTCAGTGGACGGATTGAAGCGCAGCAGCACCGGGGCCTTGGCCTCCAGCGGCAGGTTCAGCGCTTCCATCTTGTCACGCACCTCCAGGCTGGCCTGGTCCATGTTGGTGCCCCAGGCGAACTCCAGCACCACGTCGCTCTGGCCGGTGCGCGAGACCGACTTCAGCTTGCGCAGGTTCTTGACCACGCCCACCGCTTCTTCGACCGGCTGGGTGATCAGGGTTTCGATTTCGGTCGGCGCCGCCCCGGTGTATTCGGTGCGCACGGTCAACGTCGGGTAGCTCAGGTCGGGCAGCAGGTTGACCTTGAGATTGCCCAGCGCGATCAGGCCGAACAGCAGCAGCGTGACCGTGCACATGGCGATGGTCACGCGGCGGCGGGTGGCGAATTCCACCAGGCCGCCGCGCATGCCGGCGGCGGCGCCGTCGCTCGCCGGCGAGGCACCGTGGTCGTGGCCCGGGGCGGTCATTGCTTGCTCCCGGCCTTGTCTGCCGGCTTGGCGGCCGCTGCGACCGTCTTCGCCTTCGGGTCGGCAATCACCTGCACCGTGGTGCCGTCGCGCAGGGCGACCTTGCCGGCGGTGACCACCTGATCACCGGCCGCCAGGCCATCACGGATCTCCACCCACGGGCCCTCGGCGTAACCCAGCTTGACCGGAACGCGTGCGACCTTGCCTTCGCGCACGCGGAACACCGCCGGCTCACCGTCGTCGAGCAACGCCAGGCGCGGTACCACCAGCGCATCGGCACGCTGGTCGTAATCGATGCGGATGCGCCCGAACATGCCGGGCTGCAGCGCGTGCGCGGCGCCATCGAAGGCGCTGACCACGCGAAACGTGCCGCTGCCCGAGTCCACCACCGGCGCGATGCGGTCGACGGTGCCGGTGAAGCTCTGGCCCGGCAGCGCGTCGGCCGCCAGCGTCACCGGCTGGCCGGCACGCAGCGTGGCCAGTTCACGCTCGGGTACGTTGAGGGTGGCCTCCAGCCGCGAGTTGTCGACAATGCGGAAGATCGGCGTGTTGATCTGCACGAAGTTGCCGGTCTTGATCGAACGTGAGGCGATCACGCCGGAGATTGGCGCTACCACCGTGGTGTAGGACAGCTCCAGCGTGGCCAGGCGGTACTGCGCACGGACGTTCTCCAGGTCGTAGCGCAGCTGGTCGACATCGGCGGCGCTGACCATCTGCTGGCCGACCAGCTTCTGTGCGCGCTGGTAGTTGTTTTCCAGCTTGCGCATCTGCGCTTCGCTCTGGGCAACGGCCAGGCGTGCGCGGTCCGGGTCCAGCCGCACCAGCGGCTGGGGGGGGGGGGG
>DQIG01000035.1:25772-26854 GCA_003525885.1 Stenotrophomonas sp.
GGCGGTGACGCGCTGGCCTTCCTCGACCAGCACTGCCAGCGCCACGCCGGACGTCTTGGCGACCACCTGCGACTCGGCGCGTGGTTCCAGCGCCGCAGTACCGGTGTAGCTGGCCGCGACGGCGCGATGGCTGGCCACCGCCACCTCGACCGGGACTGCGTCGACCTTCTTCTCCTCCTTGGTCTCGGCAGCCTTGGCTTCGGAATTGGGCCCTGCGGCGCAACCGCCCAGCAGCAGGGAGGTGGAGATCAGCAGTGCGGCAGCGCAGATTCCGCTGCGACGGCCGGACAGGAGGATTGGATGCGACATCGTCGGGTCCCTGGAGGATGCGTGGACAGGTGTGGTAGCAAAGTAATGCACCACTTCACGGCAACACCATATCCCAAAGGTCATGGTGCCTTCACGCCACCGGTCGGCCCGACCCCATTTCAGCTAGATGAAACCTGAGGCTATACTCGGGTCGTTCCGTACCCCACGCCGGAACGACCAGACCCGAATCCCCGGAAACGACACCATGCGCCCGCAGCCGCTCGCCGCTTGTCTCGCTCTGGCCGTCCTCCTGCCCCTTGGGGCCGCCGCACAGCCCGCTCCTGCTCCTGCCACACCTGCCCCGGCCCCGGCTCCCGCCGCTGCGCCAGCGCCTGCCGCACCCACCGGCAACTTCGACAATGGCCGCGTCCTGGCCTACACCTGCCAGGGCTGCCACGGCATCACCGGCTACAAGAACGCCTACCCCAGTTACCGGGTGCCGAAGATCGGCGGCCAGACCCAGCAGTACCTGGCCCAGGCCCTGACCGAGTACCGCCAGGGCAAGCGCCGGCATCCGACGATGCAAGCGCAGTCGATGAGTTTCAGCGAACAGGAGATCGCCGATCTCTCTGTTTACCTGTCCACCGTCAAGTAAGGCCCGCCCATGTCGAAAGCCGCGCATCCGATGCGTCACGCCATCGCCCTGTCCGTTGCCCTGCTGCTGGCCGCCTGTTCGCAGTCGCAGGTGGAGAACAGCGAGAAATCCGCCGCCGACCCGGGCCATGCCAGCGGCGAACACGGTTCTTCGTCCTCCGCCGGCCTGCCGGCAGGCC
>DQIG01000341.1 GCA_003525885.1 Stenotrophomonas sp.
GGCCACCGCCGCCAGCGAACCGGCGTTGGCCGATGGCAGCGTCGAAGCCGCGCCGGAGCCCACCCTCGCCCCGGCCCCGGTGCTGACCGTGGTCGCCCAGGACGACGCCGAGATCCGCCAGCTGCGCCAGGAAGTGGCCGGCATGCGCCAGGTGATCGAGCGCGAGATGAACCGCTTCACCGACGAGCGCCTGCGCGGCTGCCCGGTGCGCGCTACCGCGCTGGACCTGATGGACGAGTATGGTTTCGATGCCGGCCTGGCCCGCGACGTGGCCATGCAGATCCCGCTGGAGACCGAAGCCCACCGCGGCCGCGGCCTGATGCTGGGGCTGATCTCGCGCAAGCTGCCGATCGCCCCGGTCGACCCGCTGGAAGAAGGCGGCGTGATCGCGCTGGTGGGCCCGACCGGCGCCGGCAAGACCACCACCATCGCCAAGCTGGCCTCGCGCTTCGCCGAGAAGCACGCGCCGCGTGACGTCGCCCTGGTCACCACCGATACCACCCGCATCGGCGCCCGCGAGCAGCTGTATGGCTACGGCCGCCAGCTCGGCATCGCCGTGCACGAAGCCAACAGCGGCACCGACCTGGACCAGCTGCTGGAACGCCTGAAGGACTACAAGCTGGTGCTGATCGACACCGCTGGCCTCGGCCCGCGCGACCGCGCGCTGGCCGCCCAGCTGCAGTGGCTGCGCGCCGCCCGCCAGGTGCGCACCCTGCTGGTGCTGCCGGCCAACACCAGCTTCGGCGACATGGACGAGGTGGTCCGCCGCTTCGGTGCGGCCAACCTGCAGGGCCTGGTACTGAGCAAGCTGGACGAGACCGGCCGCTTCGGCAATGCCCTGTCGGTGGCCGTTGACCACGCCCTGCCGATCACCTGGGTGACCGATGGCCAGGACGTTCCGGACGACCTGCACCGGGCCAGTGCAGCCAATCTTGTACTTCGCCTTGAAGATTTGCGCCGAGCGGCCGATATGCCCTGCAACCCGGAGTTGAACCATGCCGTCGCGTGAGTACGCCAAGCTGACCAAGACCTTCCCGCTGTCGGCCACCCGCAGCGAGCCGCTCGGCCCTGTGCGCACCATTGCCGTCACCGGCGGCAAGGGCGGCGTGGGCAAGACCAATGTCTCGGCCAACCTGGCCGTGGCACTGGCCGGCATGGGCAAGCGCACGCTGCTGCTGGACGCCGACCTCGGCCTGGCCAACATCGACGTGATCCTGGGGCTGAACCCCACCTTTACGCTGGCCGACCTGGTCGCCGGCCGCTGCTCACTGGACGACGTCATCGTTGAAGGCCCGAACGGCGTGCTGGTGGTCCCGGCCGCATCCGGCCGCCGGCACATGGCCGAGCTGGCCCCGGCCGAGCACGTCGGCCTGGTCAACGTGTTCTCCGAACTGGAACGCGAACTGGACATCATGGTGGTGGACACCGCCGCCGGCATCACCGATGGCGTACTGACCTTCTGCCAGGCCGCGCAGGACACCGTGGTGGTGGTCTGTGACGAACCGGCCTCGATCACCGATGCCTACGCGCTGATCAAGGTGCTGTCGCGCGAACGTGGCGTGGACCGCATCCAGGTGGTGGCCAACATGGTGCGCGACCCCAACGAGGGCCGCGTGCTGTACGAGAAGCTGACCCGCGTGTGCGAGAAGTTCCTCGCCGATGTCTCGCTGAACTACCTGGGCTGCGTGCCGCAGGATGACTGGCTGCGCCTGTCGGTGCAGCGCCAGCAGCCGGTGGTCAAGGCCTATCCGTCCAGCCCGGCGGCACTGGCGATCACCGAGATCGCGCGCCGCACCGCGCGCTGGCAGGCGCCGACCGAACCGCGTGGTGGCGTCGAGTTCTTCCTCGAACGCATTCTCAAGCAGCGCGGGGTGGCAGCATGAAAGGCGCGGCCCAGTACAGGGAAGTCCAGCGCTCGGCGGCCAACGACGTCATTGCCCAGCATTCGGACCTGGTGCGGCGCATCGCCCACCACCTGGCCGCGCGCCTGCCGGCCAGCGTCGAAGTCGATGACCTGATCCAGGCCGGCATGATGGGCCTGATCGAAGCCTCGCGCAGCTACGACGCCGACCAGGGCGCCTCGTTCGAGACCTATGCCTCGATCCGCATCCGCGGCTCGATGATCGACGAGATCCGCCGCGGCGACTGGGTGCCGCGCTCGGTGCACCGCCGTGCCCGCGATGCCGCCGCCACCATCCGCCGCCTGGAACAGAGCAGCGGCCGTGCCGCCAGCGCTACCGAAGTGGCCGCCGCGATGGAGATGCCGCTGCCCGAGTACCTGCGCCTGATGGAAGACGCCGCGCGCGGCCAGGTGCTGAGCCTGGAATCGCGCATCGAAGACCAGGGCGAGCTGGACACGGTTGCCCAGGGTGGCCCGACCCCGCAGCAGGTGCTGGAGCGCGGCGAATTCGGCCGCGAGCTGGGCAAGGCCATCGGCCACCTGCCCGAGCGCGAACAGCTGGTGCTCTCGCTCTACTACGAGCAGGAACTGAACCTGAAGGAGATCGGCGCGGTGCTCGGCGTGAGCGAGTCGCGGGTCTGCCAGATCCATGGCCAGGCGGTGCTGCGCCTGCGCGGCCGGCTGAAGATTTTCGAGGCCGTCGACGCTGGCCTCGAAGAATGAACATCCCCGAGGCGGCTGCCCCCGGCCGCCCGGAATGAACAACAAAGGAACTCTGCTTTGAACAAGAACATGCGCATCCTGATCGTCGACGACTTCTCGACCATGCGTCGAATCGTCAAGAACCTGCTGGGCGATCTGGGCTTCACCAACACCGCCGAAGCCGAGGACGGGCATGCCGCACTGTCGCTGCTGCAGAGCCAGCCGTTCGACTTCGTGGTCACCGACTGGAACATGCCGGTGATGACCGGCATCGAGCTGCTCAAGGCGATCCGTGCCGATGCCAAGCTGAAGACCCTGCCGGTATTGATGGTCACCGCCGAGGCCAAGCGCGAGCAGATCATCGAAGCGGCCCAGAACGGCGTGAACGGCTACATCATCAAGCCGTTCACCGCGCAGACGCTGGAAGAGAAGCTCGGCAAGATCTTCGAACGCCTGGCGGCCAGCGCCTGATGGATACCACGGTCGACAAGAACGCCCTCGCCCTGCGCCTGCAGGAAGCCCTGGACGCACTGGAGTCCGGTGACGAAGCCGCGTGGCGGCAACGCATCGATGGACTGGTCGCGCTGCGCACGCAGCCGATGATGAGCGGCCTCTCGCGGCTGGCCCGCGAGCTGGGACAGGCGCTGGGTGAACTGCCGACCGTGCCCAGCGAGGCCGGCGAACTGGACGATGCCTGCGCACGCCTGGACCACGTGGTGGCGATGACCGAACAGGCCACCCACCGCACCCTGGACCTGGCCGAGGAATGCCGCAGCCTGACCGAACAGCTGCGCGCCGAAGGCCTGCAGCCGGGCCAGGACGCGCAGCTCGAGCGCATCCGCCACAACCTGACCGAGATCGCCCTGACCCAGAGCTACCAGGACCTGACCGGGCAGATCATCCGTCGCGTGGTCGGCATCGTCCGCCGCGTGCACGAAGGCTTCGGCGCACTCGGCCTGCCGCCGGAACAGCATCGCACCGACCCGGAACTGGCCGGGCCGGCACTGAAGGGACTGGACCGCCACGCGGTTTCGCAGAACGACGCCGACGACCTGTTGTCGGATCTGGGGCTGTAAGCATGAGCGCGGTATCCGACGACATCACTGCCGATTTCATCATCGAGGCACAGGAAATCCTGGATCGCCTCGGCGAACAGCTGGTGTCGCTGGAGCAGGCACCGCAGGACACCGAACAGCTCAACGCGGTGTTCCGGGGTTACCACACGCTCAAGGGCGGCGCCGGCTTCCTTGGCGTCACCGCCATGGTCGAGCTGTGCCACGCTGCTGAAGAGGCTCTCGGCATCGCACGTGCCGGCCAGGCCGTGCTGCAGGCCCATCACTTCGACGCGGCCCAGCAGTCGCTGGACTACCTGCAGTCGATGCTCGACGCGGTGTCGTCCGGCACCGAGCCGGGCTATGCGCCGCCGGAGCTGATCGCACAGTTCGACATGCACGGTGGCGGTACCGCAGCCCCGACGGCCGCCGCACCGGCTGCC
>DQIG01000036.1:0-25776 GCA_003525885.1 Stenotrophomonas sp.
CGAGGCCATTCGTGCAGCAGAACGCCTGGTTCTGCGCGATCTCGTTGGGGTGGTGGATCTCGCGGTGGTCGATGCCGCCGGTGTGGATGTCGAACGGGAAGCCGAGTAGGTCGCCCGACATCACCGAGCATTCGAGATGCCAGCCGGGGGCACCCCTGCCCCACGGAGAATCCCATTCCATCTGACGCTTCTCGCCCGCAGGCGTCTTGCGCCAGATCGCGAAGTCGGCAGCATTGCGCTTACCCTCTACCGCCTCGATGCGCCCCTCGCCCTCATCCGTGACAGCGCGCGCGAGACGGCCGTAGTCGGCGACAGTGGAAACGTCGAAATAGAGACCGCTTTCCAGTTCGTAGCAGTGCCTTGATGCGATCTTCTCGGCAAATTCGATCATCTGCGGCACGTAATCCGTCGCGATCGACCACTTGGCCGGCTGCCGGATGTTGAGCGCCTTGATGTCCGCCCAATAGGCCTGCGTGTAATGCGCGGCGATATCCCAGATGGATTGGGCCTGCGCCCTCGCCATCTTTTCCATCTTGTCCTCACCCGCATCGGCATCGTCGGTCAGGTGGCCGACATCGGTGATGTTGATGACGTGGGTAAGCTTGTAGCCCGCATGGCTGAGCGTCCGGCCCAGAATGTCCGCGAAGACATAGGCGCGCATGTTGCCGATGTGGGGGTAATTGTAGACCGTCGGCCCGCATGTATAGACCCGCGCCTCGCCGGCGTGGACGGGCTGGAACGGCTCCAGCTGGCGGGTCAGGCTGTTGAACAGCGTCAGGCTTTGCGTCTCGGTCATGACGCAGGGCAATTAGGCAGGAGCCGGGCGCAGTCAAGCCACGCCCGGCATTACCGTCATTCGAAACCGATGAACTTCACCTGCTCGTCCAGCGCCACGCGGGGGCGGTCGAAGGCATTTACCGGCGCATCGAGGCGCTTGCCGATGGAGAGGCCGCAGAACAGCAGGTGTGTCTCATCCGACACGCCGATGTGATCCTTGATGAGCCGGGCATAGAGGCCCATCCATTCCTGCGGACAGGAATCGAGCCCTTCCTCGCGCAGCAGCAGCATGATCGTCTGCAGCCACATGCCCACGTCCGACCACTGCGGCGAACCCATGAAACGCTCGAAATAGCAGACCAGCAGCGCCGGCGCGCCGAACGAGGTGACGTTCTGGTGCATGAACGCCTTGCGGCCTTCGCTGTCGTCCCGTTCGATGCCCATGGCGCCGTACATGAAGCCGCCCAGTTCCTGCAGGCGCGCGGCGTGGCGGGGCGACTGCATCGGCGCCGACCAGTTGTATTCCTCGGGATCCTGCGGCTGGCTGGCCAGCATCTTGTCCTGAAGCGCCTTGAGCGGTTCGCCGGTCAGCACGGTCGCTTCCCAGGGCTGGAAGTTGCAACCCGAAGGCGCCATGCGCGCCTTGTCGAGCACGCGGCGCAGCACGTCGAGGCTCACCGGCTCGTCGCTGAATGCGCGGATCGAGCGGCGGCTGAGGACGGCGTCGGTAACGTTCATGAATTTTCCTTCGTTGGCGGCGATTTGCAAACCGCCGCCGAACTTGGGACCGGCCGGTAGAGTTTCAATACCGACCGGTAGAAAAATCACTCTTCTTCAAACAACCCTGCAAGCTGCTCGATCATCGTGCCGCCAAGCTGCTCGGCATCCATGATGGTGACGGCGCGGCGATAGTACCGGGTGACATCATGGCCGATGCCGATGGCGACAAGCTGGACCGGGCTCTTTGCCTCGATCCATTCGATCACGCGGCGCAAGTGTGCCTCAAGATAACCGGCCGAGTTCACCGACAGCGTCGAATCGTCCACCGGCGCGCCGTCGGAGATCACCATCAGAATGCGGCGATCCTCCTGCCGGGCGAGCATGCGGTTGTGCGCCCAGAGCAGCGCCTCACCGTCGATGTTCTCCTTCAGCAGCCCCTCGCGCATCATCAGGCCAAGGTTCTTGCGCGCCCGGCGCCAGGGCTCGTCGGCCTTCTTGTAGACGATGTGGCGCAAGTCGTTGAGGCGGCCCGGATGGGCGGGACGACCACTGGCCAGCCAGGACTCGCGGCTCTGCCCGCCCTTCCACGCCCGGGTGGTGAAGCCGAGGATTTCCACTTTCACGCCGCAGCGTTCCAGCGTGCGTGCCATCACATCTGCGCTGATCGCCGCGATCGAAATCGGGCGCCCGCGCATCGAACCCGAATTGTCGAGCAGCAGCGTGACCACGGTGTCCTTGAACTCGACATCGCGCTCGATCTTGTAGGACAGCGACTGGCCGGGCGAGACGACCACACGGGCGAGCCGCGCGGCATCGAGCATGCCCTCTTCCTGATCGAAGTCCCACGATCGGTTCTGCTGCGCCATCAGGCGGCGCTGGAGCCGGTTGGCAAGCCGCGTGACGACACCCTGAAGGCCCTTGAGCTGCGCATCCAGATAGGCGCGCAGGCGGGTTAGTTCCTCTTCGTCGCAAAGGTCCGCAGCGCCGATCACTTCGTCGTAAGCCTCGGTGAAGACCTTATAGTCGAAGCTGTCGGGAATGTCGGTCCAAGGGCGGTTCGGACGGACGGGCAGCATGCCTTCCTCGCCCTCATCGCCGTCCTGGCCTTCGTCCATGTCCTCGGGATTTTCGCCCTCGGCCTCGGCCTCGCCCTGATCCTCGCCCTTGGAGGGTTCGGCGGCGGCTTCGGCGGGCTGCTCCTCGCGCCCGCTTTCGTCGCCGGTCTCGTCTTCCTCGGTCTGCTCGTCGCCGTCCATGTCGTCGGCGTCTTCGGGCGGCAGGTCGACTTCATCGGCCTGCGTCATCTCAAGGTGCGCGAGCATGTCGAGCGAAAGCTTCTGGAAGGCCTTCTGGTCCTCCAGCAATCCGGCAAGCGCGTCGAAATCGTCGCCTGCCTTCGATTCGATCCAGCGGCGGACCATCTGCACGCCGTCCTGCGCCACTTCGGGCACGGACTGGCCGGTCAGGCGCTCGCGCAGCAGGAGCGCCAGCGCAGTCGGCACCGGAACCTTGTCCGGCGCATCGGCGCGCGCGATCGGGTCGCTGGCAATGCGCGCTTCCAGCGAGGCGTCAAGATTGTCGCGCATCCCGGCATAGGCATTGGCGCCCAGCGCCTCGTAACGGACCATCTCCACCGCATCGTAGCAGGCGCGGGCGGAAGGTTCGGACGGAGCATTGCGGCGGTGCAGCGCCTCGTTGTGGTGGCGCAGCTTCAGCGCAAAACTGTCGGCATAACCGCGCGCCTGCATGGCGGCGGCGCGGGGCACGGAGCGGCCCGGCATGGGAATGCGGAAGGTGCCGCCGGTCGCGCTGGGAGAATCGGCGGTCCAGTTGACCTCGACTTCGGCATCGTGGGCGATGGCGCGCGAAGCGCCGGTCAGCGCAAGCTTGAAGCGGTCGACAGGTGTTTCATCGGGCATGACCGCTCAATGGCGGCATAGCCGCGCGGGCGCAAGCCGCTGCAATGGAAAACCCCGGACACGCGATGCGCATCCGGGGTTTGAAATCCTGTCCGGGAAACACCCCAAGGGGCATTTCCCACTAACAGATATCAGAGGCTCTGGCCGGTCTTGGCCCAGTCGGCCATGAAGCCTTCGATGCCCTTGTCGGTGAGGACATGCTTGACCAGGTTCTTGATGACGGCCGGCGGCATCGTCGCAACGTCGGCACCGATACGTGCGCATTCCAGCACGTGGACGGGGTGGCGGATCGAGGCGGCGAGGATCTCGGTCTCGAACGCGTAGTTGTCGTAGATCAGGCGGATGTCGCGGATCAGGTCCATGCCGTCGAAGCCGTTGTCGTCATGACGGCCAACGAAGGGCGAGATGAACGAAGCACCGGCCTTGGCGGCGAGCAGCGCCTGGTTGGCCGAGAAGCACAGGGTGACGTTCACCATGGTGCCGTCGCTGGTCAGCGCCTTGCAGGTCTTCAGGCCGTCGAAAGTCAGCGGCACCTTGATGCAGACATTGTCGGCGATCTTGCGCAGGATTTCAGCCTCACGCATCATGCCCGCGTGGTCGAGCGCGACGACTTCGGCGCTGACCGGACCATCGGTGAGGCCGCAGATTTCCTTGGTGACTTCGATGAAGTCACGACCGGACTTGGCGATCAGCGAGGGGTTGGTGGTCACGCCGTCCAGCAGGCCGGTGGCGGCAAGCTCAGCGATTTCGGCGGTGTCGGCGGTGTCGACGAAGAACTTCATGGCGGGGGTTCCTGTTATGGCATCACGCCCCACTGGCCCACGGCCCGAGGGTCGATTCTGCCGCCTCTATAGGCACCCCGCGCCTTTCTGGATACCCCGCCGAACCGCCGAACGCTTATGCCGGTTTGAAGGTCGCGATCAGCAGGCTGTCGCTGGTCTGCGCAGGATCCTGCCGGATCGCCGCCTCGGCCGAGCCGATTTCATACCAGATGGCATTATCGGCTTCGAGCGCCAGCGCATGAGCGGCATCGGTGATCGTCACGCCCTTAAGCGCGGCGATCGCCTCACCCAGCGTCGGGTCGGTGGTCTGCTGCATCGCCTTCTCCATTTCGGGGAGCATGGCGTTGACCAGAGCCGGGCCCATCGCCTTGCGCAGCAACGTGGTGGCCGCGGTGCGACCGCCGCCCAGCACTTCGGCGGGATCGGGAATCGCAACCTGCTTCGTTGCCTGCGCGACCAGCGGCGCCGCCACTACCGCGCTCTGGCTGGCAATGGTGTTGAGCTGGCGCTGCAGCTTCATCTTGAAGTCGGTCGAACGCAGCTTGCGTGAGCTGGTGGTGCCGGTGCGGGTGAACAACACGGGCAGCGGAATGCGCGCAACCGGACTGGTCCAGAAGCCGTCCGGCTGGACCAGCCAGGTGAAGGCCCGCTCCGACGAGAAGCGCATCAGGCGGCGCACCGGCTCCGCATCGCTGGAGAAGGCATTGCGAATCCCCGTCGTCGCGCAGCCCGAAACCGCAAAGGCCCCAAACACCGCCAGGCCGCCCAGAAGTGCGCGGCGATCCAGCTTCCGATCGTCCATCCGCCCCATAAGGTCCGGCGATCCCCAATTCACCATCATCATCTCCTTCACGTGCCCTTGCTGCGGTGCCTATATGCATTTCAGATGAAACGCATTCGAATCCTTGTCTTCAATGCCGCGCTGGGCGTGCTCGACTACCGTGTGCCCGAGGGCAAGCAGGTCGAATACGGATCCGTGGTGATCGCGCCGCTCGGCCCCCGTCAGGTTCTGGGGATCGTTTGGGAGGCGGAACGCCTGAGCGCGCAAGAAGTGCCCGAAAGCAAATTGCGCCCGATTCTGGAAGTGCTGCCGGTGCCCCCTATCCCCGAGCGGTTGCGCCGGTTGATCGAGTGGACGGCGGATTACTACTGCGCCTCGCTCGCCTCGGTGGCGCGGATGTCACTGGGATCGATGGCAGCGCTGCGTGGCGGCGGAACGACCACGGAATACCGGCTGACCGGCGAGGAACCAGCCCGCCTGACCCCGCAGCGTGCGGCGGCGCTGGATGCGCTGCAGGGTGAGCAGGCCTCGATCAAGGAACTGGCGGAGCTGGCCTCGGTCTCGGAAGGCGTGCTGCGCGGCATGGTCGGCGCGGGACTGCTGGAGCCGGTGACGGTCGATCTCGACCGCCCCTATCCGCGGGCCGATCCCAAGTTCGCCGAGCCGCAATTGTCAGAAGGCCAGCAGGCGGCAGCGGACGTTTTTGTGGAAGCGGTGCAGACGCACAAGTTCGCGCCCTTCCTGCTCGACGGCGTGACGGGATCGGGCAAGACGGAAACCTACTTCGAGGCCGTGGCCGAAGCGCTGCGGCTCAAACGGCAGGTGCTGGTGCTGCTGCCGGAGATCGCGCTCACCGAAAACTTCCTGCGCCGGTTCGAACATCGCTTTGGGGTGCCACCGATCCTCTGGCACTCCTCGCTCAAGTCCAGCGAGCGGCGCCGCGCATGGCGCTCCATCGTTCTAGGGGACGCTCAGGTCATCGTAGGGGCACGTTCTGCCCTGTTTCTACCCTATGCGAATCTGGGCCTGATCGTGGTGGACGAGGCGCACGAAATCTCGTTCAAGCAGGATGACGGCGTGCGTTACAACGCCCGCGACGTGGCGGTAATGCGCGCCAAGTTCGAGGCATTTCCGGTCATCCTCGCCAGCGCCACTCCCGCGCTGGAGACGATGCAACTGGCCGAGGCCGGGGTCTACAGGAAGATCGACCTGCCCGCCCGTTTCGGCGGCGCGCAATTGCCCGACATCCAGATCGTCGACTTGCGCAAGGAAGCGCCGGAGCGCGGCAAATGGCTCGCCCCGCGCTTGGTCGAGGAAATGAAAGCCCGCCTTGCGCGCGGCGAACAGTCGCTGCTGTTCCTCAATCGCCGGGGCTATGCGCCGCTGACGCTGTGCCGCCACTGCGGCTATCGCTTCCAGTGCCCGAACTGCACGGCCTGGCTGGTGGAGCACCGCTTTTCCAAGCGCCTTGCCTGCCATCACTGCGGCCATGAAGTGCCGGTACCCGAGGCATGCCCGGAATGCGGCACGGGCGACTGCCTTGTCGCCTGCGGCCCCGGCGTGGAGCGCATTGCCGACGAAGTGGCCGAAATCCTGCCCGAAGCGCGCGTGGCGCTCGTGACATCGGACACGATGAACACGGCAGAGGCGATGAACGAATTCGTTGCCAAGGCGGAGAACAAGGCGATCGACGTGATCGTCGGCACCCAGCTTGTCACCAAGGGCTACCACTTCCCTGAACTGACGCTGGTGGGCGTGGTCGATGCCGATCTGGGCCTTGAAGGCGGAGACTTGCGCGCGGCGGAGCGGACGTACCAGCAAGTCGCGCAGGTCGCCGGACGCGCGGGTCGCGGCGAAAAGCCCGGCGAAGTGCTGATCCAGACGCGCCATCCCGAAGCCTCGGTAATCGCGGCGCTGGCAGCGGGGGATCGCGACGCTTTCTATGCCGCCGAAATCGAGGCACGGCGCGATGCCAACGCCCCGCCGTTCGGGCGCTGGGCGGCGATCATCGTGTCCTCGGAGGATCAGGCCGAAGCCAAGGCCGCCGCCCGTGCCATCGGCGGCACTGCCCCCAATCTGCCCGATATGCTGGTGCTGGGCCCTGCCCCCGCACCGTTGTCGCTACTGCGCGGGCGCCACCGTTTTCGCTTATTAATCAATGCAAAGCGCTCAGCCGAGCTGCAAAGGGTGCTGCGCGAATGGCTGGAACCGCTCCAGTTCCCGCGCGGCGTGCGCGTGCATATCGACGTCGATCCCTACAGCTTCGTCTGAGCGTTCTCGCGCCGCAGCAGTTCGCGCTTGATCGCCTCGCCATAGGCATAACCGCCGATCGTTCCGTCCGAACGGATCACGCGGTGGCATGGGATCAGCACCGCGACATTGTTCGCGCCATTGGCCGAGCCTGCCGCCCGCACCGCGCCAGGCTTGCCGACGGCAGCGGCGATCTGCGCGTAAGTGCGCGTCTCACCGGCGGGAATGCGCTGCAACTCGCGCCAGACGGCTTGCTGGAACGCGGTGCCCTGCACATCGAGCGGTATCCTCCGCGATTGGCCCGGCTGCTCGACTTCGGCAACGACATCCCTTGCGATCCGGGCAAAATCCTCCCCGCCCTCGACCAGTTCGGCCTTAGGGAAGCGCTCGGCCAGTTCCTCGCGCCCCTCGCCGAACGACAGGCGGCACACGCCCTTGTCGGTGGCGGCGACCAGCATCGGCCCTAGCGTGGTCGGCACGACCGACCAGTGGATCACCACCCCTGCTCCGCCGCCACGCCAAGCTGAAGGCACCATACCCATCCGCTCCTCGCTCCCCTCGTAGAACCGGGACGCCGCACCAAAACCGGCTTCGTAGATCGCCTCGGTCACGCTGGCACCACTGCTCAGCGCCTCACCAGCGCGATCGAAGCGCCGTGCACGGGCATATTCGGCGGGCGAAAGCCCCACCGCCCGCTTGAACACGCGCTGGAAATGCGTGGCGCTATAACCGACCGCCTCCGCCAGTTCGGAAAGCCCCGGCGCGACATCGTCCACCGCGTCCAGCATCCGCAGCGCGCGAGTCACGGCCTCATCGTCACGGGAGACTTCGTTGGGCCTGCATCGCAGGCAGGCGCGCAGCCCGGCGCGTTCGGCCTCGCCGGCCTCGGCAAAGAAGCGCACGTTCTCCCGCTTGGGGTGGCGCGCCGAGCAGGACGGACGGCAATAGATGCCGGTGGAGAGTACCCCGGTGACGAAGCGCCCGTCGAAGGACTTGTCCCGCGCCATTACGGCCTGCCAGGCGCGCTCCTCATCGACGGGAGCGTGATCTCCTTGGGCAGCCATCGGGATCACAGGCCATCTCCCGCTCGTTCGATCCGGGCCGCAAAACAGCCATAGGCGGCGTTGTGAGCATGAATGCAGGCAACACGCTGTTCGGCAAAGAGCGCAGCGATGCCTGCCTCCACCTCTCCCGACCCAGCCAGCAGCGCCCGCACCATCATGCCCTCATCATCGAATCCACGCAGCGACATCGTCCGACCGGCGAACACCGGCGGCAACCGATCGATCAACGGTTCGGGCGTCGACACGCCCTCGCGAACATATATCGCATGTGCGGTTCGATAGGGATTCGCCACGTCGTGGCTCGTGAAATTGATCAGCAGAACCCGCTCACCTTGCCGCGCATCTTCAAGGCTGGTGCGGCACGGAAAGCCGGAATGCGCATCGGCGACTACCATTCGTGCGCCGGAACGTCTCAGTTCCGCGTCACTCATGAAGAAATAGGGGGCGAAATCACCTGCCTCCAAGCCAACGATTCGAAAAGACACTGCCACACTCCTGCCACGCTTCGCCCGAAGTTCTGCAGCACCCACGCCGCCCCCGCTTCCCGCACCTTGCTTTCAAACCGCTTTTTTGGGCATTGTCCCCAGGCGGCCACCCGCACCTTGCATAGTAACACTATCGTCGCTATGCGCGCCCCGTCTGCGGGCCGGGGGGCACGGCAAAGTCGTGTACCCAAGTGCCTCAGCCCACCCGATGTAAGGATAGGACACGCGTGGAGAATTCCGGCGGCATCAAAGCCAGCTTGCAAGGGCGCTACGCTTCGGCGCTGTTTGACCTTGCCAGCGAGAACGGCGTCGTAACGAGCGTCGAGGGCGACCTCGACCGTATCGGCGCTGCGATCAAGGAAAACGGCGACCTCGCCGACCTGATTCGCAACCCCGAAATCAGCCGCAAGGCGGCCGGTGCGGCCATGGAGGCTGTTGCCGACGTGCTTGGCATCTCCGCCCTGACGAAGAACTTCGTCGGCGTGCTGGCGGCCAATCGCCGCCTTTCTGCGCTGCCCGAGATCATTCGTGCCTTCGCCGCGATCGCCGCTGCCCAGCGCGGCGAGGCGACTGCCGAAGTCACCACCGCGCACCCGCTCAACGACGCTCAGGTCGAAGAGCTGCGCCAGAAGCTGGAACTGCGCGAGGGCCGCAAGATCAGCGTGAAGACCAGCGTTGACGCCGATCTGCTCGGCGGCCTGGTCGTCACCATCGGCTCCAAGCGCATCGACAGCTCGATCCGCACCCGTCTCAATTCGCTCGCCCAGGCCATGAAGGGCTAAGAAAGGCACCACAATGGACATCCGCGCCGCAGAAATCTCGAAGGTCATCAAGGACCAGATCGCCAATTTCGGCACCGAAGCCCAGGTTTCGGAAGTCGGTTCCGTGCTCTCGGTGGGTGACGGCATCGCCCGCATCCACGGCCTCGACAAGGTCCAGGCCGGCGAAATGGTCGAATTCGCCAACGGTGTGCAGGGCATGGCCCTCAACCTCGAAGCCGACAACGTCGGCGTCGTGATCTTCGGCTCGGACGCCGAGATCAAGGAAGGCGACAGCGTCAAGCGTACCAACACCATCGTCGACGTTCCCGTTGGCAAGGGCCTGCTGGGCCGCGTGGTGGACGCTCTCGGCAACCCGATCGACGGCAAGGGCCCGATCGTCGCTGAAAAGCGCGCCCGCGTCGAAGCCAAGGCTCCCGGCATCATCCCGCGCAAGTCGGTGCACGAACCCGTGCAGACCGGCCTGAAGGCGATCGACGCCCTCGTCCCCGTCGGCCGTGGCCAGCGCGAGCTGATCATCGGTGACCGCCAGACCGGCAAGACCGCCATGGCGATCGATGCGGTGATCAACCAGAAGGGTACCGGCATCAAGTGCGTGTACGTTGCGATCGGCCAGAAGGCTTCGACCATCGCCAACATCGTGCGCAAGCTGGAAGAGAACGGCGCGCTGGCCCACACCATCGTGGTTGCCGCGACCGCTTCCGAATCGGCTGCCATGCAGTACATCAGCGCCTACTCGGGCTGCACCATGGGTGAGTACTTCATGGACCGCGGCGAAGACGCGCTGATCGTGTACGACGATCTGTCCAAGCAGGCTGTCGCCTACCGCCAGATCTCGCTGCTGCTGAAGCGCCCGCCGGGCCGTGAAGCCTATCCGGGTGACGTGTTCTACCTGCACTCCCGTCTGCTCGAGCGCGCTGCCCGCGTGTCCGAGGAATACGTCGAGAAGTTCACCGAAGGCAAGGTCACCGGCAAGACCGGTTCGCTGACCGCGCTGCCGATCATCGAAACCCAGGCTGGCGACGTGTCCGCCTTCGTTCCGACCAACGTGATCTCGATCACCGACGGCCAGATCTTCCTGGAAACCGACCTGTTCAACGCCGGCATCCGCCCGGCCGTGAACGCAGGTATCTCGGTGTCGCGCGTTGGTGGCTCGGCCCAGACCAAGATCATCAAGAAGCTGTCGGGCGGCATCCGTATCTCGCTGGCCCAGTACCGTGAGCTGGCTGCGTTCGCGCAGTTCGCCTCGGACCTGGACGAAGCGACCCGCAAGCAGCTGGAACGTGGCCAGCGCGTCACCGAGCTGATGAAGCAGAAGCAGTACGCGCCGATGTCGATCGCCAACCAGGCGCTGTCGATCTACGCCGTCAACGAGGGTTACCTCGACGACGTGCCGGTCAACAAGCTGCTGGCCTTCGAAGAAGGCCTGCACGCCCACTTCGCCAACACCCAGGGCGAGCTGATCAGCAAGGTCAACGCCACCGGCGGTTGGGACAACGACATCGAAGGTGCCTTCAAGAAGGGCATCGCCGAGTTCAAGACCACCGGCAGCTGGTAATCGCGGTCCTGTAGAGCGGAGCCGCTGGCTCCGCTGGACCAGATGACAAACGGTTGAACAACGCGGGGCAGCAGCCCCGCGCCACGGGAAACAAGAGATGGCAAGCGGACGCGAAATCAAAACCAAGATCAAGAGCGTGCAGAACACCCGCAAGGTGACGCGCGCCCTGGAAATGGTCTCGGCCTCCAAGATCCGCAAGGCGCAGGATCGGATGAAGACCTCGCGTCCGTACGCGCAGGCGATGAAGCAGGTGATCGGCCACCTGGCCCAGGCCAGTACCGATTACCAGCATCCGTTCCTGGTCGAGCGCGAGCAGGTCAAGCGGGTCGGTTTCATCGTGATCTCCTCCGATCGCGGCCTGGCCGGCGGCCTGAACAACAACCTGTTCCGCAAGATGCTGGGCGAAGCCAAGGCATGGCAGGACAAGGGTGCCGAAGTGGACCTGGTGACCATCGGCCAGAAGGCATCGACCTTCTTCCGCCGCGTGAAGGTCAACATGGTCGGCAGCGTGACCCACATCGGCGACGTGCCTAAGCTGGAATCGCTGATCGGTGTGATCAAGGTCATGCTCGACGCCTTCACCGAAGGCAAGGTCGACCGCGTGTACCTGGTCTACAACCGCTTCGTGAACACCATGACGCAGAAGGCCAGCTTCGATCAGCTGCTGCCGCTGCCGCCGGCTGAGAAGCAGGTCGCTCACCACGACTGGGATTACCTGTACGAACCCGATGCCGCGACCGTGCTGGAGCACGTGATGACGCGTTACATCGAGTCGCTGGTATACCAGGCACTGCTGGAAAACGTCGCCTCCGAGCATGCCGCACGCATGGTCGCGATGAAGGCGGCGAGCGACAACGCCAACAAGCTGATCGGCGAACTGCAGCTCGTCTACAACAAGGCGCGCCAGGCAGCGATCACCCAGGAAATCTCCGAAATCGTCGGCGGCGCGGCAGCAGTCTGACCGCGTTCGTTCAAAGCACACATTTAGAGGATGCAGCAATGAGTCAGGGCAAGATCGTTCAGATCATCGGCGCGGTCGTCGACGTCGAATTCCCGCGTGAGTCGGTGCCGAAGGTGTATGACGCACTGAAGGTCGACAACACCGAAATCACCCTTGAAGTCCAGCAGCAGCTGGGCGACGGCGTGGTGCGTACCATCGCCCTCGGTTCCACCGACGGCCTGAAGCGCAACCTGGTCGCCACCAACACCAACCGCGGCATCTCCGTGCCGGTCGGTGCTGGCACCCTGGGCCGCATCATGGACGTGCTCGGCCGTCCGATCGACGAAGCCGGCCCGGTGGCCGCCAGCGACAGCTGGGAAATCCACCGTGCGGCCCCGTCGTACGAAGACCAGTCCCCGGCCACCGAGCTGCTGGAAACCGGCATCAAGGTCATCGACCTGATGTGCCCGTTCGCCAAGGGCGGCAAGGTCGGCCTGTTCGGCGGCGCCGGCGTCGGCAAGACCGTCAACATGATGGAACTGATCAACAACATCGCCAAGGCGCACAGCGGTCTGTCCGTGTTCGCCGGCGTGGGTGAGCGTACCCGTGAGGGCAACGACTTCTACCACGAAATGAAGGACTCCAACGTCCTCGACAAGGTGGCGATGGTGTACGGCCAGATGAACGAGCCGCCGGGCAACCGTCTGCGCGTCGCCCTGACCGGCCTGACCATGGCCGAGTACTTCCGCGACGAGAAGGACGAAAACGGCAAGGGTAAGGACGTCCTGCTGTTCGTCGACAACATCTACCGCTATACCCTGGCCGGTACCGAAGTGTCGGCACTGCTGGGCCGTATGCCGTCGGCCGTGGGTTACCAGCCGACCCTGGCCGAGGAAATGGGCGTCCTGCAGGAGCGCATCACCTCGACCAAGAACGGTTCGATCACTTCGATCCAGGCCGTCTACGTTCCCGCGGACGACCTGACCGACCCGTCGCCGGCGACCACCTTCGCCCACCTGGACTCGACCGTTACCCTGTCGCGTTCGATCGCCTCGCTGGGTATCTACCCGGCCGTCGATCCGCTGGACTCCACCAGCCGCCAGATGGATCCGCTGGTCATCGGCCACGAGCACTACGACACCGCCCAGCGCGTCCAGCAGACCCTGCAGAAGTACAAGGAACTGAAGGACATCATCGCGATCCTGGGCATGGACGAGCTGTCCGAAGAGGACAAGCAGGCCGTGTCGCGCGCCCGTAAGATCGAGCGCTTCTTCAGCCAGCCGTTCCACGTGGCCGAAGTGTTCACCGGTTCGCCGGGCAAGTACGTGCCGCTGAAGGACACCATCCGTGGCTTCAAGGCCATCGTCGATGGCGAGTACGACCACCTGCCGGAGCAGGCGTTTTACATGGTCGGCGGCATCGAAGAAGCGGTCGAGAAGGCCAAGAAGATGGCCGAGAAGGCCTGATCCGGGACGGGCGGGAGCGATCCTGCCCGACCTGACGCCGGCGCCGGGCAGCCGCCCGCGCCGGTGGACCCCCACGGTGGCATTGCGCCGCCGCGAACAGCGAAGAGATTTGCATGAGCACGATCCGTTGCGACATCGTCAGCGCCGAGCAGGAAATCTTCCGTGGCGAAGCGACCCTGGTCGTGGCCACCGGTGAGCTGGGCGAACTGGGCATCGCGCCCAAGCACGCGCCGCTGATCACCCGCCTGAAGCCGGGCAAGGTGGTGGTGACCACGCCGAACGGCGAGCAGCTGGATTTCGCCATCTCCGGCGGCATCCTGGAAGTGCAGCCGCAGGTAGTGACCGTGCTGGCCGACACTGCGATCCGCGCGCAGGACATCGACGAAGCCTCGGTCCGCAAGGCCAAGGAAGAAGCCGAGCGCATCCTGGCCAACCGCGGCGAAGCGATGGAAGTGGCCGAAGCCCAGCAGAAGCTGGCTGAAGCCGTCGTCCAGCTGCAGGCGCTGGAGCGCCTGCGCAAGAATCTCAAGCACTGAGGTTCGCGCTGCACCCACGAGAACGCCGGCCCTGTGCCGGCGTTTTTGTTTGTCCATCCCGTGCGCATGGTCCCGGGCCGGATCGAGCGCCGCAGGCCACGTGCGTCAGCGATACACCACGTGCCGCAGCAGCAGGAAGGAAATCACGGCCAGGCCACCTTCCACCAGCGGCTTGGCCAGCCAGGCGTACTGCAGGCCCAATGCATGGTCGGCGCCCGAGACCAGCAGCGTGCTGGCGGTGGTGAGCAGCAGCCACACCGGCAGGAAGCGTGCGAAGCGTCGCCAGCCCAGCCGTTGCTCGCCGTCGGCGGTGGCGAAGGTGATTCGCCCGTTCAACCAGAAACCCAGCAGCATGCCGGCCAGGCGCCCAGCCAGGTTGCCCGGCACCACGGGCAGGCCGGCCGCCGTGACCAGCACGAACACCGCCCAGTCGAGCAGCAGTTGCAGCACGCCGATGATGAGGTAGGCGCTTCCCTGGCGGAGCAGGCTCATGGTCGGAGTGAGGGCGGGCAGGTCCCCATGTTAACGGCCTACGCTCTAGAATCATCGGCAACGAACCACGGATTGCCGCTCCCATGACCCAAGCTCTGCACGTCATCATCCTCGCCGCCGGCGCCGGCAAGCGCATGAAGTCGGTATTGCCGAAGGTGCTGCAACCGATCGCCGGCCAACCGATGCTGGCGCACGTGATCGATGCGGCCCGCGAGCTGCATCCGGCGGCCATCCACGTGGTTTACGGCCATGGTGGCGAGGCGGTGCGGCAGTACTTCGCCGACCAGCCCGATCTGCAATGGGCCGAGCAGGCGCAGCAGCTCGGTACCGGGCACGCCGTCGCGCAGGCGATGCCGCAGGTTCCCGATGCGGTGCAGGTGCTGGTGCTGTACGGGGATGTGCCGCTGATCCGCGCACAGACCCTGCGCGACCTTCTGGCGCAGCCGGGGCGATTGGCCGTGCTGGTGGCCGACGTCGATGACCCGGCCGGTTATGGCCGCGTGCTGCGCGATGCAGAAGGCAAGGTAGGCGCGATCGTCGAGCAGAAGGACGCCACGGACGACCAGCTGCGCGTGCGCACGATCAACACCGGCATCATCGCCGCGGAGTCGACCGCGCTGCGCCGATGGCTGTCGCAGCTGTCCAACAGCAACGCGCAGGGCGAGTACTACCTCACCGATGTGTTCGCGTTCGCCGCGCATGAGTACACCCCGGCCGAGATGGCGCTGGTCGCCGATGCACAGGAGGCGGAGGGGGCGAATGATCCGTGGCAGCTGTCGCAGCTGGAGCGCGCCTGGCAGCGGCGTGCGGTGCGTGCGCTGTGCGCACAGGGCGCGCGCGTGCGCGACCCGGCACGCCTGGATATCCGTGGCACCGTCACCGTGGGCAGCGACGTGCTGATCGATGTCGACGTTGTTCTTGAAGGCAACATCGTGCTTGGTGACGGCGTCACCGTAGGCCCGTTCAACCGCCTGAAGGACGTCAATCTCGGTCCTGGCACCGAAGTGCGCGCGCACTGCGATCTGGAAGGCGTGGTTACCGAAGGGGCCGCGCAGATCGGCCCGTTCGCGCGGCTGCGCCCAGGCACCGTGCTGGCCGATGGCGTGCACGTCGGCAACTTCGTCGAGACCAAGAAGGTCACCCTCGGCGTCGGCAGCAAGGCGAACCATCTCACCTACTTGGGTGACGCAGTGATCGGCAGCAGGGTGAACATCGGTGCCGGCACCATCACCTGCAACTACGACGGTGTGAACAAGTCGACCACCACCATCGGCGACAACGCGTTCATCGGTTCCAACAGTTCGCTGGTAGCGCCGCTGACCATCGGTGACGGCGCGACCATCGCCGCCGGTTCGGTCATCACCCGCAACGCGCCGGACGGCAAGCTGACACTGGCACGTGCACGACAGGAAACCATCGATGGCTGGAAGCGCCCGATCAAGAAGTCCTGAGCCACGGGCTCCAAGCGCCGATGAACTCGGCGTGCTGCCGGGGATCGAACAACGCGCGGGCGAGCTGTTGAAGGGCCATGAGGCCTATCCGGTGTTTGCCGGTCATGGCCTGGACCTGCCGACGCTGCAGGAAGGCCTTGAGCGCGGGCAGCTGTGGGTGGTGGATGCTGCTGACGGCGACATTGCCGGCTACCTGCTGGCGGGCGCACTGGCAGACGAGTTCCATGTGTTGCAGATGGATGTGGACCCCGCACATGCGCGGCAGGGTCATGGGCGCGCGTTGTTGCGCCATGCGCTGACACAGGCCCGGGCAGGTGCTCATCGCTCGGCTGTGCTGACCACCTTGTCCGACGTGCCGTGGAATGCGGCCTTCTATGCCAGCGAAGGGTTCGTCATCGTGCCGGAAGCAGAGTGGGGTGCGGGTCTGCGCGCAGTGATGGCCGAAGAGGCCGCGCTGGGGTTTCCGATGCACCTGCGGGTGGCGATGCGGCGCATCTGGTAGTTGCCGACCCTGGTCGGCACATCCACGCATGGCGCGGATCTACCCGATCGGCCCGCTCAGCCCAGCGGCAACAGGATCGACACGCACAGCCCGCCATCACCGCGGTTCTGCAGCGACACCCGCCCACCGTGCGCTTCCACGATCTCGCGGGTGAGTGCCAAACCCAGCCCGGTGCCATTGCGCTTGGTCGAATAGAACGGCATCAGTGCGTTCTGCAGCACCTGTTCGTTCATGCCCTTGCCGCGGTCCAGCACATCCAGGCGCAGCCATTGCGGCAGCCGCGTCAGCTGTACCTGCACGTCATCATTGGGCGGATCGGCTTCGGCGCAGGCTTCATGTGCGTTCTTCAGCAGGTTCAACAACGCCTGCCCGAACTGCGCGATGTCGATGCGGCTGCTCAGTTCCTCGTCCGGCTCGCGCTCCATGCTGAACGGGATCTGCTGGCGCAGGCTGGACAGGAACGGCGCCCAGTGTACGGTCTGCAGTTGCGGCTGCGGCAGCTTGGCAAAGCGTGCATAGCCACGGATGAAGCCTTCCAGGTGGCGTGCGCGGTCTTCGATGGTGGTGAAGATCTCCGGCAGCCGATCGAAGCGCTCGCGCTGCACCAGCACGCCACCGGAATGGGCCAGCGAGGCGATCGGCGCCAGCGAGTTGTTGAGCTCGTGGCTGATCACCCGGATCACCTTTTTCCACGTCTGTACTTCCTGGCGGCGCAGTTCGGCGGTGAGCAGGCGTACCAGCAGCAGGTCGTGCGGACGGCCGTTGAGCTGGAAGGCGCGGCGCGACAGGTGGTAGACCTGCTCGTCATCCTCATCGCCGTCCTCGCCTTCCGCATGCACTGCGAACAGGCTGTCGCCGCCACGAGCGATGGCATCGCGCAGCTCCACCGGGACTTGCTCCAGCACCTCTTCCAGGCGCTGGCCCTCCAGCTTCCAGCCGCCATGCAGCAGCTTGCGCGCCGCCAGGTTGGAGAACACCACGCGGGCGACGCCATCACCGCCTGATGCGATCAGCAGCATCGCCACCGGCGTGTTCTGCACCATCGTGTCCAGCAGCAGTTCGCGTTGCACCAGCCCCTGCCGCTGCTCACGCAGTACATCGCCCAGTTCGCGGTGTGCCTGTACCAGGTCGCCGAGCTCGTCATTGCCGGGCCAGTGCACACCGAAGTTGTATTCGCCGTCGCGATAGCTGCTGGTGGTGCCCGCCAGGGCCCGCATCAGTGACCGCACCGGGGCGGTCGCCCGGCGCAGGGTCCACCACATCAACGACAGCAGGATCAATGCCGACACCGTGGTCACCACCCAGCCATGGTCCATCCAGTAGGCCAGCAGCCACGGCAGTGCCGCCGCCAGTGCCAATACCGGCAGCAGGCGCAGGAACAGGCGGAAAGTGAACGAGCGCCGTTTCATTCGCGCGGAATACCGTGGCGGTCCATGCGCCGGTACAGCGCCTGGCGGCTCAGGCCGAGTTCGGCGGCGGCCTGGGCGATGACGCCATGGTTGCGCGCCAGCACATCCTCGATGCGTGCACGGTCGGGATCATTGCCCGCACTGGGGGCCGGGCGCGGTGTGGCGGCTGCGCGCGGCAGGTTGAGATCGGCCACTTCGATGCGGTTGCCGGTCGCCAGCAGTTCGGCGCGCTGGATCACGTTGCGCAGTTCGCGCACGTTGCCCGGCCACGGGTGCCGCTGCAGTGCCGCGGTGGCAGCACTGGACAGCGGCTTGCCAGCGGTCAGGAAGCGCTCGGCCAGCGGCACGATGTCGCCCGGGCGTTCGGCCAGCGGCGGCAGCACCAGTTCCACTGTATTGAGGCGGTAATAGAGGTCTTCGCGGAAGGTACCGTCGCGGATCATCGCCGGCAGGTCGGCATTGGTCGCGCTGACCACGCGGACCTTGACCTGGCGCTCGCGGTTGGAGCCCAGGCGCTCGAAGCGGCCGGTTTCAAGCACGCGCAGCAGCTTCATCTGCCCGCCCAGCGACAGGTTGCCGATCTCATCCAGGAACAGGGTGCCACCATCGGCGGCTTCGAACTTGCCTTCGCGCGCCTTGTTGGCGCCGGTATACGCACCGGCTTCGGCACCGAACAGCTCGGCTTCGATCAGTTCCGAGGGCAGCGCGCCACAGTTGACCGCCACGAACGGACCCTTGGCCACCAGCGAATTGGCCTGGATGATCTGCGCGATCTTTTCCTTGCCGGCACCGTTCGCGCCGGTGATCAGTACCGGCAGTTCCGAGCGTGCGACCTGGCAGGCCAGCGCGATCACGCGCTCGCTGGCGGGGTCGGCGAAGACCGCGCCGCACAGGTCGTACTTCTCTTCCAGCGCGTTGCGCTGGCGCAGCTCACGGCTGCGGCGCCGGTCCAGTTCGCGCCGTGCCTCGGACAGTTCCAACAGGTTGTTGACCGTGGTCATCAGCTTGCGGTCGTCCCAGGGCTTGGCCAGGTAGTCGGCGGCACCCGCCTTGACCAGGTCCACGGCGCTGCTCAGATG
Organism: Stenotrophomonas sp.; assembly: GCA_003525885.1. GTDB lineage: Bacteria > Pseudomonadota > Gammaproteobacteria > Xanthomonadales > Xanthomonadaceae > Stenotrophomonas. Next base: position 18,991 of record DQIG01000036.1, read on the forward strand.
GGTCCACGCCGTGAGCAGGATCACCGGCAGGTCCGGATGGCGCGCGCGGATCTGCGCGAACAGGGCCTCGCCTTCCTCGCCGGAGGTGGTGTCCTCGCTGAAGTTCATGTCCTGGATCACCAGGTCGACCGGCTGCGACTCGAGCAGGGCCAGCCCTTCGGCTGGGCTCTGCGCCTGCAGGGTATCGATGTCGTGCAGGGAGAACAGCACGTCCAGCGCGGTGCCCACACTGGCGTTGTCGTCGATGATCAGGATCGAAGGCATCAAGCAGTTCTGCGGAAAGGGATGGGCGGCGCCGATGGAGCCGTGTTCGTGTCCATACGCCGGGAGAGCCCGGCGCCACCCATCAAGCATAGCCAAACCCGTGGCTGTGCAGGAGCGGCCCGCGCTCAGCGCCGGGGCGGGGCCGGTGGCGGCGCAGGTGGCGGCGGCACCTCCAGCGCCTGGCGCCAGGCCGCGGCGTCGACCGCCACCGTCAGTTCGCGCTTGTCGCGGCGCAGCAACAGATAGGCGGTGGCCGCGTGGGAATGGCGCAGGGCCTCGGCCAGATGCTCGACCCGGCGCACTGCCGTGTCGTCCACGCGCAGGATGCGATCGCCACTGCGCACGCCGAAGCGCGCTTCCGGGCTGGCGGCCTCCACGCGCACCTGGCCTTCGGTCGAGCGCAGCGACAGCCGCGCGGCATCCTGGCGCCATTCCAGTGTCTGCGCGTTGCCACCGCCGGCCAGCGCCGGCAGTGGCAGGAGCAGCATCAGGTACATCGCGCAGGCACGCATCTCACGCGCCCCGCGTGGCGACCGCAGGCGGTACCGCTGCCGCACGCCGTGCCGGACCGAACACGGCGATCTGGCCCAGCACCCACAGCAGCAGCGCACCCAGCGGCAGGTAGTACAGCGGCATGCGCGGCAGCTCGTACAGGTTCATCAGGGCCAGGTTGATCGCATAGGCCGCCAGCATGCCCAGCACGATGCCCAGCGTGGCCAGCAGGAAATTCTCGGTCTGGAAGTAGCGCAGGATCTGTCCGCGGGTCGCGCCCAGCGCGCGCCGGATGCCGATCTGCTTGCTGCGCTGCTGCACCCAGAAGCTGGCCAGGCCGATGATGCCCAGCGCAGTGACCACCAGCAGCGAGATGCTGACGGTGATCAGCAGGCCGACCATCGCACGGTCGTTCTTGAAGAAGTCCTTGCGCTGGTCTTCATAGGTCAGCTTGTCGCGCATCAGGCGGTTGGGGTCGTTGCGCTCCAGCGCGGCGGCACCAGCATCGAGCACCTCCTGGCGGCGTTCGGGCGAAGTGCGCAGCACATACGTGCCACCTTCGTCGAAGGTGCGCCGCATGGGCAGCAGCATCGAGTTGGTCCAGTTGTCATTCCAGCCATTGGGGGTGCTGAGCGTGTCGACGATGCCGATCACATGCAGCGGCTGCTTGCCCATGTAGTAGGTCTTGCCCAGCGCACTGCCGTTGGGTTCCATCTTGGCGGCGGTGGCTTGGGTGAGGATGATCGGGATCGCGTTCTCCTTGGCGCCGCCCTTGCTGGCGTCTTCGAAGTTCTGATACTCGTCGGGCAGGAAATCGCGGCCGGCGATCAGGTTGATGCCCATCGTGGCCAGCCCGTTCTCGGACAGGGTGTACATCGAGGCGTTGGTGGTCGGCCGTTCCTGGTCGATCACACGCGAGATGCTGCTGCTGGAGGAGCCGTTGCGGAAGGGGACCTGGTTGATGATGGTGACGTTGCTGACGCCGGGAATCGCGCGCAGCGATGCCAGGTCCTCGCGGGTGCGGGCCATGGCGTCGGTCTGCTTGCCGATGCCACTGACGCGCAGCATCACCAGTTCGCTCTCGGCGATACCGCTGGGCATGCTGATCTTCTCCACGCGCTGGCTGACCAGGAACAGCGCGTTGCAGACGATGGCGCAGGTCAGTGCGACTTCCAGCACGATCAGGGCAGCGGCAGTCTTGTGCCGGCGCAGCGTGCTGAGGATGGGGCGGATGTCCATGGGAGTCCTCGTTCGGGTGCTTACTGCGACTTGAGCTGGATGGCCGGGGTGACCTGCATGGCGCGCCAGGCGGGCAGGAAGCCGGCGGCAAGGCTGGCGAGCAGGGTCAGGCCCAGCGCGAGCAGCAGCATGTTGCCGTCCAGATGGGCCAGCTTTGCGTACTCCACCGGTTGCTGGCGCACCGCGAACAGGCCAAGCAGGGCCAGGCCGATACCCAGCACGCCACCGACCACGCCGACCGCACCGGCTTCCACCAGGCACTGCAGGAAGATCTGGCCGCGGCTGGCACCGAGGGCACGGCGCACGCCGATCTCACCGCTGCGGCGCAGGAACTTGGCCAGCAGCAGGCCCACCGTGTTGACCAGGCAGACACCGAGGAAGCCCAGCGCCAGCCACAGCTGCAGGCGCACGTCGCTGGGCACCGCGCCATTGAAGTCCAGCCATTCCATCACGGTGCGCAGGCGCACGTTCGGCGGATGCTTGAAGCGGCCGGCCTCGCGCTGCTGGGTCGAATAGTTCTCCAGGTAGCGGCGGTAGTCGCCGGCCTTGGCCGGGTCCATTTCCACCCAGTACTGCAGCCACGCGCACGGTGCATTGAGCGAGTAGCTGTTGCCGTCGGGGTTTTCGCCGAAGCAGTTCATGTTGCCGTTGTTGCCGAGCTTCAGGTCGAACGAGGTGGAGATCGGCAGCAGCAGGTCTTCGTTCTTGCCGTAGCTGCCGGTGGTCAGGTCGTAGAAGTGCGGCTCCGGGCTCCATTCCTTCATCACGCCGACGATGCGGTAACTCTGGCCTTCCATGCGCAGGTCGCGGCCCACGCTGTTGCCCCCCTGGTACAGCTTGTCGTTGAGCGCCTTGGAGATGACCACCACGCGTGCGCGGCCTTCATCGTCCTCGCGCGTCCAGGGACGGCCGTACTGCATGGGCACCTCGAACATCGGGAAGAAGTCGGCCGAGGTCCAGCGGGTGTCGATGCTGAAGGGCTTGAGGGTGCTGTTGTCCGGTTCGATGGTGCCGCCGCCGCCGCTCATCAGCGCCTGGCGTTCGCCTTTGGCTTCGCGCAGCAGGGCTTCACCGTCGAAGCGGGTCAACTGGGTTTCCGGCTCTTCGCCGGCGACGTAGGCACCGGTCGCGGCGTCGAGCTGTACGTAGAACAGGCGGTCGCTCTTGCCGGGAATCGGGTCGCCGGACAGCACATGGAACACGGTCAATGTGGTCATCGAGGCGCCGATGCCCAGCGCGATGGCGACCACCATCAGCGAGGTCAGGATCTTGTTGCGGCGGAAGCTGCGGACCGCCAATCGGGCGTAGTAGGCGAACATGGTCGGGCCCTCACTCGTTGACGGCGACGATGTGGCGCGGTGGGGTAGCCAGCACCGGCTCGCGCACCAGGTCGGTGACCTGGCCATCGACGATGTGCACGTTGCGCTGCGCACGTGCGGCCAGCTCCGGATCATGGGTGACCATGACGATGGTGGTGCCGGCGGCGTTGATTTCCTCCAGCAGCTCCATCACGCCGCGGGCCATCTGCGTATCCAGGTTGCCGGTCGGTTCGTCGGCCAGCAGCAGGCGCGGGCTGCCGGCCAGCGCACGCGCGATCGCCGCACGCTGCTGCTGGCCGCCGGACAGTTCATTCGGGTAGTGCTTCATGCGCGAGCCGAGGCCGACCTGGGTCAGCGCCTTCTCGATGCGTTCGCGGCGCTCGTTGGCGCTCATCTTGCGGTAGCGCAGCGGCACGTCGACGTTGTCGAACAGGTTGAGGTCCGGGATCAGGTTGAAGCCCTGGAAGATGAAGCCGATCTTCTGGTTGCGCAGGCGGCTGCGCGCATCATCGCCCAGCGTGCTCACGTCCTGGCCGTCCAGCATGTAGGTGCCGCTGGTGAAGGTTTCCAGCAGGCCGGCGATGTTGAGGAAGGTGGTCTTGCCGGAGCCGGACGGGCCGGTGACGGCAACGAATTCGCCTTCCTTGACCTGCAGTTCCAGCGAGCGCAACGCGTGGGTTTCCACCTGTTCGGTGCGGAAGACCTTGGCGACCGAACGCATTTCGAGCATGTACATGGGGTGTCCTCTCTCCAGGATTCAGGTATCAGGTATCAGTTGACGGAGACGCGTTCGGCGTCCTTGAACAGGTCGCTGCCGGAGACCACGATGCGGTCGCCTGGCTGCACACCCGACTTGATTTCCACTTCGCCCAGGCTGCTGACGCCCAGTTCCACCGGACGGCGCACGGCGGTGCGGCCATCCATCACGTAGGCCACGCCATTGCCCTGTTCGACGAACGGGCCGCGCTCGACCTTCAGCACGTTCCTGCGGGTATCGAGCAGGACGCGAACCGACATCCGCTGGCTCTGGCGCAGGCCTTCCGGCTGTGCGCTGGCGAAGCGCACGCGGGCGTTGACCTCGCCGTTGACCACTTCGGGAGACACTGCGCTGATCTCGCCCGGGAACGGCTGACCGTTGCCGCCGGTCAACTGCGCCGGCATGCCGATTGCCAGGTCGCGGGCGAAGCTCTCAGGCACCTTGATCTCGACTTCGAACTTGGACAGATCGACCACGCCCAGCACCGGTGCGTTGGCCGCCAGGTTGGTGGACTGCACGGCCTGCACCTGGCCGACCTGGCCATCGAACGGGGCGCGCAGCGTCAGCGCATCGACCTGGCGCTGCACTTCGGCCACCACGGCCTTCTGGCGGTCGGCCAGCAGGCGCTTGTTGCGGGCATCCAGGTCTGCGCCCTGGCTCTGCAGGCGCGCGTCGGTGGTGGCGTTGGCCAGGGTGATGTCGGCCTTCTTCAGCGAGTCCTTGGCCTTGGCCAGATCGATCTGCGGCACCGCACCGCCGTCGTAGCCGCGCTGGTAGCGCTGCAGGTCGCGGTCGGCAGCTTGCCGTTCGATCGTGGCCTGGTCGGTTTCCTTGCGCGACTTGGCACGGGCCAGGGTCGCGTCCAGCGCGGCACGGCTGGCCTCGGCTTCCAGGCCGGCCAGGGTGGCCTGTTCCTGGGCCAGCTTGCTGCGCAGTTCCGGGCTGTCGATGATCGCCAGTTCCTGGCCCTTCTTGACCACGTCACCGGCGACCACCTTCAGGTCCACGGTACCGGCCGAGATGGCGTACAGGATCGGGCTGTTGGCGGCGATCACCCGGCCGTCGGCAGCGATGTCACGGACCAGGTCGCCACGCTTCACTTCAGCAATGCGCACGCGGCTGCTGTCGAAGGAGCGGCTGGCATTGGACCAGGAATGCACCGCCCAGCCGATGCCAGCGAGCAGCGCGATGGCACCCAGCGCGGGCCAGCGGTAACGGTGCCAGTTTGCACGGTGGGTGCCGGCCGGGGTGGAGGAAACGATCTGGTCCTGTGCGGAAGTGTCGCGGATCATCGGGTGGGTGCCTGACGGTGGTAATGAGTACCAAGCATGTAGCGTGCCAACTTTATTTCCTTTCAGGTCAATGGGTTGGGTGGGGCGCTTAAGTGTCCGGGTGTCCGCGGACACCTTTCCGGACACTTTCATTAAGCGGACAGGAGGGGGAAGCCGGACACGCGGGCTAGAATGCGGCGATCGTCTTCAAGGAAACGCGTGACATGTGTGGAATCGTGGGTGCAATCGCCGATCGCGACGTGGTGCCGGTATTGATCGAAGGCCTGAAGCGGCTTGAGTACCGTGGTTACGACTCCTCGGGCATCGCGGTGATCGACCACGCCGAGCGCCCCGAAGTACGTCGCGTCCGTCGTACCGGTCGAGTGTCGGAAATGGCCACGGCGGCCGAGGCCGAGGGCTTCAATGCGGTGCTGGGCATCGGCCACACCCGCTGGGCCACCCACGGCGGTGTCACCGAGGCCAATGCGCATCCGCACATCAGCCATGGTGTGGCACTGGTGCACAACGGCATCATCGAGAACCATGAAGAGCAGCGCGAGAAGCTGCGCGCGATGGGCTACACGTTCGAGTCGCAGACCGATACCGAAGTCATCGCGCACCTGATCCATCATCACCTGAAGGACGGCGACGACCTGCTGGTGGCATTGCAGCACACGGTGAAGGAGCTGACCGGTGCCTACGCGCTGGCCGTGGTCAGCCGCGCCGAGCCGGAGCGCTTCGTCTGCGCGCGCATGGGCTGCCCGCTGCTGGTCGGCCTGGGCGAGGGCGAGAACTTCGTCGCCTCCGACGTCTCGGCGGTGATCTCGGCCACCCGCAAGGTGATCTTCCTGGAAGAGGGCGACACCGCCGAGATCCGCCGCGATGGCGTGCGCATCTTCGATGAGCATGACCAGCCGATCGAGCGCGACGTGCACCTGTCCGATGTGTCGCTGGCTTCGCTGGAGCTGGGCCCGTACCGCCACTTCATGCAGAAGGAAATCCACGAGCAGCCGCGCGCGCTGGGCGACACCATCGAGGCGGCGATCGATGCCGGTGGTTTCCCGGCCGAGCTGTTCGGCAAGAACGCCGAAGCGGTGCTGTCGGGCATCGAGGGCGTGCAGATCATTGCCTGCGGCACCAGTTACTACGCCGGCCTGACCGCGCGCTACTGGATCGAAGCCATCGCCGGCCTGCCGTGCAGCGTGGAGATCGCCAGCGAATACCGCTATCGCGCGGCCTATGCGAACCCGAAGCATCTGATTGTCACCATCTCCCAGTCCGGCGAAACGCTGGATACGATGGAGGCGCTGAAGTACGCCAAGTCGCTCGGCCACAAGCACACGCTGTCGATCTGCAACGTGCCGGAAAGCGCGATTCCGCGTGCCAGCGAACTGGTCTGCTACACGCGTGCCGGCGCCGAGATCGGCGTGGCCTCGACCAAGGC
>DQIG01000036.1:25943-26267 GCA_003525885.1 Stenotrophomonas sp.
AGGCCTTCACTACCCAGCTGGCCGCACTGTTCCAGCTGACCGTGGTGCTGGGCAAGCTGCATGGCCGCATCGACGCGGCGCAGGAAGCGGACTACCTGGAGCAGCTGCGCTTCCTGCCGGGCAGCGTGCAGCACGCACTGAACATGGAACCGCAGATCGCCGCCTGGGCCGAGCGCTTCGCGCGCAAGAGCAGCGCGCTGTTCCTCGGCCGTGGCCTGCATTACCCGATTGCGCTGGAAGGCTCGCTCAAGCTCAAGGAGATCTCCTACATCCACGCCGAGGCCTACCCGGCAGGCGAGCTGAAGCATGGCCCGCTGGCGCTGG
>DQIG01000036.1:26419-26738 GCA_003525885.1 Stenotrophomonas sp.
GCATGGCCCGCTGGCGCTGGTGGACGAGGACATGCCGGTGGTGGTGATCGCCCCCAACGACAGCCTGCTGGAGAAGGTGAAGTCGAACATGCAGGAAGTACGTGCCCGTGGTGGCGAGCTGTTCGTGTTCGCCGACCAGGACAGCAACTTCAACGAGTCCGAAGGCGTGCATGTGATCCGCACGCCGCGCCATGCCGGCGTGCTCAGCCCGATCGTGCACACCATCCCGGTGCAGCTGCTGGCCTACCACACCGCGCTGGCGCGCGGCACCGACGTGGACAAGCCGCGTAACCTGGCCAAGAGCGTGACGGTGGAGTAA
>DQIG01000036.1:26887-27280 GCA_003525885.1 Stenotrophomonas sp.
CAAGAGCGTGACGGTGGAGTAAGGCGCCGCGCGGGCATCGGCAACTGCGCAGGCTTCCAGGAGCCTGCGCAGGTACAGGGTTGAAACCGGCAACGGTGATCAATGAAGGCACGGCGCAGGCGACAGCGTCTTCACTGCCGGTTGTGCCTCAGAAGCCGCCAGTGGCAACGGCGGGTGCTACCGAGGATGCCCGTCGCGCGGGCGACCATACCGCCAGCTGGCCGATAAGCAGCAGCAGCGCCGCGCCGACGGGAAGATAGAGCGCAGGCAGGCGATCCAGCTCGTAGTGGCTCATCAGCACCTGATTGATTCCGTAGGCGCCAATCATGCCCAGCGCAATGCCGATGCTCACCAACAGGAAATTCTCCAGTTGGAAGTAGCGCAGGATCTGTC
>DQIG01000036.1:27429-29301 GCA_003525885.1 Stenotrophomonas sp.
TGGAAGTAGCGCAGGATCTGTCTGCGGGTTGCGCCGAGCGCGCGCCGGATGCCGATGCTGCGGGTCCGTTGCGAGACCCAGAAACTGGCGATTCCAAACAGCCCCAGCGCGGTGATCGCCAGCAGCCCCATCATGAGTATGGCCAGTAACCACGCCATGTCACGATCTTTCTGGTAGTACTGCCGCATCACGTCGGTGAAGGCGGCATGCTCCATGATGACGCGACGGTTGCTGCTGCGTTCGAGCGCTGCGATTGCGGCCTTCTCGACCGCCTCACGCTGTGACGGATCGGTCCGGAGCGCGAACCGGCCCATCGTCAGATCCTTCATCGGCAGCAACAGCGAGAAGCCGGCATTCTCGATGCCGCCATTGTCGTTTGGCCGGATCAGGCGTTCGACTACGCCGACGATGCGGTGTGGAGAATTGTCGGGGTTCCACGCGTAGATTTCCTTGCCAATGGCACTCTGTCCGGGAAACAGCCTCTCCGCCACGTCCCGGGTGATGATGGCCGATGGCACGCGCAGCGCCGGGCCACCGCTATTGAACTGTTCCCAGTCGACGTATTCAGAGGGAGAGAAATCCCGTCCTTCCACCAGCGTGAGTCCAAGGGTATCGAGCAGATCCTTGCCCAGGTACATGGCGACGTTGAGGCTGGGGCCGCGCTGGTTTCGATCCAGCCGAACCGATCCATTCCAGGCGGAATTGTCGAACGGAACATGATTCAGGCTGGTGGCGGCCTTGACGCCGGCGATCGAGCGCAACTCCGCCAGATCCTGCCGCACCTGCGCTCCGGGGTTCTCACTCTCGCCAATACCCGCGACATTGATCCGCACGACCTGGTCGTCGGCCAAGCCAGTCGCCCGCTCCATGCGCTCCAACCGTTGGCTGATCATGAAGGTCGCATTGGAGACGATCGCACAGCTGAGCGCGATCTCGAGAATGATCAGAACCGCCTGGATCTTGTTGCGTTTGAGACTGGAGAGGATGGGGCCGATACTCATGGAATCTCCGGAACAGAAGGGTGCGACGTTACGGCTGGATGCGTCAGGCGGTTCATGGTGCAGGCACGGGAATGCACCGCCGCAGTTCTCCTATTGCAGCTTTGCCTGCACCGAAGGACTTACCTGCATTGCTCGCCATGCAGGGAAAATGCCTGCAGCCAGACTTGCTGAAACCGAAAGTACGAAGGTTGCAAGCAGCATCGACATGCCCATGTGCACTTCCGATGCATAGCTGTGGGATTGATGGCGAACCGCCCACAGGCCGATGTTGGCGAGCAGCAGCCCGACGCCACCGCCAACCAGACCGATGGTCCCGGCCTCGACCAGGAATTGCCGGAATATGTCCCGACGAGAAGCGCCCAGTGCGCGGCGGACGCCGATTTCAGGCGCGCGTCGCATGAACATTGCCATCAGCAGGCCCACCGTGTTGAGCAGGCATACGAGCAGGAAGCCCAGGGCCACCCAGAGCTGCAGGCGCACATCGGCAGGCACCGCACCGCGCTGGTCCAGCCAGTCCATGACGTTGTGCAACCTGACGTTGCTGGGGCGCTGGAATCGCCCGGCCGCCCGTTGTTGCTCGGAGTAGCTCTGCAGGTACCTTTGATAGGCCTGTGCGCGTTCAGCGGTCGGAAGCTCGACCCAGTACTGGAGCCAGGAACATGGCGCATTGAGAGCCTGCGCGCCTTCTGGATCCGCGCTGACGTCGCCCCAGCAGTTCATGCTGCCCTGGATACCCAGTTTCAGCGAAAGTGCGGTCCAGAACGGCACGAAGACCTGCTCCACGTCGCTGAAGCGATCGTTGGTCATGTCGTAGAACTTCGGCATCGGCCGCCATTGGTCAAGAACGCCGATGATCTGGAACCGGCGGCCG
>DQIG01000036.1:29470-38278 GCA_003525885.1 Stenotrophomonas sp.
GGCCGGCAACCAGCAGGCTCTTGCCGGTGCTGTCGGAACCGCCGAACAGTTTTTCGTTCAGGGCCTTGGAGATGACCGCAATCTGCGCCCGGCCCTGGTCTTCGGTGGCGCTCCAGCCCCCGCCATACCGGAAGGGGGCCTCGAACATGGGGAAGAAGTCTGCCGAGGTGTACCGTGCGTCGACAATGAATGGCCGGATATGGGAGGCCTCCGGCTCTACGGCCACACTGCCGCCAACCATCACCGCCTGGCGGTCAGCCTTGCGATCGCGGAGCAGGGCTTCTGCATCGAATCGGGTCAATTGTTCGGCCGGCTCCCCATCAGCGGCCTGATCGCTCTTTGGGCGGGGATCGAGCTGTGGATAGAACAGGCGCTCGCTTTTGGCCGGGATGGGGTTTCCCGACAGGGCGGAGAAGACCGTCAGCGCCGTCATCGAGCCGCCGATACCCACTCCGATGGCCGCAATCATCAACATCGTCAGGCCCTTGTTGCGCTTGAAGCTGCGTAGGGCCAGATTCACATAGTAGGCAAGCACACATCGTCTCCAAGTGTCGCACCTGGGCGCGGCCACACGGCCAGGCCCATCCGTTGGGTCGCTTCCAAGGGTCAGCTTGCCGGCATCGTCGAGAGCATCGCATCTTGGTCCATTGCCGGTGCCGCGCGTTCCCTTTCAAACTCATCGGTGAATCCATCCAGCAGGCTCTGCAGCATGCGCGAGGACTCCGTTGGGTGATGGCAATCACCCCGGGTGGAGTACCAGGTGCAGATCAGTCGGATCTTCTCCAGCCCGATCCCTGAATCGGTATAGCTGATGCTTGCACGTTTGGGAGGTGCGGCGTTGACCAGCAGCATCGGGATCTTCCGGGAGCTGATGGGTTCCACCGAAAGTTGCCAGTCGGTCGCGCTCTCATCAACCCGATCAAGGTTGTCCAGCATGTGATAGGCGCGCCGCGTTCCATCCTTGCAGGGAGCACACTTGCCGCAGGAGTTCTGGTGATAGAACCTGGCGAGGTCGCGTGCGACACCCACCATCGAGGTTCTATCGGACAGGACGATGATGACCCCGCTGCCGAGGCTGCCGCCGATGCCGGCCAGGCTGTCATAGTCCAGTTGCAGGTCCGCGTGTTCCGCTCCGACCGCCGTTCCACTCGTGCCGCCGACAAGTGCTGCCTTAAGGGAGCCGTCCCCGGAGATGCCACCGGCGTGTTCATGGATGAGCGAGCCGAGCGCAGTGCCCAGTGGAAGCTCATATAGTCCCGGGCGGGCCACATCCCCGACAACACTGAAGATGGTTGTTCCACTGGCGTACCGGCTGCCGACTGCACGGAACTGCTCAGGACCGAGCCGGATGGCCAGCAGGGCCTGCAGAACGGTCTCGAGATTGTTCACTACCGTGGGTTGCTTCTGGAAACCGCTGCGAGTCGGCATCGCTGGCTTGCCACGTGGACGGCCTGGTCGGCCCTCGAGCAGCTCCAGAAGTGCGGTTTCCTCCCCCGCCAGATAGCCACTTTCAGACCGCTGGATTCGGATGTCACAGGCTGCTGGATCCAGGAGCTGCTGCATGCGTGCCTCCTGTGCAGCAGCCTCCAGTAGTTGCTGCTCGTGCTCAAGCGACTGCCCGAGGTGGATGAAGGCGACCTGCGCGCCCACGATACTTGCCGCAAGTGCAACAGCCTCGATGACAGCGTGCGGATTCAGCCTGATCAGTGCGGATTCCTTGCCGCCGCCCAGTTGGCCGGTATTGGCATTGCAGACAAAGAAGCGCGCTGGTGCGCTGTTGTCACGGACCTGCTTCCACTTCACTGCAGTGGGAAAGCCACCGCCCGCCCGTCCGCGCAGGCCGGATGCAGCCAGGCGTGCCAATGCATCCGCAGCGCCCCCTCGCATGGCCAGGGCCAGGGCATCGTAGCCGCCGGCGCTGAGGTAGCCGGCGAGGCCTCCGCAGCCGCTTCCGCGCAGTTCGCTCAGCAGCGGGCCTTCGACGATGATGTCCTGCGTCGAGTGACTGCTCACGCTTTCAAGTGCATTCGATCCCATGGAATCCGTCCTGTCTGATGAAGAACTTCTCTGATGCAGGCATGGGCAGATGTGCGGCGGAGAGAGTTCCTCATGCCCCGCTGCGTCACCGGCTGCCTCAGCTACTTGCGCGCAACCTCACGCATGGGCCAGTCGTACGGTATGCCGGGGTTGTCGCCATAGGCGACAACGGCACGCTTTCCACGCAGGGCGAAGGTCCTGTCCACGCCGACCCACGCCACGGTCTCCCCGGAAGCCAGCAGGGGGGACTGGCTGGTCAGGACAAAAGCCTCACCGTCGGCATTGAATCGAAGCGTCTGGTTCTCAATACGCCCGTGCGCCTGGGCCCCGGGGAACGTGCTGGTTGAAAGCGTGATCAGGCCGAACTGCGGGACATAGACAAAGAGGTACCCGATCTCGGTTCTGGAGATGGAAAAATGGCTGGCGATCGCGGCCTTGCCACGATAAAGCGTGCCATCGGTGATCGAGAATCCGGCCGAGGGCGTGAATGTTGAATGGGGCGCTGCCGAGGCGCTCATGGCTGCCACGGCAAGGACGATTCCCATCAGGTGAACATGGCGTTTCATGCGATGTCCCAAGTGGAATTTTCTGGTGCGTTGTCAGGATCCCCCCTTGAGCATCGGCTCAAGGGGGGATTTTCAGCCGGCTTTACAGCTGCTGCATCGAGTCATCACCGCTGCCGCTGCCACCACCCGCGCCGCCGCCGCTGCATGCACAGCCGCAACCACATGCGCCTGCAGCTGCCTGCAGGTCCTGCGTACCGGTAAACACCTGAGGATTGAACATGCTGTTTTCTCCTTCGTTGTGTACAACCATGAGCCGTGCACATGCACGGCCCGCCTTTAACCGCAACACGGGCTCACGGCACTACGCACAGACACCTTCCGTGGCGTGAAGCGGCAACTCGCAGTTTGCCCACATGCGGTCGACGGCAAGCTTCTCGAGATGCCTGCAGTAGAGTTCGTTGTGCTTTTCGAACTCACCATAGACATTGAAGGCGGTAGACCTGCATCCGCCGTTGCAGAAGTACTTGACGTCGCAATGCCTGCAGACATCCAGATTGTCGACGACCGCCGTCCTGACGCGACGCATGACGGGCGATGTGTCGTAGATCTCCTTGATATCCAGCTCCCTGACGTTTCCGCAGATGAACTGGTCGAAATGCATCGTCTGGCACGGGTATACGAATCCCGCCGGATCAACACTGAACTCACCTTCGCCCACGCCACAGTGGTTGCGCGGGACGACGGGGGATGGGGGCGCGGTCTTCACCGGTTGCGGCGTACGGCCTCGCAGATAGTCCCGGGTACGGTTCTGGGCGAGTCCCCATTCGGCCAGGGTGGGGATCTGCTGGATGCTCAGTTCCTGGTGATCGCCGGCCTGGAACAGGATCGGAGCGAGGCCGTCAACACCTAGATCATCGAGCGCGAACTCGTAGATCTCCTTCATGAAACCGATGTTCTTGTCGGTCAGCGCAGGCACCAGCGAGATGCGTGGGCCGGGCTTGCCGCGCCGCTTGCGAACCTCAACCAGCTTGCGGATGCCGCGGATCGTCGGTGCGAACGTGTTGCGTCCCCGGTAGCGCTCATGCATGTGCCGTTCATGCCCATCCAGGCTGATGGTGACCATGTTGACGAACTCGCAGAGCTTTTCGGCAACCGCATCCTTGATCAGGATGCCATTGGTAAGAACCTCGATCTTGAGCGTGCTGCTCAGCGATCTGGCGTGTTCGAACAGTTCCAGCGCGTCTGGTCTCATCAGTGGCTCGCCACCGGTGAAGACCAGGTGCTTGACGCCGTTCTCGACCAGCCGGGTTATCAGCGCCTTGCTCTCGTCGGTGGTCAGGATCGAAGCGATCCTGCCCTGCTTCTCCATCTTGATCTTGTACTCCCGATCACTCTTGTTGTAGCAGTACGGGCACTTGAGGTTGCAGTTGTTGGTGAGGTGCATGTACACCGTGTGTGCGAAGGCACGAGGACCAAAGGTCGGCCGTTCGCCTTCGTCGTACTCGTCGTGGTGCAGGAAGCCGACGCTGGAAAGATCGTCAACGAACTGATGCACCGCCGTGCGCGCAATGTCCTCGGTCATGCCGAAGCGCTCGACGATCTCGCTGATGATGTCCTCGGTGGTCCGATACAGCTGCAACCGGGTCAGGATGAAGTGGCCGGAATCGTTCACCCGCACCCATTTGAAGTTGTGCGGGTCGAAGTAGAGGTACCAGCCATCCCGATTCCACATGCGGACGCGGGGGGGGAGCATCACCATGTTCATTGTCGATCCTCTCAGGTCGTTTCCATTCCGATGGGGTCTTTCCCGTGGGCGTGCTGCGACTGGAACTGCTGCAGGAACAAGCGAGCGTATGCCCCCTGCGAGGCGATGAGTTCTTCGTGGGTTCCCTCTTCGACCAGCACGCCCTTCTCGATGAGGACGATCCTGTCGGCCAGCATCAGGGTCGACAGGCGATGGGCGATGATGATGGTTGTCCTGCCCCGGCACAGCGACTGCAGGCTTCGCTGGATGGCTTCCTCCGACTGCGAATCCAGCGCCGATACCGCCTCATCGAGGATGAGGATCCGGGGGTCACGCAGGAACATGCGGGCGAGTGCGATCCGCTGGCACTCGCCGCCCGACAGGGTGAGCCCACGCTCACCTACGCATGTCTCGTAGCCTTGAGGGAGGCTGCTGATGAAGTCGTGGGCATTGGCATTGCGTGCAGCGGCGACCACTTCTTCCTGTGTTGCCATCGGCCGTCCGAGCCGGATGTTGTCCAGGATGCTTCCGGTGAACAGGAACGCTTGCTGCTCGACAATACCGATGGCTGCCCGCAGATCTGGAAGCGCGACACTGCGGATGTCGGATCCATCGATCAGTATCTGTCCTGCCTGGATCTCATTGAGTCGTGGCAGCAGGCGGACCAGTGAGCTTTTCCCTGCGCCCGAATGGCCGACCAGGGCGATCGTTTCGCGCCCAGCGATGGTCAGGCTGAAATCCTGGAATACCTTGGATTCGGGTTTGTAGGCGAAGTCGATGGCGCGGAATTCGACCCGTCCCTGGGAGAGCCTGAAGGTCTCTCCATGAGCGTGCTCGGGTTCTTCGTCGAGGAACTCATAGATCCGCTGCACCGCAGAGGCCGCCTGCTGGATGCCGATGTTGGCGGCAACCAACGCGTTGACCGGGGCATACAGGAAGTTCATCAGCGAAAGAATGCCGACGACCTGGCCGAGCGACATCTCGCCTTGTGTTACCAGGTGCAGTCCGTACCACAGTACGAAAGCCGTGCTGAGCGAGGTGACCAGGCTGGTGCCGATGCCGCTGACGACGCCGAACCAGTTGGTCCGCACGTAGACGCCTTTGAGCGTTTCCAGGCGCTGCGCCATCAGTTCGGCCTGGCTGTTCTGCTGGCCGAGCGATTTGATGGTGGCTACACCGGCCAGGCGCTCGCTGATCGCTGCGGATGTGGCCGCCTGTTGTTCCTGCATGTCCGCGCTGAGCGAGCGCATGCGTTGGTTGGTGAAAAGACGAATGCAGCCGAATGGAATGATGGTGAGCAGCAGCACCAGGCCCATTCGGGGCTGCAGGTAAAGGATGATCGCGGCGCCGACGACGAAGGTCAGGGCATTGACCGCGATGGTCACGAAGTTCCTGACCAGCGCGCCTTCGACGGCGCGCGCATCGTTCATGAGGCGGGACTGCAGGTAGGTCGAGTGCTTGTTGGCGAAGAACTTGAGCGGGAGTGACTGCAGGTGCCGGAACAGCGTCGATTGCGCGTCGACGATGATCGACTCCTTCAGCGTGAGAGTGACGCTTTCATTGATGTAGGAGAACGCGTGGCGAAGCAGGATGAGCGCAACCAATGCCATTCCCAGCTGGTTGACGATGCTGAAAGCGCGCTTTTCGACAACGACATCGATGATGTGCATCGTCAGCAGCGGAACAGGCAACTGGAGCAGCACCGACAGGACCATCAGGCTCGCCGCCAGCGTTACGGATGCCTTCCGGTGTCCGATGAAATCCCGCCAGAAGCGCCTGAGCAAAGACGACAGCGCGCTTTGTGAAGCGCGGGGTGCCACATCGGCGTTGTGCCGGTTTTTGTCCAATTCCATATGTATGGCTCATGAACATCCTGTTATGAGCGTTAAGTACCTGTGCCATGTAGGGCTGTCAAGGCAGGGTGCGCAATTCTTTTCCTTTTGGATGCGCGAGGGGCGCTGCGGCGCGAGAGTCGATCTGCCCGGATCGGTTGCCGTGCCTCCCTTTCACGCCGATCAAGCGGCGCGCTCACGGCGGAAGTGGAACACGGACGGATGATTTTGTCCGGCCTCTCGGCGCGGAGCGCGGGATCTTGAGTGCGCAGATATCGACGCATTCAGCGTCGGTTTCAGCCACGGTGCCATTCTCTGGATCGTCAGTGGGTTCCTACGACGAACTGTCCTATCGATGCCGGTAGTGACCGATGGTCGCAGTCGTAGAATCGATTTGACCGAGGTTCGGGTTGAGCGGTTGAGCCCACCTCGTTCGCGTTGCAGCACGTCGTATGCCGAGCCATTCCAAGCGGCAGACGGGTGCGCCAGACGTGCGCTGAAAGGTCTGTTCCCGGGGAGGGGGCGTATCGGAAGAGCACACTTTTTTGACTTCAGTGACCTGTACCAGGAAACAAGAATGAACGTCCGCGAACTCCTGCAATCCAAGAAAGAAGCTGTCATCACCATCGATGCCGAAGACACGATCGGTGCCGCCGCCCACAAGATGAGCGCGAACAGGATCGCTGCGCTGGTGGTGATGAAGGACGATGCCCCGGTGGGCATCATTTCCGAAAAGGACATCGTGCGTACCCTGGCCGACGACGGCCCGCAGGCCGGCCGCCGGGTGATTTCCAGCCTGCCGTCCACTGGTCTGGAGGGCATTGCGCCGGAAGCCACGCTGAAACAGGCCATGTCGTTGATGACGTACTCGCGGCGTCGCCATCTGATGGTCACTGAAGGCACCCGCCTGGTCGGCATCCTCAGCTTGGGCGATATCGTGAAGAACCTGCTGGGCGAGCTGGAACTGGAAAAGGCCGTGCTTCAGGACATCTACATGGCCGCCCACTGAGGGCTGCAGTGCTGGAAGCAGAGAAGCCGGGCATTGCCCGGCTTCTTCGTTACGGCATCGGTGAAATCAGAAAGTGACCTTCACCGAGTCGGCGCTGTAGCGGGCCGGACCGTGGTAGACCACTTCAATGTTGTTGCCATCCGGATCGAGCACGAAGGCGCCGTAGTAGCCCGGATGGTAGGGGCGTTCGCCCGGCGCGCCG
Organism: Stenotrophomonas sp.; assembly: GCA_003525885.1. GTDB lineage: Bacteria > Pseudomonadota > Gammaproteobacteria > Xanthomonadales > Xanthomonadaceae > Stenotrophomonas. The sequence goes on from DQIG01000036.1 coordinate 36,801, forward strand.
TTGTCGGTGCCGCCGGCGGCGATGGCTGCAGTGTGGAAGGCATCGACGGTGGCGCTGTCGCGTGCCTGGAAGGCCAGATGATGGCGGCCGGTCAGCTGGCCGGCGGCGGCCTCGCTGCTGGCGCTGGAAATGAACAGTTCGTCGGCCCAGAAGAAGTCCGGCCCTTCGCCGCCCAGTGGCACGCCGATGGAGTCGAACACCGCCTGGTAGAAGCGGCGGCTGGCGGCCAGGTCACGTACCACCAGTTGCAGGTGGTCAATCAGACGGCCGCGGTGCAATTCCATCGTTTCCATACGAACCTCGCAAAAAAGGGGACGGAGGGGATTAAGTCGCTTCCAGCCCAATAGTGCCAGAAACGACTTAATCCCCTCCGTCCCCCCTTTTTGTCAGTTGGCGATGATCTCGACCCAGTAGCCGTCCGGGTCCTTGATGAAGGCCAGGTTCTTCATGCGGCCGTCGGTCAGGCGCTTCTGGAAGGCTACGCCGAGGTCTTCGAAGCGCTGGCAGGCGGCCTCGATGTCCGGAACCGACACGCAGATGTGGCCGAAGCCGCGCGGGTCGCTGTTGCCGTCGTGGTAGACCGCGCCGTCCTGGGCTTCGGTTCCGTGGTTATGGGTCAGTTCCAGCACGCCCGGCAGGCCAGCCATCCACACGCGGCGCTGGGAGTCGTCTTCCGGCACCACCGTGCCGGCCGGGACGTAGGCCAGGAAGTACAGGCTGAACTGGGCCTCCGGGAAGTCGCGCTTGTCGATCAGCTGGTAGCCGAGCACGCGGGTGTAGAAGTCCAGCGAGGCGGTGATGTCCTTGACCCGCAGCATGGTGTGGTTGAACACGAAGCCGGTGGTTTCGGCCGGGGCCTGGGCGGCGACGCCGGGGACATCGCGCAGGGCGGGGATGGTCATGGGGGAGGTCCTTCAGACAGGGCCGTTGCCGGCCGGATGGCTTCATTCTACCGGCCCGCACCTGACGGCACCGCGACGTACAATGGCCGATCGCACCGTTCCGTTCTGAGCATTGCCCGCCATGTCGCAGCGTGAATGGGTGGCCGCCGCCATCCGCAAGATCGAAGCCGATTTCAACCGTTCCGCCGATACCCATCTGATCCCGCTGGCACTGCCCGGGTTCGAGGGCATCGATGTGTACCTGAAGGATGAGTCGAGCCATCCCACCGGCAGCCTCAAGCACCGGCTGGCGCGCTCGCTGTTCCTGTACGCGTTGACCAACGGCTGGTTGCGCGAAGGACGGCCGGTGATCGAGGCGTCCAGTGGCTCGACGGCGGTGTCCGAAGCCTACTTCGCGCGCCTGCTCGGCCTGCCGTTCATTGCGGTGATCCCGGCCACCACCTCGCCTGAAAAGATCGCCGCGATCGAGTTCCATGGGGGGCGCTGCCACTTGGTCGAACGTGCCTGTGACCTCAACTGTGATTCGGAAAAGCTGGCCCGCGAAACCGGCGGTCACTTCATGGACCAGTTCACCTA
>DQIG01000036.1:38425-38571 GCA_003525885.1 Stenotrophomonas sp.
ACTTCATGGACCAGTTCACCTATGCCGAGCGGGCGACCGACTGGCGTGCCAACAACAACATCGCCGAATCCATCTTCAAGCAGATGGCCGAAGAACCGAGCCCGGTTCCTGAATGGATCGTGTGCAGCCCGGGCACCGGCGGCACC
>DQIG01000036.1:38719-39021 GCA_003525885.1 Stenotrophomonas sp.
CAGCCCGGGCACCGGCGGCACCGCCGCCACGCTGGGCCGCTATGTCAGCTACCGCCGGCACGACACCCGCATCCTGTGCGCGGACCCGGAAGTGTCGGTGTTCTTTGACGGTTACCAGGCCGCCGTGGCCGGTGAGCAGGACTGGCGTGGCCTGACCTGCAGCGGCGGTTCGCGTGTGGAAGGTATCGGCCGGCCACGTGTGGAGCCGAGCTTCATCCCGACCAGCGTCGATGCGATGGTGAAGGTACCCGACGCACTGAGCCTGGCCGCGATGCGGCATGTCAGCCGCCAGCTCGGCCGCC
>DQIG01000036.1:39186-39477 GCA_003525885.1 Stenotrophomonas sp.
CGCCGTGTCGGCGGCTCGACCGGGACCAACTTCATCGGCGTGCTGCAGGCCGCACAGTGGATGCGTGAGGCGGGCCACCAGGGCAGCATCGTCAGCATCCTGTGCGACAGCGGCGAGCGCTATGCGCAGAGCTATTACGACCCGGCGTGGTACGCGCGCCAGGGCATCGATGTCGACGGTGCCGATGCGCAGCTGGCGGCGGCAGTGGCCGGGCAGGGGCTGCCCGAGCTGCCGTGGTGCAGCCTGGAAGCGTTGTAGCCGGTCGACGTTGTCGCCGGGCATGGCCCGGCG
>DQIG01000036.1:39628-39877 GCA_003525885.1 Stenotrophomonas sp.
TGTCGCCGGGCATGGCCCGGCGGTCACGAGGGCGTCTCAATACCCCGCCGCGGTGAACGCATCCAGCACTGCATCGCGCAGTGCATCAGGCAACGCCTCGATGTCCATCGCGCGGTCATCCAGGTGCAGGCTGGGGTCCAGGATGCTGGCGCGGCCCTGGGCCAGGGCCTGCAGCCACAGCAGCACGCAGATCACGAACTCGCGCTCGTGGCCCAGCTGCAGCTGGCTGGCGCCGCGCTCGACCACTTC
>DQIG01000036.1:40030-40510 GCA_003525885.1 Stenotrophomonas sp.
GGCGCCGCGCTCGACCACTTCGAAGGGGTACCACTCCTGAGCGTCATTGAACGTGCCCCCCTGCTGCAGCACCGCCTGCAGCTGCTGCAGGTGGCGCGGGGCGTCGTCGCCGGCATCGCACAGCGCGGCGATCCAGGTCAGTTCGGCCGGGCTGGCGGACAGTGCCAGCGACCGCGCCGGTGTGGTGGATGCAACTGCAGCCAGACCTTCCATGTGGGGCCTCGTTCGGTACCTACCGCTGCGGACTCCCCCGCAGCCAGAGCTTCGGGGCGCGAGCGTAAGGCCGATGTGAATGCAGTGCCCCCCTTGTCAGCCACGCCTGCCAGCGCCATATCTACAGGGCTGCCCGCCTGCCGGGCCCGTACCCTGGAGATCTGCCGTGACCGTTGCCAACCCCCTGCTCGATGTTTCCGGCCTGCCGCGCTTCGAGGCGATCCGCCCCGAGCACGTGGCGCCGGCGCTGGACGTGCTGCTGGCCGA
>DQIG01000037.1 GCA_003525885.1 Stenotrophomonas sp.
GCGCTGCCGTGGCTGGTGCTGGCCAGGCGCGCACCGAAGCCGCAGGCCGACGCCACCGATCCCACCGCACAGCCGCACGGCAAGGTCTGGCGCACGTCGCTGGGCTGGAGCATGACGCTGATGTTCGGCATGACCTCGCTGATGACCTATTCGATGTTCACCTGGCTGCCGCGCATCGTGGTCGAGGCCGGTGGCACGCCTGCGTTCGGTGGCGTGATGGTGGCCGTGTTCTCGGCACTGGGCCTGCTGCCGTCACTGGTCATCCCGTCGATGGCGGTACGCATGCAGAACCCGTTCCCGCTGGTGCTGATCGGCTTCTTCTCGTTCGTGATCGCCTTCACCGGCCTGTTGCTGGCCCCCATGAAGGCGCCACTGCTGTGGGCCTGCCTGCTCGGTGTGGGCCCGTCCACCTTCCCGCTGGCACTGACCCTGATCAACCTGCGCACCCGTACCCCGACCGGCTCGGCCGCGCTGTCGGGCTTCATGCAGGGCGTGGGTTACAGCTTCAGCTGCCTTGGCCCGTTCCTGGTCGGCTGGCTGCATACCGTCAGCGACGGCTGGACAGTTCCGTTCAGCTTCCTGTTCGGTTGTGCCACGCTGATGCTGTGCGCTTCGTGGGTGGCCTGCAAACCGCGCAAACTGGAAGATCTCTGGTAACCGGCCGGGGCCGCCTGCCGGCCTCGACAACTGCCGACCCGCCTTCACGTGCGTCTTGACGCCGGACTGACAATTCCGGGCGGATAGTGCCGGTGAATGCCCATCCTTGCCGCGTGCCGGCATCGGGCATGGGGGCGGCACCGCCGCCCGGGACACCACTCGGTGTGCGGGGGACTTTCGCTTCAGACAGACATTGCAGGTCGCTGTCCGGGTTGTATCCGTCCTGATGGGACGGGCATGCACGAAGGGAGTGACGCAGGCCACGGCCATCCCAAAATCTGGCATGTGATGTGCGTCACATTTTTCAGGTTGTCTGGTTCGGAAGCCAAGGGGGTCCCCAATGGTTGTCCACCGCCGGTTGGCGCTCTGCGTCGGCCTTGCCTGCACCGCCCTGGCCTGGGCCAGCAGTGCTGCCCCGCCCGACCGCGAGGCGGCCCTGGCCGAGATCGGTCGCTACCGCGACCAGGCCCGCTGGCTGGATGCGCTCGGCGCGATCGAGCGCGCGAGCCAGCAGCAACCCAACGACGACCTGCTGTTCAAGCTGCGCGTGCTGACCCTGGGCGACATCGGCAACGCCTGGCGCGCGTGGGAGCTTTACCAGCAGCGCCCGCAGCTGTTCGACGATGCCCAGAAACAGCGGCTGGAAGGCGACTACCTGGCCAAGCTGGTGGTCTGGAGCCTGGCCTACAGCAGCAGCGAGGACAGCCGCCTGGAAGAAGCCGAATCAACCCTGGCCCGCATGCAGCGCTACCTCGGCGGCGAAGGCACCCCACCCTCGCAGGCACCCCTGCGCATCCGCATGGACCGGCTGATCCTGCTCAACCGGCTGGGGCGCCATGTGCAGGTCCGCGAGGAAGCACGGGCACTGCAGGCCGAAGGCCACACCCTGCCCGACTACGTGCTGCCCGCAGTGGGCGATTCGTTGATGGGCACCCTGCACCCGGAGGAAGCCATTCCGGTGCTGCAGGCAGCCGTCGCCGGCGATCCAACGCGCGACGCCTCGCATTCGGAACTGGCTTACGCCTACCTGGAAAGCGAGCAGCAGGAAAAGGCGATCGACCTGCTGCAGGCATGGCGTGACAAGGAGCCGGCGTGGCGCTGGAGCAACGGCAAGTCACCGTACGCGAACTGGTCACGCTACGAGGCCGATCTCAATCTGGCGATGGTACGCGCCTACAGCGGCGACCTGGGCACCGCGCAGCACGACCTGGAATCGATGGTGGACATCGCACCCGGCAACGGAGGACTGCAGAGTGCGCTGGGCAGCGTCTACATGATGCGTGGCTGGCCACGCATGGCGCTGCAGCGGCAGCAGATGGCGCACGCGCTGGATCCCCGTGACATCGAACCGCGGCTGGGCATGGAAGAGGCCTACGTCGCCCTGCAGCGCGACGACCTGGCGCGGCCACTGCACGATGACCTGATCACGCGCTACCCCACCCAACCGGCAGTCGAACGCATGGACCAGGCCTGGCGCGCGCATCGCGGCTGGCAGCTGAAGGCATGGACCGACCTCGGCCGCAGCTCCGGGGGCGGTGGCACCTCGCCGCTGGGCAACAATGATCGCCACTACGGCGTGGAAGTGGAGACACCGATCCTCGACGACCGCTGGCGGTTGTTCGCCCTCGCCGACCGGCGCTCAACCGACTTCCAGGACCAGCGCATCAACCCGCTGTGGCTCGGTGCGGGTGTGCGTTACCGCTTCGGGCAGCTGGATGCAGAAGCAGCGGTGCTGCGCGCCAACGACCACATCGGAGATACCGGACTGCGTGCCGGCATCGGCTGGCAGTTCAACGATTACTGGCATGCCGGCGTGGTGGCCGCGCGCAATGATCCGGACGCCTCGATGCAGGCGCGTGCGGCCGGCATCACCGCCGACAGCGTGAGCGCACAGGTGGACTACCGGCGCAGCGAGCTCACCCACTGGATGTTCGGCGCCAGCCGCTTCCGCTACGACGATGGCAACCATCGCGAGTTGTTCAGCACCAGCCTTGAACAGCGCCTGCTGACCCGCCCACGCTGGCTGATCGATGGCCTGGCCAGTGCCTACACCAGTCGCGGCAGCCGCGATGATGCGCCCTACTTCAACCCGAAGCGCGACCGCATGGTCGAGATCGGCCTGCGCATCGACCAGCAGCTGTGGCGGCATTACGAGCGCCACTTCCGGCACCGGCTGACCGTCTCGCTGGGCGACTACTGGCAGGACGGCTTCGGCAGTGCGCTGGTGCCGTCGGTGTCCTACATGCACGAGTGGCAGCTGGGTCCCGGCCGCGTGTTCGAGTATGGCGTGCGCTGGTCACGGCCGGTCTACGACGGCCATCGCGAGCGCCATATCGGCTTCGAAGCCGCACTGCGCTGGGGAGACTGACATGGCCCGCATCCTGCGACTGATCGTGCTCCTGCTGCTGGCCTTCGCGCCACCGGCGTTCGCACAGCAGCCCCTGCATCTTGATGCGATCGACAACGGGCTGCTGATCCTCAGCTACCACGACATCCGCGACCAGGTGGCCGCCAAGGGCGATGCCGATACCTATGCCGTGAGTACGCAGAACTTTGCTGCGCACCTGGACTGGCTGGGCGCGCATGGCTACCACCCGGTATCACTGTCGCAGCTGATCGAGGCCTCGCAGGGCCGTGCGTCGCTGCCTCCGAAACCGGTGCTGCTGACCTTCGACGATGGCCTGCGCAGCGTCTACGACAAGGCATTCCCGCTGCTGCAGGCCTACCACTACCCGGCCCTGGTGGCGGTGATCACCGACTACGTGGACATGGCGCCGGGCCGAACCATCGACTACGGCTACCGTCCGTTCGGCCACGATGACTTCGTCACCTGGGCACAGCTGAAGCAGATGCATGACAGCGGCCTGATCGAAGTGGCCAGCCACACCGACGACCTGCACCACGGCGTGCCCGCCAATCCACAGGGCAATTCAACGCCCGCCGTGGTCACCCGCATCTACAGCCCGGCCACGCACAGCTACGAGACTGAAGCGCAGTATGAGCAGCGCCTGCGCGCCGATCTCGCGCGCAGCGTGCAGCGCATCGAGCAGCACCTGGGCGTGCGCCCGCGCGCCATCGTCTGGCCATACGCTGCCTACAACCAGTTGAGCAACGACATCGCCGAGCAGCTGGGCATGCCGGTCTCGTTCGACCTGGAAGGCCGCAGCACCCCGGTGGCCAGCGACCTGCACGGGCTGGCGCGATTGCTGGTGAGCGACAACCCGACCGTGGAAGGCCTGGCCTATGAACTGCGCCGTGATGTCGCGCTCGACGGCATCCGCGCCCTGCAGATCGACCTGGATGATGTGTACGACCCGGATCCGGCACAGCAGGCACGCAACCTCGATGCGCTGGTCGAGCGGGTCAAGCGCATCGCCCCCACCCACGTGTACCTGCAGGCCTTCGCCGACCCGGACGGCAACAACACTGCCGATGCGCTGTACTTTCCCAACCGGCACATGCCGATGCGGGCGGACCTGTTCAGCCGCGTCGCCTGGCAGCTGAAATCCCGCGCAGGCGTGAAGGTCTACGCGTGGCTGCCAGTGCTCGGCTTCGAGCTGCCTGACCCGGTGCTGCGCAAGGCGCTGGCAATCCGCAACGGCGATGCCGACGGCATGTACCGGCTGGATTTCACCAACCCGAAAGCCAGGCAGATCATGCTCGACATCTACGAGGACCTGGCAGTCAATTCCTACTTCGAAGGCCTGCTGTTCCATGACGACGGCTACCTGCGCGACACCGAGCTGCCCGCCCTGGCGGCCGGTGAGGATGGAAGCGCACGTACCCAGGCACTGATCGACTTCACCCTGGCCCTGCGCGACAGCGCGCAGCGCTGGCGGCCGAAACTGGCAACGGTGCGCAACCTGTATGCCGAGCCAGTACTCCACCCACAGAGCGAAGCCTGGTTCGCACAGCGCCTGGACCTGTTCAACAAGGCCTACGACCAGACTGCGCTGATGGCGATGCCGTGGATGGAAGGCAGCAAGCACCCCGAGAGATGGCTCGATCAATTGCTGGCTGCGGTACGCGCACACGACCCGCAACTGCAGCACACGCTGTTCGAGCTGCAGACCGTCGATTGGCGCAACGGACAGCCGATTCCCGCCGAACGCCTGCGTGCGCAGATCCGCCAGTTGCAGGCGCAGGGCGTGCATCACTTCGCCTGGTACCCGGATGATTTCATCGCCGACCAGCCCTCCACCCGCGATGCCCGCGCGGCGATGTCCGCCGGCAACTTCCCGTACCCGGAGAAGTGACATGGACATGCACCCGCTGCTGCAGGTCCTGTTCCAGTTCGCCTTCTACTACCCGATGGTGATGGCGTTCTTCTGGATGTCGGGCGGCCTCTATTACTACTACCGGCGCGAACGCCACTCGCGCCCGCGCAACGACCCTCCCTTGATGATCGATCCCCCCTTCGCGAGCCTGCTGGTGCCCTGCCACAACGAGGCAGAAAACCTGGACGACACGCTCACTGCGGCGCTGGCCCAGCGCTACCCCGCCGACTATGAAGTGATCGCCATCGATGATGGCAGCAGCGATGACACCGGCGCACGGCTGGACACGCTGGCGGCAAAGCATCCACGGCTGCGCGTGCTGCACCTGGACCGCAACCTGGGCAAGGCCAACGCATTACGCATGGGCGCGTTGGCTGCGCGCTCAGAGTACCTGGTATGCATCGACGGTGATGCAATGCTGGAAGAGCATGCACTGCACTGGATGGTCTGGCACCTGGTCAGCGGCAACCGGGTCGGTGCGGTGACCGGCAACCCACGCATCCGCAACCGATCCACCCTGCTCGGCCGCCTGCAGGTGGCCGAGTTCTCCTCGATCATCGGCATGATCAAGCGCGCGCAGCGGGTATACGGGCGCATCTTCACCATCTCCGGCGTGATCGCCGGTTTCCGCCGTACCGCCCTGCACCAGGTCGGCTGGTGGTCGGATGACATGGTGACCGAGGACATCGACATCAGCTGGCGCCTGCAGCGCGCGCACTGGGACATCCGCTACGAGCCCAATGCGCTGTGCTTCATCCTGATGCCGGAGACACTCAAGGGCCTGTGGCGGCAGCGCCTGCGCTGGGCCCAGGGGGGCGTGGAGGTGATGCTGCGCCACGCGCGCTCGCTGCTGCACTGGAAAGAGCGGCGCATGTGGGGCGTGCTGCTGGAGTATGTGCTGAGTGTGATCTGGGCCTACACCATGTTGTTCATCGTGCTGCTGTGGGCGCTGGGCAAGTTCATCGAGCTGCCGCCGCAGCTGCATATCGCCAGCCTGCTGCCGGAATGGCATGGCGTGATCCTGGCGATGGTCTGCCTGCTGCAGTTCGCCAGCAGCCTGATCATCGACCGGCGTTACGAAACACAGATTGGACGCAACTACTTCTGGGTCATCTGGTACCCGATGGCGTACTGGCTGATCAGCCTTTCCACCACCCTGGTGGCGCTGCCGAAGACGCTGCTGCGCCGTCGCAGCAAGCGCGCCACCTGGACCAGCCCTGACCGGGGGATCCGATGAACGCTCAACGCCCGTCCAACCGCTTCGACTCGCGGATGATCCGCAAGCCGCATCGCCAGCCACGCTTCCAGCGTACCGCCTGGGGATTCGTCACCCTCGCGTTCTGGGGCTTCTACTTCTACCTGTGGGCGCCACTGGTGACCCTGCTCTCGTGGCTGATCGGCGGCCAGCTGGCCTGGCGGCAGCTGTACGAACGACAGAACCAGTTCGACCCTTACGTGCTGGTGGCGCTACCGCTGATGCTGCTGTGTGCCAGCGTGCTGCTGATCGCCTGGGCCGAGTACAACCGTGCCCGCTTCCGTGGCCGCGAGCGGCGCCTGCCGCGGCCGCTGGCCAGCCTCAACGAAGTGGCTGCGGACCTGGGGGCAAGCACTGGCCTGGCCGAACGCCTGAAGGGCTGCAAGTCCGCCACGCTGCACATGGATGAACATGCGCGGCCGGTCGGCATCCGCCGCGAGGTGGTGTAGCCCGACAGCCCGGTGGGTGCCACCGAGGCCTGGTGGGTGCCGACCTCGGTCGGCACCGGGGTCCGCCGCGAAGAGCATCCACGCATGGCGTGGATCTACCCATCAGCGGCGGGTCTTCCCATCGGTCGGCAATGGAACCTGGTGGGTGCCGACCTTGGTCGGCACCGGGGTCTGCCGCGAAGAGCATCCACACATGGCGTGGATCTACCCATCAGCAGCGGGTCTGGCCATCGGTCGGCACTGGAGTCCGCCGCGAAGAGCATCCACGCATGGCGTGGATCTACTTGCGGGTCTGCCCTTCGCCGCGCACGACAAATCGTTCGACGGTGAGTGCTTCCAGGCCCATCGGGCCATACGCATGCAGGCGCGTGGTGGAAATGCCGATCTCGCTGCCCAGGCCCAGCTGGCCACCATCGGAGAAGCGTGACGAAGCATTGACCATCACCACCGCCGAGCGCAGCGCATTGACGAAGCGCTCGGCGTGGCCGGCGTCCTCGGTCGCGATCACTTCGGTATGGTCGGAGGTATAGCGGCGGATATGCGCGATGGCCGCATCGAGGTCGTCGACCACGCGCACGGCCAGCACCAGGTCGAGGAACTCGGCAGCGTAATCCTCCTCGGTCGCCGCCGTGCTGCCCGGCAGCAGCGCCTGCGCCTGCGCATCGGCGCGCAGCTGCACGCCACGCTCGCCGAGCGCCTGCGCCACGCGCGGCAGGAACGCGTCAGCCACGCCGCGGTGCACCAGCAGCGTCTCCAGCGAATTGCACGCCGCTGGCCGGCTGCACTTGCCGTCCACCAGCAGGTCGATGGCCTTGCCCAGGTCGGCACTGGCATCCACGAACAGGTGGCAGACCCCCTTGTAGTGCTTGATCACCGGGACCCGCGCATGCTCGGCAACGAAACGGATCAGCCCTTCGCCACCCCGCGGAATCGCCAGGTCGATCAGCTCATGCAGCTGCAGCAGTTCCAGCATGGCTTCGCGGCGCAGATCCGTCAGCACGGTCACCGCCGCGGCCGGTACGCCGTTGGCCTGCAGGGCGCCGGCCAGCGCCAGCGCGATGGCCGTGTTGGAATGAATCGCCTCGGAGCCACCACGCAGGATCACGCCATTGCCCGCCTTCAGGCACAGCGCAGCCGCCTCGGCGGTCACGTTCGGGCGCGCCTCGTAGATCATCGCGATCACGCCCAGCGGCACGCGTACCTTCTGCACCCGGATGCCGTTTGGACGCACATCGTCGCGGGTGATCTGTCCGACCGGATCGGGCAGCGCGGCGACCTCACGCACGGCTTCGGCCATGGCGAACAGTCGTGCCGGGTCCAGCGCCAGGCGGTCGAGCATGGCACTGCCAACGCCCTTGTCGCGCGCGGCGGCAAGGTCACGCGCATTACCGGCCAGGATCAGCCCGGCATTCACTTCCAGCGCCTGTGCCATCGCCAGCAGCAGCGTGCGTCGGGCCGCGCTGTCCAGGCCGGCAACGATCTGCGCCGCATCACGGCAGGCACGCGCCTGCGCTTCGATCTCGCTCATCGGGATGTCCTTCAAACCGGTCATGGCAGCACCAGATCGTCGCGATGGACGACACTGCCACCGTAGTTGTAGCCCAGCACGGCCTCGATGTCGCGCGAATGGCGCCCGGCGATCCGGCGCACATCATCTGAAGCGTACTGGCTGACGCCGCGCGCCACGCAGACACGGCCCTGTGGTGCGTTCCAGCACACCTGCACCATGTCACCACGGCGGAACACGCCCTCCGCACCGGTGATGCCACCGGGCAGCAGCGAGGCGCCCTTCTCACGCATGGCCTGCGCCGCGCCGGCATCGATCACGATCGCACCCTCGACCAGCGGCGCGTGCCGCAGCCAGTGCTTGCGGGCCGCCTCACGACTGCGCGCGGCGTGGATACGGGTACCGAACAGGCGGTCCTGCGCCAGCGCGCGCACCACGTCACCGCTGCGGCCATTGAACAGATAGGTTTCGATGCCGAGGCGACCGGCCTTCGCCGCCGCTTCCAGCTTGGTGCGCATGCCACCGGTACCGGCGCGCGAGCCGGCGCCACCGGCCATCGCCAGCACCTCGTCACTCAGTTCCGGCACGTCGTGCAACGGCCGCGCGTCTGCCGCGGTGCGCGGGTCGGCGCTGTACAGGCCGTCGATATCGGTGGCGATGAACAGTGCATCGGCATCGACCAGCGCCGCCACAGTGGCGGC
>DQIG01000315.1:0-15803 GCA_003525885.1 Stenotrophomonas sp.
TTCCTGCGGAAAAGGGATCTGACCCCGGCCAGGCCCACCCGGTCACCCCCGCCACGAGGGGCTGCGCCGTTGGCTGAAAATCCATGTAACCGCTTACACGGAAACGGATTTTTGCCGTAGCGGGTATCATGACCGGCTGACTTCACACAGGAGCCACCCGCTCATGCGCCGCAAGATCGTCGCCGGAAACTGGAAGCTGCATGGCAGCCGTCAATTCGCCAATGAACTGCTGGGGCAGGTGGCCGCCGGGCTGCCGCTGGAGGGGGTGGACGTGGTGATCCTGCCGCCGCTGCCGTACCTGGGCGAGCTGGTCGAGGACTTCGGCGAGACCGGCCTGGCCTTCGGTGCGCAGGACGTAAGCAGTAATGAGAAGGGTGCCTATACCGGCGAGGTCTGCGCGGCCATGCTGGTCGAGGTCGGGGCCCGCTATGGCCTGGTCGGCCACTCCGAGCGCCGCCAGTACCACCACGAAAGCAGCGAGCTGGTCGCGCGCAAGTTCGCCGCCGCCCAGCATGCCGGCCTGGTGCCGGTGCTGTGCGTGGGCGAGACCCTGGAGCAGCGTGAGGCCGGGCAGACCGAAACGGTCATCGCCAGCCAGTTGGCACCAGTGCTGGAGTTGGTCGGCGCGGCCGGTTTCGCCAAGGCCGTGGTCGCCTACGAGCCGGTCTGGGCCATCGGCACCGGCCGTACCGCCAGCAAGGAGCAGGCGCAGCAGGTGCACGCGTTCATCCGTGGCGAAGTCGCGCGTATCGATGCTAGAATCGCTGATTCACTGCCCATTGTTTACGGCGGTAGCGTGAAGCCCGACAATGCCGGGGAACTGTTCGCGCAGCCGGATGTCGATGGTGGGCTGGTCGGCGGCGCCTCCCTGGTGGCCGCGGACTTCCTGGCCATCGCACGGGCGGCGGCCGCGAACTAATCCTAGAAGTATTGTCCGAGGGCGGTTTCCAATGCTGATGTTGATCCTCAATGTCGTCTACGTGCTGGTCGCTGTGGCCATGATCGCGCTGATCCTGATGCAGCGTGGCTCGGGTGCGGCGGCGGGTTCGGGCTTTGGTGCCGGTGCCTCGGGCACGGTGTTCGGTGCGCGCGGCGCCTCGAACTTCCTGTCCAAGTCGACCAAGTGGCTGGCCGTCGTGTTCTTTGGCATCAGCCTCTTCATGGCCTGGTATGCCGGTCATGGCACCCGTCCGGCGGCCGACCAGGATCTGGGTCTGATGTCCGCCCCGGCGGCGGTCGCTCCGGCGGCTCCGGCGGGCGAACTGCCGGCCGTTCCGAAGGCCGACGCGGTCCCGGCAGCCCCGGTTCCGGCCGCGAATGTGCCGGCTAAGGCGGAATCTTCGGTTTCTGGTGAAGAAAAGCCTTCGGAAGGCTCCCAGAAAGACTGAAGCCGGTTACAATACGCGGCGCATCGGGAAGATAGTCTGATGTGATCGTTTGCCCAGGTGGCGGAATTGGTAGACGCACTACCTTGAGGTGGTAGCGACGCAAGTCGTAGGGGTTCGAGTCCCCTCTTGGGCACCATTTGTAAGTAAAGCGGGTTCGTCTGGCGCGCAAGGCGCCAGGCAGATTCCCGTCCACTCCCCCATGCCAAAGCGCCTGCAGGCGCAGCGGCAGAGGCAAGAGAGAATCGCTGTGCTGGCCGAATATTTGCCGTCTCTGCTGTTTCTGATCGTTGCCACCGGTATCGGCATTACGCTGATGCTGGTTGGTCGATTCCTCGGTCCCCGCCGCCCCGATCTGGAAAAGCTGTCGCCGTATGAGTGCGGCTTCGAGGCCTTCGAAGACGCGCGCATGAAGTTCGACGTGCGCTACTACCTGATCGCGATCCAGTTCATCGTCTTCGACCTGGAAATCATCTTCATCGTGCCGTGGACCCAGGTCTTCATGGAGCTGGGCGCCCGTTCGCTGGTCACCATGGGCCTGTTCGTCGGCATGCTGTTCCTCGGTTTCATTTACGTCTGGAAGAAGGGAGCGCTGGAATGGGAGTGATTCAGACTCTCGATGGCCTCATGAACAACCCGTCGCCGGAAGGCCGGGTTGATGACATCCTGCGGCCGGAAGGCGACAACCCGCTGCTGGAAAAGGGCTTCGTCACCACCAGCGTCGACGCACTGCTGAACTGGGCGCGCACCGGCTCGATGTGGCCGATGACCTTCGGTCTGGCCTGCTGCGCGGTCGAGATGATGCACGCCGGCGCCGCGCGCCTGGACCTTGACCGCTACGGCGTGGTGTTCCGCCCGTCGCCGCGCCAGTCCGACGTGATGATCGTGGCCGGCACCCTGGTCAACAAGATGGCCCCGGCGCTGCGCAAGGTCTACGACCAGATGCCGGACCCGAAGTGGGTCATCTCGATGGGTAGCTGCGCCAACGGCGGTGGCTATTACCACTACTCCTATTCTGTCGTGCGCGGCTGTGATCGCGTGGTGCCGGTGGACGTCTACGTCCCGGGCTGCCCGCCGACCGCCGAGGCGCTGGTGTACGGGATCCTGCAGCTGCAGAAGAAGATCTGGCGTACACAGACCATCGCCCGCTGACCCTTCCACACTACAAGAGCGCGCCAAGCCCCCATGGCAGAGCAAGCATCCTTCATCGACCGACTCTCCGCACGTTTCGCTGGTGCGAAGGTCATCGTGGTCGAACCCCGCGGCGAAGTGACGCTGGAGGTGCCTGCCGCCGAGTGGCATGCCACCGCGCTGGCGCTGCGTGACGAGTTTGGTTTCGAGCAGGCCGTGGATCTCTGCGGCGTCGACTACCTTGGCTATGGCTCCGACGAATGGGACACCGCCGACGTGTCCTCGCAGGGCTTCAGCCGTGGCGTCGAAGGCAAGGCTCAGGGCCGTTTCGCGTGGGGCGAGTTCCCCACCGAGGAAAACGGTGCCGATGGTGCCCGCCCGCAGCACATGCCGACCCAGCGTTTCGCCGTGGTCGCCCAGCTGCGTTCGTACCAGCACAACCTGATGATGCACCTGCGCTGCTTCGCCCCTGACGAAGCACTGCCGGTGGTGTCCTCGCTGACCGGCATCTGGCCGGGCCTGAACTGGTTCGAGCGCGAAGCGTTCGATCTGTACGGCGTGATCTTCGAAGGCCACCCGGACCTGCGCCGGATCCTGACCGACTACGGTTTCGTCGGCCATCCGTTCCGCAAGGACTTCCCGCTGATCGGCAATGTCGAAGTCCGCTACGACGAAGAAAAGAAGCGTGTGATCTACGAACCGGTCACCTCGGTGGAGCCGCGCGTCGGCGTGCCGCGCGTGATCCGCGACGACGCCCGTCTGCAGACCGCAGAAGGCGAGCGCGCGCAGGAGGCAGTGAAGTGAGCCACGTACACCAGGCCGGCGAAGCATTCGCCAGCAACGCCGCCGAAAGCCGGCAGGAAATCCGCAACTACACCATGAACTTCGGCCCGCAGCATCCGGCCGCTCACGGTGTGTTGCGCCTGATCCTGGAAATGGACGGCGAAACCATCATGCGCGCCGACCCGCACGTGGGTCTGCTGCACCGTGGTACCGAAAAGCTGGCCGAATCCAAGCCGTTCAACCAGTCGATCGGCTACATGGATCGCCTGGACTACGTGTCGATGATGTGCAACGAGCACGCCTACGTGCGCGCGATCGAGACCCTGATGGGCATCGAGGCGCCGGAGCGTGCGCAGTACATCCGCACCATGTACGACGAAATCACCCGCATCCTCAACCACCTGATGTGGCTGGGTTCCAACGCGCTCGACCTGGGCGCGATGGCGGTGATGCTGTACGCCTTCCGCGAGCGCGAAGAGCTGATGGACTGCTATGAAGCGGTCTCCGGCGCGCGCATGCACGCGGCGTACTACCGTCCGGGCGGCGTCTACCGCGACCTGCCGGACCACATGCCGAAGTACAAGGAATCGCGCTGGCACAAGGGCAAGGCGCTGAAGCAGCTCAATGCTTCGCGTGAAGGCTCGCTGCTGGACTTCCTGGAGAACTTCACCAACGAATTCCCGGGTCGTGTCGACGAATACGAAACCCTGCTGACCGACAACCGTATCTGGAAGCAGCGTACCGTCGGCATCGGCGTGGTCACTCCGGAACTGGCCCACCAGTGGGGCATGACCGGCGTGATGCTGCGCGGCTCGGGCGTTGCCTGGGACCTGCGCAAGAAGCGCCCGTATGCCAAGTACGATGCCGTCGATTTCGACATCCCGCTGGGCAAGGAAGGCGACTGCTACGACCGTTACCTGGTCCGCGTTGCCGAAATGCGCGAATCCAATCGCATCATCAAGCAGTGCGTGGCTTGGCTGAAGGCCAACCCGGGCCCGGTGATGGTGAAGAACTTCAAGGTCGCTCCGCCCAAGCGCGAGGACATGAAGGACGACATGGAAGCGCTGATCCACCACTTCAAGCTGTTCAGCGAAGGCTATTGCGTGCCGGCCGGCGAAACCTACGCGGCAGTGGAAGCGCCCAAGGGCGAGTTCGGCTGCTACCTGGTCTCCGATGGCGCCAACAAGCCCTTCCGCGTGCACCTGCGCGCACCGGGCTTCGCCCACCTGTCCTCGATCGATTCGATCGTGCGCGGCCACATGCTGGCCGACGTGGTGGCGATGATCGGTACCTACGACCTGGTGTTCGGCGAGGTTGACCGGTAATGCCGTCCGCCACGCCAACGCCCGCTGCAGGCAGCCGGCGCAAGCCGGCGCCGCAGTTTCTGGAATTTCACGTTATGCATTTCGCTGAGGTCGGCCGATGAAGGCGACAGGTAATTTCGAGGCGGCGCGCGACGTCGACCCGATGGTGGTGCTGAGCGACAAGACCCGCGCTCACATCGATCACTGGCTGTCCAAGTTCCCGCCGGACCGCAAGCGCTCTGCCGTGCTGCAGGGCCTGCATGCGGCCCAGGAGCAGAACGAGGGTTGGCTGACCGACGAGCTGATCGCCGGCGTGGCCAAGTACCTGGACCTGCCGCCGGTGTGGGCCTACGAGGTCGCCAGCTTCTACTCGATGTTCGAGACCGAGAAGGTGGGCCGCAACAACGTGGCCATCTGCACCAACATCAGCTGCTGGCTCAATGGCGCCGAGGACATCGTCCGCCATTGCGAGAAGAAGCTGGGCATCAAGCACGGTGAATCGACCCCGGACGGCCGCGTCTACCTCAAGCGCGAGGAAGAGTGCCTGGCCGGCTGCGGTGGCGCACCGATGATGGTCATCAACGGTCACTACCATGAGCGTCTGACCCTGGAAAAGGTCGACGAGCTGCTGGACGGGCTGGAGTAAGGGCATGGCACATCACCACGAATCCAAGGGTCCGGTCGGCCCCGCGCCGCTGCCGCACCAGGTGGTCTACACCACCCTGCATTACGACACCCCGTGGTCGTACGAAAGCTACCTGAAGACCGGTGGCTACGCCGCCCTGCGCAAGATCCTCGAAGAGAAGATCCCGCCGGAGCAGGTCATTGAGATGGTCAAGGCCTCGGGCCTGCGCGGCCGCGGTGGCGCAGGCTTCCCGACCGGCCTGAAGTGGTCCTTCATGCCCAAGGGCAACATGCAGAAGTACATCCTCTGCAACTCGGACGAATCCGAGCCGGGCACCTGCAAGGACCGCGACATCCTGCGCTACAACCCGCATTCGGTGGTGGAAGGCATGGCGATCGCCTGCTACGCCACCGGTTCGACCGTGGGCTACAACTACCTGCGCGGTGAGTTCCACCACGAGCCGTTCGAGCACTTCGAGCAGGCCCTGGCCGACGCCTATGCAAATGGCTGGCTGGGCAAGAACGTGATGGGCTCGGGCGTGGACATCGACATCTACGGTGCGCTGGGCGCCGGCGCCTACATCTGCGGCGAAGAAACCGCGCTGATGGAATCGCTGGAAGGCAAGAAGGGCCAGCCGCGTTACAAGCCGCCGTTCCCGGCCAATTTCGGCCTGTACGGCAAGCCGTCGACGATCAACAACACCGAAACCTACGGCTCGGTGCCGGCGATCATCCGCAACGGTCCGGAGTGGTTCAAGGGCCTGAGCCTGACCGCCAACGGCGGCCCGAAGTGCTTCTCGGTGTCCGGCTGCGTGCAGAACGGTGGCAACTTCGAAGTGCCGCTGGGCACCAAATTCCACGATCTGCTGGAAATGGCCGGTGGCCTGCGTCCGGGCCGCACCCTGAAGGGCGCGATCCCGGGCGGCGTGTCGATGCCGGTGCTGACCGCGGCCGAGCTGAAGGACCTGCCGATGGACTACGACACCATCCGTGCGCTGGGCTCCGGCCTGGGTTCGGGTGCGATCGTGGTGCTCGACGACAGCGTCTGCTGCGTCAAGTTCGCCTGCCGCATCAGCCAGTTCTTCCACAAGGAATCCTGTGGCCAGTGCACCCCGTGCCGTGAAGGCACCGGCTGGATGCACCGCGTGCTGGAGCGCATCGTCGCCGGCAAGGCCACGATGGAAGACCTGCACCAGCTGAAGGCGGTGGCCGGCCAGATCGAAGGCCACACCATCTGTGCGTTCGGCGAAGCGGCTGCATGGCCCATCCAGGGCTTCCTGCGCCAGTTCTGGGACGAGTTCGAGTACTACATCGTCAACGGTCATTCGATGGTTGACGGCAAGAAGGTGGAGGCAGCCGCCGCATGAGCGCGCAACCCGTAAATCCGAGCGTCCCACCCGATCACGTCACCATCGAGATCGATGGCAAGTCGCTGGTCGTGCCCAAGGGCTCGATGATCATCCAGGCGGCCGACAAGGCCGGTATTTCGATTCCGCGCTTCTGCTACCACGAGAAGCTGCCGATCGCCGCCAACTGCCGCATGTGCCTGGTGGACGTGGAGAAGTCGCCGAAGCCGGCGCCGGCCTGCGCCACCCCGGTGATGGATGGCATGAAGGTCGCCACCCGCAGCGAGAAGGCACTGAAGTTCCAGCGCTCGGTGATGGAGTTCCTGCTCATCAACCATCCGCTGGACTGCCCGATCTGTGATCAGGGCGGCGAGTGCGAGCTGCAGGACGTGTCGCTGGGCTATGGCCGTTCGGTCAGCCGCTTCAACGAGCGCAAGCGCGTGGTGCCGGACGAGGACATGGGCCCGCTGGTCGCCACCGAGATGACCCGCTGCATCCAGTGCACCCGCTGCGTGCGCTTCACCGCCGACGTTGCTGGTACCTACGAACTGGGTGGCATGTACCGAGGTGAGAACCTGCAGATCGGTACCTTCGACGGCAAGCCGCTGACCACCGAGCTGTCCGGCAACGTCGTCGACGTCTGCCCGGTCGGCGCGCTGACCAACAAGGTGTTCCAGTTCCGCGCCCGCCCGTGGGAGCTGACCGCGCGCGAATCGCTGGGCTACCACGACGCGATGGGTTCGAACCTGTTCCTGCACGTGCGTCGCGGCGAAGTGCTGCGCACCGTACCGCGCGACAACGAAGCGGTGAACGAGTGCTGGCTGTCCGACCGTGACCGCTACTCGCACCAGGGCCTGTACAGCGAAGACCGTGCGGTCAAGCCGCTGCGCAAGGTCAATGGCGAGTGGAAGGAAGTGAGCTGGGCCGAAGGCCTGGCCGCCGCCGCCGAGATCCTGAAGGCGAACCAGGGCGACAACCTGGGCGTGCTGGTGCATCCGTCGACCTCGAACGAGGAAGGTGCGCTGCTGGCCCGCCTGGCCAAGGGCCTGGGTTCGAGCAACATCGACCACCGCATCAACAACCGCGATTTCTCCGACGCCGCAACCGCCGAAGTGTTCGACCTGCCGCTGGCCGAGATCGAAGGCGCCGACCGCATCGTCGTTCTGGGCAGCAACATCCGCCACGAACTGCCGCTGCTGCACGCCCGCCTGCGCAAGGCGCAGACCACCAACGGCGCGAAGATCCACGTCGTCAACCCGGTGGACTTCGACTTCGCCTTCAGCATTGCCGGCAAGCAGATCGTCGCGCCGTCGAAGTTCGTCGACGCGCTGGCCAACGCCGAGCTGCGTTCGGCGGTGCAGGGCGGCAACAACACCGTGCTGATCGTCGGTGGCATCGCCGAGAACCACCCGCAGGCTGCTGCGATCCGCGCTGCCGCGCGTGACTTCGCTGCCGCCACCGGTGCCAGGCTGTGCCGCATCCCGCAGGGCGCCAACGCCGTTGGCCTGACCCGCGCCGGCGTGCTGCCGGCCGGCAAGGACGTCGCCGCGATGCTGGCGCAGCCGCGCCAGGCCTACGTGGTGTACGGCCTGGAGCCGGGCCTGGACTTCGCCGATGCACCTGCCGCGCGCAAGGCGCTGGTCGGTGCCCAGGTGGTGGCCTTCAGCCAGTTCGCCTGTGCCTCGACCCGCGACGTCGCCGACGTGATCCTGCCGATCGGCGCGCTGCCGGAAATCGACGCCACCCTGACCAACCTCGATGGTCGCGAGCAGTCGGCCCGTGCCGGCGGCAAGCTGCCGGGCGAGGCCCGTGAAGGCTGGCGCGTGCTGCGCGCCCTGGGCGGCGAAATGACGCTGGCCGGTTTCGACTTCACCGACCTGGCCGGCCTGCGCGCCAGCCTGGCCCCGGTGTCGGTCGACGTCGCCGCTTCGGCGCAGCCGGTGGTCGCCGGCGAAGGCCTGGAAGTGGCTTCGACCGCCGCGATCTACCGCACTGATGCGGTGGTCCGTCGCGCCCCGGCGCTGCAGTCGCATCCGCTCAACAACGCCCCGCGCATCGTGCTGAACGCTGAAGATGCCGCTCGCCTGCAACTGCAGGAAGGGCAGATGGCCAAGGTCGGCACCGATGCCGGCAAGGCCACCCTGCCGGTGGTGGTCGACGCCCGCGTCGCTGCGGGTTCGGTCTGGATTGAATCGGGCCACGGCGCGACCGCGCCGCTGGGTGCCGCTCGCGTATCGGTGGTGGCTGCATGAACGAATTGCTGTTGAACGCGGTCGACCCGCTGCACCAGTGGCTGCTTGGCCTTGGTGACATCGGCGCGCTGATCTGGATCATCCTGAAGATCCTGGTGATCACCGTTCCGGTGATCATCTCGGTGGCCTTCTACGTGGTCTGGGAACGCAAGCTGATCGGCTGGATGCACGTCCGCCACGGCCCGATGTACGTGGGCATGGGCATCTTCCAGGCCTTCGCCGACGTCTTCAAGTTGCTGTTCAAGGAAGTGGTCCAGCCGAGCAGCGCCAACAAGGCGATCTACCTGCTGGCCCCGCTGATCACCCTGGCCCCGGCCTTCGCGGCCTGGTCGGTGGTGCCCTTCGATTCGCAGATCGTGCTGTCCAACGCCAATGCAGGCCTGCTGTACCTGCTGGCGATGACCTCGCTGGGCATCTACGGCATCATCCTGGCCGGTTGGGCGTCGAACTCGAAGTACGCGTTCCTGGGTGCGATGCGCGCCTCGGCGCAGATGATCAGCTACGAAATCGCGATGGGCTTCGCCCTGGTCGGCGTGATGATCGCGTCGGGCAGCCTGAACCTGAGCAACATCGTGATGGCGCAGGCCGGCAATTCCGGTTTCTTTGACTGGTTCCTGCTGCCGCTGTTCCCGCTGTTCGTCATCTACTGGGTGTCGGGCGTGGCTGAAACCAACCGCGCGCCGTTCGACGTGGTGGAAGGCGAGTCGGAAATCGTCGCTGGCCACATGGTCGAGTACTCCGGCGGTGCGTTCGCCCTGTTCTTCCTGGCCGAATACGCGAACATGATCCTGATCAGCTTCCTGATCTCGATCTTCTTCCTCGGCGGCTGGCTGAGCCCGATCCAGGGCTGGTTCAACTTCGGCGATGTCTCGCCGCTGGTCGACTGGATCTGGAAGGGCGGTGCACCGTGGCTGTTCGTCAAGGTGTTCTTCTTCGCCAGTGCCTACATCTGGTTCCGTGCCAGCTTCCCGCGCTTCCGCTATGACCAGATCATGCGCCTGGGCTGGAAGGTCTTCATTCCGCTGGCCATTCTGTGGATCGCGGTTACCGCCGTCATGGTGTTCTTCGGCGTGATTCAAAAGGGCGTCTAAAGTGATGAACAGGATTACCCATTACTTCAAGAGCCTGCTGCTGCTCGAACTGCTGGCCGGCCTCTGGCTGACGCTGAAGTACAGCTTCAAGCCCAAGTACACGATGATGTACCCGATGGAGAAGTTCCCGCAGTCGCCGCGCTTCCGTGGCCTGCACGCCCTGCGCCGTTACCCCAACGGTGAAGAGCGCTGCATCGCCTGCAAGCTGTGCGAAGCGGTGTGCCCTGCATTGGCCATCACCATCGACTCGGCCAAGCGCGAGGACGGCACCCGCCGTACCACCCGCTACGACATCGACCTGTTCAAGTGCATCTTCTGCGGCTTCTGCGAAGAAAGCTGCCCGGTGGACTCGATCGTCGAAACCCACATCCTCGAGTACCACTTCGAGAATCGTGGCGAAAACATCGTTACCAAGCCGCAGCTGCTGGCCCTGGGCGACCGTCTCGAATCCGAGATCGCCGAGCGTCGCGCCGCCGATGCCGCTTACCGCTGAGGTCGAGAGATGGATTGGGTAAATATCGCTTTCTGGGTGTTCGCCATCGCGGCAACGGTTTCGGCCGGTGCGGTGATCAGCGTGCGCAACCCGGTTCACGCCGTGCTCTGCCTGGTGCTGACCTTCTTCTCCATTGCCTGTGTGTGGCTGCTGGTGGGCGCCGAGTTCCTCGGCGTGGCGCTGGTGCTGGTCTACGTCGGCGCGGTGATGGTGCTGTTCCTGTTCGTGGTGATGATGCTGGACATCGACCCCACCAAGATGCGTGAGGGTTGGGTGCGCTACCTGCCGGTCGGCCTGATCGTTGCCGTGGCCATGCTGGTGCAGATGCTGATCCTGATCGGCGTGAAGGGCAGGGCGGTCACCCCGTTCCCGGCCGACAACGCCGCCGCGGTCGCTGCCGACAGCTCCAACGTCACCTGGCTGGCACGCACGCTGTTCACCGAGTACCTGCTGCCGTTCGAGTTCGCCGCCGTCATCCTGACCGTGGCCGTGGTTGCCGCCGTGATGCTGACCCTGCGTCGCCGTACCGGCGTGAAGAGCCAGAACCCGGGCGAGCAGACCATGGTCAAGGCTGGCCAGCGCCTGCGCATGGTCAAGATGGGCGCCGAGGCACCGGTCGTGCACAGCAACAGCAAGCCGGCCGCCGGCGAGGAGACCCAGCCGTGATTACCCTTGGCCACATGCTTGCGCTCGGCGCGGTGCTGTTCGCCATCAGCCTGGCCGGCATCTTCCTCAACCGGAAGAACGTCATCGTCCTGCTGATGTCGATCGAACTGATGCTGCTGTCGGTGAACATCAACTTCGTCGGCTTCTCGCGTCAGCTGGGCGATCCGTCCGGCCAGCTGTTCGTGTTCTTCATCCTGACCGTCGCCGCCGCGGAAGCCGCCATCGGCCTGGCGATCCTGGTGACCCTGTTCCGCACCCGCCGCACGATCAATGTCGGCGAAGTCGATTCGTTGAAGGGCTGATCCACAGATGGAAATCACTCTCTCCAAGAGTCTGTTGATCGCAGTGGTGCTTGCACCGCTGTTCGGCAGCATCATCGCCGGCCTGTTCGGTCGCCAGGTCAAGCGCTTCGGCGCGCAGACCATCACCATCCTCGGCGTCGCGGTTGCCTGCGGCCTGTCGATGTACACGTTCTACCAGCTGATGTGGGGCGGCGCGCAGCCGTTCAACCAGAACATCTACACGTTCTTCGAGGTTGGCCAGTACTCGGCCCATGTCGGCTTCATGGTCGACAAGCTGACCGCGATGATGATGGTGGTGGTGACCTTCGTGTCGCTGCTGGTCCACATCTACACGATCGGCTACATGCAGGACGACCCGGGCTACCAGCGGTTCTTCAGCTACATCTCGCTGTTCACCTTCTCGATGCTCACCCTGGTGATGAGCAACAACTTCCTGCAGCTGTTCTTCGGCTGGGAAGCGGTGGGCCTGGTGTCGTACCTGCTGATCGGCTTCTGGTTCAAGCGCCCGACCGCGATCTTCGCCAACATGAAGGCGTTCCTGGTCAACCGCGTCGGTGACTTCGGCTTCCTGCTGGGCATCGCCGGCGTGCTGTGGGTGTTCGGCACCCTGGACTACTCGCAGGTGTTCTCGCAGGCCGGCATGCTGGCTGACCCGCGTGCCCAGCTGCAGATCTGGGACGGCACGATCCTGGGCATGCAGCTGCTGAACGAGCCGGTGATCTGGTCGATCGCCACCGTCATCTGCATCTGCCTGTTCATCGGTGCCATGGGCAAGTCGGCCCAGGTCCCGCTGCACGTGTGGCTGCCGGATTCGATGGAAGGCCCGACCCCGATCTCGGCACTGATCCACGCCGCGACCATGGTGACCGCTGGTATCTTCATGGTCACCCGCATGTCGCCGCTGTTCGAGCTGTCGCAGACCGCGCTGAACTTCGTGCTGTTCATCGGTGCCACCACCGCGTTCTTCACCGGCCTGATCGGCATCGTGCAGAACGACATCAAGCGGGTCGTCGCGTACTCCACGCTGTCGCAGCTGGGCTACATGACCGTCGCCCTGGGCGTGTCGGCCTATTCGGCCGCCGTGTTCCACCTGATGACCCACGCCTTCTTCAAGGCCCTGCTGTTCCTGGGCGCCGGCTCGGTCATCATCGCGATGCACCACGAGCAGGACATGCGCAAGATGGGCGGCCTGCGCAAGTACATGCCGATCACCTTCATCACCATGTGGATCGGTACCCTGGCGCTGGTCGGTACGCCGTTCTTCTCCGGCTTCTACTCGAAGGACACCATCATCGAGGCGGCCGAGCTGCACGCGCACCTGTCCAACAACTGGGTGGCCACCTACGGCTACTGGGCGGTGCTGGGTGGCGTGATCGTCACCAGCTTCTACAGCTTCCGTCTGCTGTTCCTGACCTTCCATGGCAAGGAACGCTTCCGCGACGCGCATGACGATCATGGCCACGGCCATGACGATCACCACGCCGCTGACGCCCACCATGCCGACGCCCACCACGGCGATGCCCATGACGACCACGGCCATGGCCACGGTCCGCATGAGCCGCACGAAACCCCGTGGGTGGTGACCCTGCCGCTGATCCTGCTGGCCATCCCGTCGATCGCCATCGGTTTCTTCAGCATCGGTCCGATGCTGTACGGCACCGACTGGGCCGGCCACCATGCGCACGACGCGATCAAGGGCCAGGCGCATACGTTCTTCACCGGCGTCGTCGATTTCTACGATCCGGCCAAGAACACCATCGGCTTCCTGGGTGAAGAGTTCCACGGCCCGGTCGCCTTCGCGCTGCACGGCATGATGGCGCCTGCGTTCTTCCTGACCGTTGCGGGCTTCCTGCTGGCTGCACTGTTCTACCTGTGGAAGCCGGACCTGTCGGGCAAGGCACGCAAGGCCTTCGCTCCGCTGGTGTCGGTGCTGGAAAACAAGTACGGCTTCGACAAGCTGTGGATCGATGGCTTTGCCGGCGGCAGCGTCAAGCTGGGCAAGGTCTCGCGCTGGATCGACAGCAACATCGTCGACGGCGTGGTCAATCTCTCGGCACGTGTTGTGGACGTCGCAGCCGGCGTGCTGCGTCGTACCCAATCCGGTTTCCTCTATCACTACGCCTTCGCGATGATCATCGGCCTGATTGCCCTGCTGGGCGTGCTGATGCATTACCTGCGTTGATGACCTGTACGGAATAAGAAGACGTGTCGAACTGGCCTCTACTCAGTGTCCTCATCTGGCTGCCGATCATCGGTGGCGCCCTGATCCTTGCGATCCGTGATGCGCAGACCGCCCGCTGGGCGTCCCTGGGCGTAGCGGTGCTGACGTTCGTGGCGAGCCTCTCGCTGCTGAGCGGCTACAACGCGGGCATCGACGGTCTGCAGTTCGTCGAGACCCATGCGTGGATCCCGGCGTACAAGATCGGCTACAACCTGGGCGTGGACGGCATTGCCGTGGCGCTGATCCTGCTGACCACCCTGGTCAGCGTGCTTGCCCTGATCGGCGCCTGGAGCGCCATCGACAAGCGCGTGAACCAGTACGTGGCGGCCTTCCTGATCCTGGAAGGCGTCACGGTCGGTATCTTCTCGGCGACGGACGCGATGCTGTTCTACGTGTTCTTCGAGGCGATGCTGATCCCGATGTTCCTGATCATCGGTGTCTGGGGCGGCCCGCGCCGCATCTACGCTGCGCTGAAGTTCTTCCTGTACACCTTCCTCGGCTCGGTGCTGATGCTGGTGGCGCTGATCTACCTGTACATGAAGGGCGGCAGCTTCCAGCTGGCCGACCTGTACGCACTGCCGCTGTCGGCCAAGGAACAGACCTGGATCTTCTTCGCGTTCCTGATCGCCTTCGCGGTCAAGGTGCCGATGTTCCCGGTCCACACCTGGCTGCCGGACGCCCACGTGGAAGCGCCGACCGCCGGTTCGGTGATCCTGGCCGCCATCGCCCTGAAGATCGGTGGCTACGGCTTCCTGCGCTTCAACCTGCCGATCGTCCCGGACGCGTCGCAGGAATGGGCCTGGCTGGTGATCGCGCTGTCGCTGATCGCCGTGATCTACGTCGGCCTGGTCGCCCTGGTGCAGGACGACATGAAGAAGCTGATCGCCTATTCGTCGATCGCACACATGGGCTTCGTCACCCTGGGTACCTTCATTGCCCTGTGGCTGGTGCGTGAAGCCGGCAACGCCGACGCCGCCCGCCTGGGCCTGCAGGGCGCCATGGTGCAGATGATCTCGCACGGCTTCGTGTCCGGCGCGATGTTCTCCTGCGTCGGCGTGCTGTACGACCGCATGCACAGCCGCCGCATCGCCGATTACGGCGGCGTGGTCAACGTGATGCCGTGGTTCGCCACCTTCGCCATGCTGTTCTTCATGGCCAATGCGGGCCTGCCGGGTACCAGCGGTTTCGTCGGCGAGTTCATGGTCATCCTGTCGGCCTTCCAGCGTAATCCGTGGATCGCCCTGGGCGCGGCCACCACCCTGATCATCGGCGCCGCCTACACCCTGTGGCTGTACAAGCGCATCTTCTTCGGTGAAGTGGCCAACAGCCATGTTGCCGAACTGAAGGACATCAACGGTCGCGAATGGCTGGTGCTGGGCGTGTTCGCCATCGGCGTGCTGGCCCTGGGCATCTATCCCAAGCCGCTGACCGACCTGATGGAGCCCTCGATCGCGAAGCTGGCGATGCAGATCGCATCCAGCAAGCTGCTGTAATTCCAGGATTTGATGATGACCACCTCGCCGCTGCTGCCATTGACCGCCGCTGACCTGCCACCGCTCGCTCCCGAGCTGGTGCTGATCGGCAGCGCCTTCGCCCTGATGATCCTCGACCTGTTCGTCAGCAACCGGAACAAGATCGTCACCCACCTGTTCTCGCTCGCTGCGCTGGCCGTGGTGCTGTTCATGCTGGCCACCGGCGTGGGCGGGCAGGGGGAGGTCTTCCATGGCATGTTCGTGCGCGATACCGCCGCGGACGTGATGAAGACCGGGATCGTGCTGCTCAGCGGCCTGACCCTGATCTACGGCTGGCGCTACCTGCGTGACCGCAACCTGTTCCAGGGCGAGATCCCGGTGCTGATCCTGTTCGGCACCGCCGG
This sequence comes from Stenotrophomonas sp., assembly GCA_003525885.1. Classification (GTDB taxonomy): domain Bacteria; phylum Pseudomonadota; class Gammaproteobacteria; order Xanthomonadales; family Xanthomonadaceae; genus Stenotrophomonas. The sequence continues at coordinate 15,475 of DQIG01000315.1, forward strand.
CATGATGATCCTGGTCTCGGCCGGCAGCCTGCTGATGGTCTACCTGGGCCTGGAACTGCTGGCGCTGTGCTCCTACGCCCTGGTCGCCAGCAACCGCGAGAACGGCCTGGCCTCGGAAGCGGCGATGAAGTACATCGTGCTCGGCTCGCTGGCCTCGGGCCTGCTGCTGTACGGCATGTCGCTGATCTACGGCGCCACCGGCAGCCTGCACCTGGACGTCATCCGCGATGCCATCCCGCACTCGGAAGAGCGCGTGCTGCTGATCACCGGTGCGGTGTTCATGATTGCCGGCGTCGCCTTCAAGCTGGGTGCCGCACCGTTCCACATGT
>DQIG01000315.1:15950-16231 GCA_003525885.1 Stenotrophomonas sp.
GGTGCCGCACCGTTCCACATGTGGCTGCCGGACGTGTACCAGGGTGCCCCGGCGCCGATCGCGCTGTTCATCAGCTCGGCCCCGAAGCTGGCCGCCTTCGGCATGGCCTACCGCCTGCTGGAAATGGGCGTGGGCCCGCTGTCGACCGAGCTGCAGCTGATGATTGCCGGCCTGGCCGCGGTCTCGCTGGTGATCGGTAACCTGATGGCCATCGCGCAGAGCAACCTCAAGCGCATGCTGGCGTTCTCCACCGTCTCGCACATCGGCTTCCTGCTGATGGG
>DQIG01000180.1 GCA_003525885.1 Stenotrophomonas sp.
CGCGGAGATCTGTCGAAGGCGGTGTGGGTCCCGCCTCCCCCCAGGAAACCCGCTTCTGCTGTTGCTGCTGCCGGCCAGCGGCCGGCACTACCGCGGGTGCAGGGCGCAGCCCTGCAGAACACCCCCTACTCCTGCGGATCGCGGGTGATGTGGATGTCGGTCGGGGTCGACAGCGGAATGTTCCGCTCGGCCAAGATCTGCAGCAGGCTGAAGTACAGATCGCTGCGGGTGGCATAGACCTGCCGCGGGCTGGCCACGTACGCGAAACTGTTGATGGTGATCTGGCCACCGGCGATGCTGTCGATGTAGACCGTCGGTGCCGGCTGCTTCAGCACGTTGGTGTGCGCGGTATACGCATCCAGCAGCGCCTGCCGCAGGTTGCCGACATCGGTGCTGGGGGGCACCGCGAACTGGATCTGGATGCGCCCCTGGTTGTTGCCCATCGTCATGTTGCGCACGGTCTTGGTGACCAGCTCGGAGTTGGGCACGATCAACGTCGACTTGTCGCCCACCTGGATCTCGGTCGAACGCAGGCTGATGCGGCGGATGTCGCCCTCCTGGTCGCCCAGCTTCACCCAGTCGCCGATCTTCACCGGGCGCTCGGCCAGCAGGATCAGGCCGGAGACGAAGTTCTGGGTGATCACCTGCAGGCCGAAACCAATACCCACCGACAACGCGCTGACCAGCAATGCCAGCTTGCTCAGCTGCAGGCCCATCGCGCTCAGCGCCCAGATCACCGCGATGATGATGCCGACGTAACGGGCAACGGTGCTCACCGAATTGCGTGCACCCAGGTCCAGCTCGGTCTTGGGCAGGTAGGTGTCGGTCAGCCAGCGCTGTACCAGCTGGGTAACGGCCAGGCCAGCCAGCAGCACCAGCACCGCCAGCACGATGCGCACCGGCTCCAGCTTGGTTCCGCCAATATCGAATCCAGAGGTGAACAGCGAAGAAAAGCGCTCCACCACCGCGCCGATGTTGCCGAACGGTGCCACCAGCGCCAGCAGCGCGATCAGTACGACGACGGTACGCAGCGCCGCCGACAGCAGCACGCCCGCCTGTTCCAGCCGCGACACGCTCAGGCCGGTACTGAGCAGGATGGTCTGGCCGACCTTGCTGTCGGCGTTGAGCATCCAGGTGCTCAGGTCATCGACGAACTTGAACAGCAGCGTCGCGGCCAACACGACGATGCTGCCGCCGATCAGCTGCTGGTTCACGAACTTGGCGAAATTCAGGTAGCCCAGCAACGTGGCAATGATGGCTGCCACCACGGCGATGTTGCCCGCTACCCGGGCCAGCACCAGCCAGCTGCTGCGGCGAATCGGCGTACTTGCACCGACGCCATCAGCCTGTGCTTCCAGCTTGGCCTCGGCCTCGGCGGTCTGCCGCCGATGCAGGCGCGCCAGGGTCACCAGCATGGCCATGATCAGGCCGAGGTAGGTCAGGGCAATCAGTCCGTCCAGCGCCACCGTGGTGACATCGCTGGTGCGCGTGGCCTGGTCGAGGGCCACCAGCACCGTGCTCAGCCAGGCCAGCGCCGCCGCACCCCAGGCGTACTTGCGCAGCTTCAGTGCGGCGGTGTCGTCCAGGTTCAACAGCCGCCATGACGGGCGCTTGGGCACCAGCAGGCAGGCGCTGAGCGCTGCAATGAAGGCCGCACGGAAGGTGGCGGTCTCCAGGCCGTCGGCCACCACCTGCAGACGCGGCGCGATCGCATCGATGGCATCCAGCGCCGCCATCAGTACCACCACGGCATAGCCGGGCAGCAGCGTACCCACCAGCAGCAGCCACATGGCCAGGCCAGACCGGCGCAGGCGACCGTCCGGCGCACGTTCGGACGCAGCGAACTGCCGCCCCAAGCGGCGCAGCCACAGCCGCAGTGGGAACATCATCACCAGCGCGGCCAGCAGGCCCAGCAGCGGCGTGCCCCAGCCATGGGTGCGGATGCCGGCGACCAGCGCGTCGCGCCCCTGCTCGGCCAACGGCGCAACGCGCGCGATATCGATCGGCAGGCGCTCGGCCACCTTGCTCCACAATGCAGGCGACAACGGCGAGGCGACCTTCTGGCCCAGTTCTTCCGTGCGTTGTGCGGTGCGCTGCTGCTCGATGTCCGCCGCCAGCTGCTGCGCACGCACGGCACTGGCCTTGGCCTGCACCACCGAAGCGGCCAGTCCGTCGCGTTGCTTGGTGAGGGTGCGCCGTTGCGCCGCCAGCTCCGGCGGCTCAGTGGCGCCTTCTGCCGGCGTTCCCAGCTGCGCCAGCTGTTCGTTGAGTCGATCCAACTGTGGCTGCAGCGCCTTTTCCAGCGCCTCGGCGTCACGCCGTGCCTGCGAGGCATTCTCGGACAGCATCGCCAGCGTCTCGGTGGCTTCTGCATCGCCACGCTTGCGCTCCACATCCTTCAGGCTGGAATCGATATCCGCCAGCTGTTGCTTCGGCGTGGGGTCCTCATCCTGCGCCAGCACCGGCGCAGACAGCAGGAAGGCAGTGCACAGCAGCAGGACCCACCAGGGCCCCCGTGCACGGATCGATCGCAGGAAAGAAGACACGCCAGCCACACCGGTTCGCGCGGACCACCGCGCCTGCGCGCGACTATACGGCAGAGCCGGTAAAGGGCGGATGGGAGACGCGCAGCAGTATCAGTACTTCAGGCGCAGCTCTTCCACGGTCGGCTGCTGCAGCGCGTACCAGTCCTGGAACTCTTCCTCGGTGATCTCATCGGGCGCGTACACCGCCACCGGGTGCCAGTCGTGGTCGGTCGGCAGCGGTTGGCGCGGGCCGGCACGCAGACTGTAGGCCACGCCCTCGTAGTCGACCAGGTCGTCGACCTGCGGCCACTGTTCGCGCGCGAACGCGGATTCACTCTTCAACAGGATCACCTGGTACATCGGCACCTCCACCTCGGTTGGATCAGGAAAACACGGCGCTGGCGGCAGGATACCGCCACGCCGATGACAACGGGCGCTCCGCCGGGGCGACGGAACGTTCTGGACACGGTCATCGCCCCGGCTTCACCCGCCCATGGCAGGGCCATCGGCATCGTGGAGGCCCACCCCTGCCACGATGACCGATGACCGAACACCCGCCGCTGAAGACCGTCGCCGACCTCAAGCTGCCGCGTTACCTGGGCACCTGGTACGAGATCGCGCGCCTGCCGATGCGCCACGAGCCGGAGGGCTGCACCGACGTGTCGGCGCACTACACCCTGCTCGACAACGGCAACGTCGGCGTCACCAACCGCTGCCGCATGGACGGCGAGATCGAGGAAGCCACCGGCGAGGCCTGCGCCGTCGACAACGACAGCGCGCGCCTGGAGGTGAGTTTCCTGCCCAAGGGCCTGCGCTGGTTGCCGTTCGCCAAGGGCGACTACTGGGTGATCCAGGTCGCCCCGGACTACAGTGTCTCGCTGGTCGGCAGCCCGGATCGCAAGTACCTGTGGCTGCTGGCGCGCGAGCCACGCCTGGACGCGACCGTGCAGGACCATTATCTGGCGGCCGCCCGCCTGCAGGGCTTCGATCTGTCCGAACTGATCCAGACCCCGCACACCGGCCAGCCCACGGCCTGAGCCACGCGCAGCCATGGACCTGAAGAGTGGTTACCCGTGGTGGGCGGTACGCAACGGCCTGATCCACGCGTTCCCGCCGCTGCAGCAGGATCTGCGCTGCGACGTGCTGGTGGTCGGCGGCGGCATCACTGGTGCGCTGATCGCCGACGAACTGTCCCGGCACGGCCACGACGTGGCGGTGATCGAGCAGCGCGACATTGGTTGGGGCAGCACCGCCGCCAGCACTGCGCTGCTGCAGTACGAGATCGATACCCATCTGCTGGAACTGGCCCAACGCTATGGCCAGGACGCCGCTGCGCTTGCCTATCGGGCGTGTGCGGAGGCAATCCCGGCACTGGGCGAAGTGGCACGCGGGTTGAAGGACGTGGATTTCCAGCGCATGGACAGTCTGTACCTGGCCAGCCGCCATCGTGACGTGCCGCGCCTGATGGCCGAAGGTGAGGCGCGGCGCAGCATCGGCCTGGATGCCCGCTGGCTGGGCCCGGAGGCACTGCAGGAACGCTTCGACGTGGACGCCGGCGGCGCGCTGCTGACCCGCCAGGCCGCGCGGGTCGATCCGTATCGGCTGACCTATGCCTTGCTGCAACGCCTGCGACGACGTGGCAGCCATGTGCATGACCGTACGCTGCTGCACACGCTCACGCCCGGCGCGCGTGGCGTGACCGCCGTTACCGAGGCCGGCGCCACGATCCGCGCCCGCCACCTGGTCCTGGCCATGGGCTACGCCAACCAGCGCTGGCTCGACCAGCGCGTGGCCCGTAACCGCAGCAGCTATGCCTTCATCACCGATCCCATCGATGCGGATGTGCTCGGCCGGCTGCGCAATACCATGGTGTGGGAGAGCGCCCGCCCGTACCTGTACCTGCGCGCGACCGGCGAACGCCGCCTGCTGGTGGGCGGGCTGGACGACGCCATCGACATCCCCGCCCGCCGCGACCGGCGCGTAGACCTCAAGGCCAACAAGCTGATGAAACAGCTGCTGCACTGGTTCCCGCGGCTGGACCCGGTGCCAGCCTTCTCCTGGGCCGGGACCTTCGCCGAAACCGCCGACGGCCTGCCGTTCTTCGGCCCCCACGCGCAGTGGGGCCCGCGGGTGCATTTCGCCATGGCCTACGGTGGCAACGGCATCACCTATTCGATGATCGGCGCGCAGCTGCTGCGGGCCCGGATCGAGCGGCGCAGGCATGCGCTGGAAGGGCTGTTCGGGTTCGGCCGGTTGTAGCGCGTGGCCCGCCAGGGCCCGGCTCTACCCCAATCCGGCGCCGACAGGCATCATTCAAGCAACCCCTGCTAGCGTCGGCCTGTACCGCCGCGTGTTGCGTGGCCACCTGTCCGCTGGAGCGCCGTCATGATCCGCCCCCTGACCCTGCTGCTGTGCCTGGCCCTGCCGGGAACCGTGCTGGCCCAGTCCGCCGCTGGCGCCACCGCGCCGCAGGCCGCTGGCCTGGACCTGACGCTGCCGCAGGCGCCGATGCGCTACCTCAACGACCCGGCCCTGCAGCAGGACCCGCCCGGCACCTACTACGGTGACAAGAGCGGCCCGCGCGTGCATGACGACGCCAAGATCGCCGACGTGACCGACGACAAGGTCAAGGTGTCCGGCAGCTTCACCACCGGCATCGGCTATTCGAAGAACGGCGGCAACAGCCACTACAACGCGGCCACGCTGAACCTGAGCAAGAACTACACCACCGATGAAGGCAAGACCCATGGGGTCAACCTCAACATCCACGTGAGTGAAGGCAAGGGTCCGGGCTTCTTCGGTCCGTATGGCGGCTACTACGGCCGCGGCCCGGGCTGGGATTACCCGCCGCCGTACGGCTGGTAAGCCAGCACGCAGAAAGCGGGCCGATCAAGGTCGGCCACTACCAGTGCCTATGCCGGGTGGGTGTCGATCTTGCATGTGCCGGTGGGTGTCGACCTTGGTCGACACGCTTTGCATTCCGTGCCGGCCAGCGGCCGGCACCTACCGGTACGCGAATCAATCCAGCCAGCCATCGCGCTCGCTGTGCAGGATGCGGCCGTCGTAGCCGCTCAGGCGCACGTCCACCTTCTGGTTGCGGGCATTGCGGGCTTCCAGCGACCAGGTCGCACCATCGCGTTCCAGTGAATGGATTTCGCGCAGGCCATGCGCCTGTGCACGTGCCAGTACCTGCTCGGTGGTCAGCAGCGTGCGGCCGCTGTGCTCATCGAAGATCTCGCCGGTCTTCGGGTCCACGTAGACCTCGCTGAAGCGGCCATCAGCGCGGCTCACGTCGGCTTCCCACAGGCCGTCATCGCGTTCGATCTCGTGGATCTGGGTGTAGCCGGCCTTGCGCAGGGTCTGTTCGACCTGGGCCATGCCCAGCGGTGCGGCCTGTGCGGCCGGTGCGATGGCCAGCAGGGCAACGGTGGCGAGGGTGAGCGACTTCAACATGGGGGTTCTCCTGTTCGTGTTCGTGGCCGGACCATCCCGGCAGCGCCACGATGCATGCCCCGGCTAACAGCGCCTTAGCCGTGGCTGTTAGCCGGTTGTTAGTCATCTCCGCCACACTCGCGCCCGTTCCCCTCGCTCTTTCTGCACCCGCATGCTCGCTACCCTGCCCCTGCTGCTGGCCCTGGCCAACGCCCCGATCGCCGCCGCGCCCGTACAGGACCCGGCGCAGCAGGTCGCGCGCCGTGCCGTGCAGCAGGGCCGCTACGTGCCGCTGGAAAGCGTGGTCCGCGACGCACTCAAGCGCTACCCGGGCCAACTGCTGGAAGTGGAGCTGGACGACGGCGTCTACGAAGTGGAGATCCTGCGCGGCGACGGCGTGGTGGTGGAGCTGGACTATGATGCGCGCAGCGGAAAGCTGCTGAAGACGGAGCTCGACGACTGATGCGCATCCTGTTGGCCGAAGACGATGCCGCACTGGCACAGCGCCTGGCGCCCCTGCTGGAACAGGCCGGCTATGTGGTGCACGTGGTCGCCGATGGCCGCCAGGCCGAGGAGATCGGCCAGATCGAAGACCTGCAGGCAGCCATCGTCGATCTCGGCCTGCCCGGATTGGATGGACTGAGCGTGATCGAGCGCTGGCGCGGCAACGGCCGCAGCTTCCCGGTACTGGTACTGACCGCGCGCGGGCGCTGGCACGACAAGCTGGCCGGCTTCGACGCCGGCGCCGACGATTACCTCACCAAACCCTTCCAGGCCGACGAACTGGTGCTGCGCCTGCGCGCCCTGATCCGCCGCAGCCACGGCCATGCCAGCCCGCGCCTGCACTGCGGCCCGCTGCAGCTGGACGTCAACGCCGGCCGCTTCGAACTGGACGGGCAGGCGCTGCCCCTCAGTCCGCAGGAGTTCCGCCTGCTCAGCTATTTCATCCACCACAGCGGGCAGGTGATCGGCCGCGACCGCCTGGGCGAACAGGTGTTCGACGGCGGCCATGACCCGGACTCCAACGCACTGGACGTGCTGCTCGGGCGCGTGCGCCGCAAGCTCGGCACCGACCTGATCCAGACCGTGCGCGGCCAGGGCTGGCGGCTGGCCGCGCCATGAACCGGCAACCGTCGCTGCGGCGGCGCCTGCTGCTGGCCGGCGGTGTCGGCCTGCTGCTGGTCTCGCTGCTGGCCAGTGCACTGCTGGGCGAGCTGTTCAAGCGCAGCGCGCGTGATCGCTTCGACCATGAACTGCAGCAGGACATGCTGACCCTGCTGGCGCAGGCCGAAGTGGATGCGGAAGGACAGCTGCGCCTGCGCCAGGAACCCAATGACGCACGCTTCCAGCGCGTGTTCTCCGGTGCCTATTGGCAGATTGCCGGTGCCGATGGCCGCGTGCTGCTGCAGTCGCGCTCGCTGTGGGATGAAACCCTGCCGGCGCCGGCTACCGGGCCGGTCACGCGCAATCTGCCCGGACCGATGCAGCAATCCCTGCGCGCACGCGTGCAGCAGGTTCGCCTGCCACGCGCCCGCGAACCGTTCGTGGCCGTGGTCGCCACCGATCGCAGCGCGCTGGATGCGGATGTCGCCGCGTTCCGCAAGCGCACCGCCATCGCCCTGGTCGTGCTGGTCGCGGCGTGGCTGGCGGTGCTGGCCAGCCAGGTGCACTTCGGCCTGCGCCCGCTGCATCGCCTCGGTGCGCAGCTGGAACGGGTACGGCGCGGCGATGCTCAGCGCATCGACACGCAGGAACTGGGCGCGGAAGTCGCACCGCTGGGTGAAGAACTCAATGCGCTGCTGGACCACCAGCAACGCATGGTCGCGCGTGCGCGCACCAGTGCACAGGATCTGGCGCATGCGCTGAAGACCCCACTGAGCGTATTGGCCACCGAAGCTGACGGCGACGGCACGCACTGGCGTGCCACCGTGCGCGAGCAGAGTGTGCGTATGCAGGCCAGTGTCGACCGTTACCTGGCCGCGGGGTTGGCTGCCGACCATCGACAGCGCACCGACGTGGCGGCCGTCGCACAGGCGATGTGCCAGCTGATGGCGCGCGTGCATGGCGAACGTGGCATCACGTTCACGGCGGCAGGCATTGATCCGGCGTTGCAGTTCGCCGGTGCCAGTGCGGATCTGGAAGAGATGCTGGGCAACCTGCTGGACAATGCCGGGCGCTGGGCGCAACAGCAGGTCCACGTCAGCGCGGCAGCCGACGAAGGCCAGTTACGAATCGAAGTCCGCGACGACGGCCCTGGACTGGCTGCGGACGCCTTGGAACGGGTCACCCAGCGCGGCGTGCGGCTGGATGAGCGCGAGGGCAGCAGTGGATTGGGGTTGGCGATCGTGGGCGATATCGCGGCCAGTTATGGCGGGCGCGTGACGTTGGACAATGCGCAGCCGGGCCTGCGCGCGACGTTATGGTTGCCGGTGGCGTGAAGCGACCAACCTGACGGTGGGTAGTGCCGGCCGCTGGCCGGCAACCACGTGGTCACCGGAAACGCCTTGCGGAAGCCGGCCAGCGGCCGGCTCTACCGAGCGTCAATCCGGCCGGCCAGATGCTCCACCGGTGGTGTCTCCACCACGCTAGCGGTGATGCATCCACCAGCAATCAATCGCGTCCAGCACGATGTGGATCATCAAACCGATGCCGAACAACCGCGTTTTCTTCGGCACGCACAGCCCGGCATAGACCGCGATGGCCGGTGCGGTATGCAGCGGGTGGAAACCAATGCTGCAGCGGTTCGGTGCGTAGATCGGGTCGGCCAGCAGGTGGTCCAGATCGATGATCCAACCCAGCAGCATCAGCAGCCACGCCGAGGCGAAGCGCTTGCGCCAGAACAGCCATGCCAGCAGCGCTGGCACGGCGGCATGCAGGAACAGGTGGAAGATCGCGCGCGCGCTCATGGTGACCGGTAGCGCCGGGCCATGCCCGGCGTTGCCGTAATCATCAGACCAGCGGTTCGTCGGACAGGTAGGTGTAACCGGTCAGGCCGGCTTCCAGTGCTTCCGACAGCTCCTGTGCGCGTTCCGGCGACAGCTGCGCCTCGGCCACGCGCTGCGCATAGGTCGCACGCAGTTCGTCCAGGCGGTAACCCACGTAATCCAGCATCACATCGGTGGTATCGCCACGGCGCTGCTGGGTGATGGCGTAGCCATCGGCATCGGCCAGCACTTCCACCGCGTCGGTATCGCCGAACAGGTTATGGATGTCGCCCAGGATTTCCTGGTACGCGCCGACCATGAAGAAGCCGATGCGGTAGCTCTCGCCCGGCTTCATCTTGTGCAGCGGCAGCGAGCTGTCCAGGCTCTCGTTCTCGACATAGGTTTCCACCATGCCGTCCGAATCGCAGGTCATGTCGGCGATGATGCCGCGGCGGTCCGGGGTCTCGTCCAGGCGCTCGATCGGCACGATCGGGAACACCTGGTCGATCGCCCACACGTCCGGGATCGATTCGAACACGCTGAAGTTGACGAAGTACTTGTCGACCAGGCGCTCGTTCAATTCGTCCAGCACCGGGCGATGGCTCTTCTCGTCATAGCTCAGGCGCGCACGCACGCCATGGGCGATGGCGTAGAACAGATCGTCGATACGCGCGCGCTGCGGCAGGTCGATCTGGCCCAGCGCGTAGCTGGCCAGGCCTTCGGCATGGAAATGCTGCGCTTCCTGGAACAGCTCCACCGCCGGGCGCACGTCCAGCTCGTCGTGGATCTCACGCAGGTGGCGGATCGCCGCCGGCTCGTCGTCGTGCTGGTCCGGCACGCGGCCTTCCTGCGCTTCTTCCACTTCCGAGACGTTGGCGATCAGCACCGCGTGGTGCGCGGTCATCGCGCGGCCGCATTCGGTGACGATGCGCGGCGGGGTCAGACCGAATTCTTCGCAGGCATTGGCCAGCGGCTGCACGATGTTGCTGGCGTAGGAATGCAGGCCGTAGTTGATCGAGCAGAAGCTGCGCGAACGGGTGCCTTCATAGTCCACGCCCAGGCCGCCGCCCACATCGACGTGGGTGATCTTCGCGCCCAGGCGCGACAGCTCCACGAAGTAGCGGGTGGCTTCGCGCATGCCGTTGGCGATGTCGCGCACGTTGGAGATCTGCGAGCCCATGTGGAAGTGCAGCAGGTTCAGGCAGTCGGCGTACTCGGTGTCACGCAGCGACTTCCACAGGTCCAGCAGCTGGCGCGGCGACAGGCCGAACTTGGCCTTGTCGCCACCGCTGTTCTGCCACTTGCCGGCGCCCAGCGAGGCCAGGCGCATGCGCACGCCCAGGCCCGGCTTCACGTCCAGCGCCTTGGACTCTTCCAGCACCAGCTTCAGCTCGGACGGCTTCTCGATGACGATGAAGGTCTGCAGGCCCAGCTTGCGTCCGATCAGGGCCAGGCGGATGTACTCGCGGTCCTTGTAACCATTGCAGACGATCAGGCCGCCCGGGCGCGACAGCGCCAGCACGGCCATCAGCTCGGGCTTGCTGCCCGCTTCCAGGCCGAAGCCCTCGCCGTGGTGGCTGGCCAGGGTGCCGGCCACGCCGCGGGTCTGGTTGACCTTGATCGGGTACACGGCGGTGTAGCCACCGCTGTACTCCCAGTCCTGCTGGGCCTGGCCGAAGGCCGCCTGCAGCTTGCCCAGGCGCTGGCCGAGGATGTCCGGGAAGCGCACCAGCAGCGGCAGCTTGGCGCCCGCCGCGCGCGCAGCATCGACCACCTTGGGCAGCGACACCACCGGGCCGTCCGCCCCGGTCGGTCTCACCACCATGTGCCCGGCCTGATCCACGTCGAAGTAACCGTCCGCCCAATGCGGGATCGAGTAGGTCTTGCGGGCTTGGTCGAGGGACCAATCGGTCATTTCAGTCGGCCTTGTTGGCAATAAAAGGGGGGGCATGATAACGCCTATATGCCCACAGGTTCGTTATCATGCGCGCCCGCGCCCGTGACAGGTTTCAACCTGAACGGGCCGATCCGTCCGGATGTGGCATCTGTGCCACGCGGCCCCGCCCGCCAGCCCGGCTCCACCCCTCCGAACAGGACTGTTTTCCAATGACTGACAGCAACAACTGGTACATCGAACACTTCGAGCGCACCGGCTCGGCCATCGGCTACCGCATCACCGGCAAGCTGGACGAGGTGCAGTCGCCGTTCCAGAAGATCGAGATCTTCCAGACCACCGACTGGGGCAACCTGATGACCATCGACGGGGCCATCATGCTGACCAGCAAGGACAACTTCTTCTACCACGAGATGATCAGCCACCCGGTGCTGTTCACCCACGCCGCGCCCAAGCGCGTGGTGATCATCGGTGGCGGCGACTGCGGCACCCTGCGCGAAGTGCTCAAGCACAAGGGCGTGGAGAGCGTGACCCAGTGCGATATCGACGAGCAGGTCACCGTGATGGCGCGCAAGCACTTCCCGGAACTGTGCGACTCCAACGACGACGCCCGCGCCGAGCTGCTGTTCGACGACGGCGTGGCCTACATGGCCAACTGCCCGGCGGGCAGCGTGGACGTGGTGATCGTGGACTCGACCGACCCGGTCGGCCCGGGCGAAGGCCTGTTCAACAAGGCCTTCTACGAGAGCTGCTTCAAGGCCCTGAAGGACGACGGCATCCTGGTGCAGCAGTCCGAGTCGCCGCTGATGCAGCTGGACCTGATCAACGAAATGCGCACCGAGATGGGCAAGGCCGGCTTCGGTTCGTTCAAGACCCTGCCGTTCCCGCAGCCGTGCTACCCCACCGGCTGGTGGAGCGTGACCATGGCGCGCAAGGGCGACAGCAGCTTCGACTTCCGCCAGGCTGACTCGGCCGCCAAGACCTTCAACACCCTGTATTACACCGCCGCGCTGCACACCGGCGTGCTGGTGACCCCGCCGTTCGTACAGGCGGCACTGAAGTAAGGCGTGCCGACCAACGGTCGGCACCCACCCAATGAAAAACCCGCGCTGGCGACAGCGCGGGTTTTTTCATGTTCCGGTAGTGCCGGCCGCTGGCCGGCAACCTCATGTAACGATCAAAGCGCCCAGATACCCGCGATCACCGCCACCACCAGGCCCCACTTGATCAGCTGGTAGGCCACCACGCTGCGCTCGCGCAGCGCCTTGGCCTTCAGGCGCACCTTGTAGACGCTGCCGAATGCCTTGTTGACGCCACCGGTCGGGTCACCCGGCAGGTTCGGCGAGGCACCACCGGCCAGCAGCGTAGCCGCCACCGCACGATTGAACAGGCCCGGCAGGCCGAAGCGCAGCGGGCGGGCGATGTCGCAGAACAGGATCACGCGGTCATCGGGCGTCTCGTTGTGCGCGTGGTGGATGTAGGTCTCGTCGAACATCATCCACTCGCCGTCGCGCCAGCTCTTCTTGATGCCGTCCACTTCGATGTAGCAGCCGTCGTTGTTCGGCGTGGCCAGGCCCAGGTGCAGGCGCAGCGAACCGGCGAACGGGTCGCGGTGCGGGCGCAGTTCACTGCCCGACGGCAGCTGCGCGAACATCGCCGCACGCACGTCCGGCAGCGACTCCAGCAGCGCCGTGGTCTTCGGGCACATCGCCTTCGCCGACGGGTGCGACGGGCCATACCACTTCAGGTAGAAGCGCTTCCAGCCACGGCGGAAGAACGAATTGAAGCCGGCATCGTTGAACGTGCTGGAGGCCGCGATCTTCTGTGCATCGCGCAGCGCCAGCGCCTCGTCGCGGATCATCTGCCAGTTCTGCCGCAGCGGCTCCAGCTGCGGGAACTCCTTGGCCGGGTCCAGGAACGGCGTGGTCGGCACCTTCGAGAACATGTACATGACCACGTTGATCGGGGCCATGAAACTGGAGTGGTCCAGCAGCTGGCGCGACCAGCGCGCGCGCACCTTGCCACGGAAGTGGATGTACAGCACGCAGGCCACGAACAGCGCTGCAATGACGATTTTGATGATCAAAGCACTTTCCTCCAGCCGCAGCCGGAACGGGAAACGGGGCGATGCACGGCCTGGCGGCCAGCACCGGTTGGGAACGCGGCAGGGGACGGGGACGTGCCGGAGGGGGGCGGCCGCCGATGTCGCGGGTTAACAGCTTATGGTCGGCAGGGCGTGCGCCGGGGTCAAGCCGGACGTGCGTGGCGTTCAGCGCGGCGCAGATGAATGGGCGGAAAGAGCGCCCAACCCCTTGATCCAACAGGGCGACCCTCACAAGTGAGACACAATTGTCCGATCCTGCGTGACGAACTGTTCCAGCCACGGTCCCGACATTTCTCCGACAAATCGTGGAATAGCGAACTGGCGAGTACTAAAATTAACGAAAACTTAGTAACTCCCTGTAACACCGGTTCGCTTGACGCTTTGCGCCACCCACCGGGTCGTCCGAGACCCCGACATGTATCTTCCTGCTCTCCCCCCCTCCTCCTGCGGCAATGACGCCGCCTCCCCGCTGCTGCTCAAGCGCGGCGAGCGTTTCCTGGCCCCCGACGTTTACCGCACCTGCCTGGACGGGCGCGAGGCGGTCATCAAGGACTACTCCCGCTACCGCGGCACCCCCGTTTCGCTGATCGCGCGGCTGATGGTGCGCCGCGAAGCCCGCATGCTGCAGCGCCTCGGCGGCTGGAAGCACGCACCCGCGCTGCTCGGCACCCTCGGTGGCCTGGCGCTGGGCATGGAGTTCATTCCCGGCCAGACGCTCAGCAGCGCACAGGCCGTGGGCAATGAAGTGTTCGAACAGCTGCAGCACGCGCTCAGCCGCCTGCATGCCGCCGGCATCACCCACAACGACCTGCATGGCACCAATGTGGTTGTCAGCGCCGGTGTACCAGTGCTGCTGGACTTCACCTCCGCTTGGCGCGCCCCGCGCTGGTTGCAGCGCGGCCCGCTGAGCCGGCAGATGCGCCGCAGCGACATGAAGAACCTGCTGAAGATCCGCCAGCGCGTGACCGGCCAGGCGCCGAGTGCCGCGCAGGCCGCACTGGTGGCCGACCCGGGCTGGGTCGCCGCCGTGCGCCAGGGCTGGAAGCGGTTCTACAAGTGGGCCAAGCGCCGGTAGGGGTCGAGCTTGCTCGACCGCTTTACCGCTCTTTGTAGAGCCGAGCCCACGCTCGGCTGCTGTTCCTGCATCACGCGAAATGCAGCCGAGCATAGGCTCGGCTCTACAACATCCCGCCAAACGGATTACAACGCGTCCGCGTCCAATTCTCCGGTACGAATACGCACCACGCTGCCCAGGTCGTAAACGAACACCTTGCCGTCACCGATCTTGCCGGTGCCGGCCGCCTTCACGATGGCCTCAACCACCGCCTCAACCTGGTCATCGGTCACCGCCACTTCCAGCTTCACCTTCGGCAGGAAATCGACCACATACTCCGCGCCGCGGTACAGCTCGGTATGGCCCTTCTGGCGACCAAAGCCCTTCACTTCCGTCACCGTGATGCCGGTAACCCCACGCTCGGCCAGCGCTTCGCGCACGTCGTCGAGCTTGAACGGCTTGATCACCGCCATGACCATCTTCATCGTCTATCTCCTGTCTTCCGGCGTGGAGGATAGCGCCTGAACGCGGCCCGTGCGAAGCCGCTGCGGCCTGTCCGGGCAGTGGGTGCCAGCAGTATCCTTGTGCCCGAATGGCCTGCCCGCGCCGGATGCACGGGCCCTACCCCACGGAGCACCCCATGATCGACCTGAATCAAATCGATGACCTTGCCCGTCGCCTCAGCGACCTGGTGCCGCCGGGCCTGCGCGAATCGCGCGAGGAACTGCAGGCCACCTTCAAGAGCGCGCTGCAGGCCGGCCTGGCCAAGCTCGACCTGGTCACCCGCGAGGAGTTCGAAGTGCAGCGCGCCGTGCTGCTGAAGACCCGCCAGAAGCTGGACGCGCTGGAAACCGCCGTGCGCGAGCTGGAAGGGCGCGGCGCCGCAGAATGAAAAAAGGAGGCGCACCGCGCCTCCCACTACAGAGTATTTCCCGGATGGGGCCTTGCAGCAAGGCCCACCGGGCGCCCTAGACTCGCCGGCCTGTCGATCCGGCAGGACAAGCAGGGGCAGCAGCGATGGCGCAGGACACCGAATGGACACCCGTTTCGCATGACACCTGCGACCAGGTCGCCGGGCCGTTCTATCACGGCACCCGCGCTGATCTGGCGGTGGGCGAGTTGCTGAGTGCGGGCTTCCGCTCCAACTATCGCGACAGTGTGGTGATGAACCACATCTACTTCACCACGATTGCCAAGGGCGCCGGGCTGGCTGCGGAGATGGCCCGGGGCGAAGGGCGACCGCGCGTGTATGTGGTGGAGCCGACCGGGCCGTTTGAAGACGACCCGAACGTGACCAACAAGAAGTTTCCCGGGAACCCGACGCGGTCGTATCGGAGTGCGCGGCCGTTGCGGGTGGTGGGGGAGATTGTGGAGTAGGAGCTCTACGACGCGGAATTCGTTCGGCAGTTGAAGGCGTTTGTTGCTTCGGGGAGTGGGGAGATCATCAATTGATGACCTACTCGCGTTGGGCGTTGCGCACTTCTTCATCGGCTTCATAGATGTCCAGCCCGAGCTCAATGCCGCGCTCCCCCAAGGCGAGCAGCGCGCGAGGCGAAAGCGAGACACCACCGTTGCTGCTGCCCATGAAAAGACCGCAGAACAGATCAGACCGGAAGCGAGTCAATGACTGCCATACCGCGAGATCGCCGGTGAGTTGATCGAGGATTTCGAAGATCTGCGCTTCCAGATCTTCAGGCTCACGACGCTCCGCATCAATTTGCCAGCTGCCAGTCCTGGCGATACGCACGGTGCCTGATGGGCTGCCTCTGAGTTCCTGGCCCTTGTGATGCGCTGCGGTTGGAGTCGCCCCGAGCAAGGCACTGACTTCTTCGGGCAGCAGGTCGTCCCCGAAGAATCGGAGGGTTACCAGGGAATGATCGAATGCGGCCATTGGAATCCAGTGCGTAGGCATCGTTGATGTCAGATTACGGCCGGAACCGGATGACAGCAGCTTCAGAATAGGCCGAAGCGCGGGAATCGGCATGCGCTCAAACGGAGAGCTGGCCGGACCCTACTTGAACATATCCAACAAGTCCTTGTCTTCATGCCGCTGCTCCCACGTGGAGAGAAAGCAAAAGCTGACCCCACTGCGCATGGCAACCCTCTGGAACGCCGCGAGCTCTTCCTTCGTGATCGGATACTCGACCGGATCAAAGTGCAGGAGCGCCCACGGCTTGAGGAGTGAGAACCCGAACGTGAGTTCCGAGAAGAGTGCCTTCAGCTTAGGCCGGATGGTGGAGAAGTCCCTGACCGGCCCCGCGCGATTGCCAAGGGCGTGGCACTGGCGGCGAATGGCTCTGTCACCACCTACCAAGCGGGCGATGAAGTGATCTTGGTGCACTTGAACGTAGAACAATTGCCGGCGAAACATCTTCATTCCCCGCATCGTCCCCAAAAAGCCCAGCCGTGCAAATCATCAAGCCCCATCCGGAAGCCGGACCTGCGCCGCGCATTCTGCCGCAACGGACCCAAGCGCTGCGCCCTTCATCCGTGAAAGTGCCGCAAGCGTACGTCGTTCATACGCCTCCGCGACTCCCGGATCTGGCTCTATGAAAGGCGATGTGCAGATATCTTCGACCTTGAATCCCCGTGCGATCAATGCCAAGACCCGCTCAGGCGCTTTGGGCAATGCACGGGCTACCGCGTAACTGATGGATAGCGAAGCGCCCGCATCTGAAAACGGCTTTAGCGCAGCCGCAACCTCAAGCCATGCTGGATCACCTGACTCGATGCCAGAGGTGACCTGCCCAAACTCCCGCTCGTGCTGCCACAGGTCCCAAAGCACCTTGCGCCCCCCTTCGTTGGCAATGCGATTGAGCACGGCCTGAGCCGAAGGACTATCGGCTGCGACTGCAGCTGGACTGGCAAGCGCAAGCACGAGTAGGAGCACTGTCATGTTTCTCATGGCACCTGACTCCCTGATGGATGGACCCTTGGGTCCGGTCATACGACCTACCCACAAAGCAACATGTGGCGTACTTTCCCCTTATACAGCGCGATCCTAGTGCGGCTGGGGTCGGCCATCAAGCCAGCGCATGGCCGGACCCAGGCATAGAATCAGACGCCTCGCCAATTCCACGTTCAGGACACCTGGGCCATGTCCGCTACGGGTCGCTGGCTGGTCAGTGATCCACAGGAATTGCCCTGCGCGAGCCAATGTCCGCTCTCGGCCAATAGCAGACATCACTTCGCATACAAGCCAGTCCAAGACTGCCTCCTTAACTGCCTTAGTCTGTGGGCATCCAGATCGGGACGTGACCATGCCTGTTGAGCCGCTGCCCCGCTTACGCAAGAGCATAAACCTTGACGCAATTGTAAAGCTAAACCCAGAGGAAACCGCACGGCTGCGGGAGAGGTATACCGCAGCCATGCAGCCTGTCCCCGATGCTTCCCATACTCTACCGGCCATGCTTCGCGGCATTGGCACTACGATTCGTCCGTTTGTTGTAAAGCTTAACGAAGCTCGCTCCTCCCTCGAGGGGATAGGTACCATGATCAAAGCATCGAATTACATACTTCGAGACGGCATCCGCGGCATCGTACAACAAGGCTGGTTTATCGATAGCGATATGGATCTTCCGTCGGTCATACAGCTCGACAAGGACTATTCTTCAGGCCAAGAGGCGGAGGCAGAGGCCGCTTTGATTTCCTAATAGCAGGCTGAAGGTGACGCCATCGTCTCCCGGGTGTGCGCCACGCACCGGATCGTGCCCGGCACATCCAAGACGCGTGGGAGGCTCACAAGGCAGGGAAGTACGCGCTCAGCGCCCCTGTTTTTCTGATCCAAGCTGACGGTATTGTCTACGACCGAAGAAGCGGACGGCAGCTCTTCTCGAAGAGCAAAGATCGGGGTATTAGTACTCTGGCCAAGACAGCAGAAGGCGGTTCTGTGGACTGGGCTTTTCTAGCCCCATATGCAGAAGACAGCCATTTTTCTAAGAATACGAAGGATCTGCCTGCCGATTTTGACGGGCTGAATCGCCACGCAGTTCTGCATGGCATCAGCACAAAATTTGCCACGGAGGTCAACAGCCTTCGTGCGTTGTCAGCACTCGGCTACGTGGACTTTGCGCCATGAATAGGTCGGCAGCCGAAGAGCTCAAGTTTCTCATTGATACGGACAGCGATGGCAGCGTCTGGCTAACGGTGGAAGTTAAGGAGTCCACACACTATGAAATATGCGTGTTCCTGCATCATGATGAGGATCGTTACGACTGGACCATCACACGAAACCGCCGGACCATTGCAAAAGCGCCGACCACTGCCTTCGACGTATCGCAAGCACTACAGTCCGCACTCAATCACTACTGGGGAGCCGACCTGGTGGAGCAAAAACCATTTGACCCGTGAGGCTCGGGTTCTGAAAGTAAGGAAACGAACCATGTCTACCCGAATTGTCAGTCGCTTGCTCCTCTTCCTTGTAACGGTCACCGGCCCGCTCGGCGCGTCAGCAGCGCCTGAGAAATCGGAATCTACCCCAACGGTCCAAATGCAGTTGCGTGACATGATGAAGGGCAACGAGGAGCGCAGCATGATCAGCATCGCTTGCCTGAAGAGCTCAGCCGCGGCTTTGGAAGCACAAGAAGCGGGGCAGTTGGGGAGCATCACCAACCAGGCGGCGAAGTATCGGAAAACAGGTTCCAGCGATGATCCGTATTTCAAGGCACTGGTTGATCGATACAAGCTAGATCCAGCTCAGGATTTTCTATTTGCTGCATTCATGAATGCGCAAGCAGATATCGCATGGCTGGAGGAGAAGCGCCGCTACAGCCCGGGACGGAATCGTTCTTCATGGGATACCTGACCGCATCTTGCGCACAGCTGGCCACCGTCCAATGAGCTCAGTTGAACAGACGAGGCAGCGGCGTCAGACGGCTTGTGCTGACTAGTTTCTTCAAATCCGAGGCGGAGCGACGACTCAGAACCAGAACCAGTTCCAAGTGCAGCATCAGTCCCAGTATTAGATAGCAGCCCCTAGCCTAAGCTTTTGGCAAATGTCCGCCTCCGGCCAGGAGCGGACGGCCATCGGTGACCGCTTTCAGGTATTCGAGCGGCGGACGATCGTGCGCCCGGCGTCTCCCGACGCCGGATGCCAACTGACAAAGAGACGCTACCTTGGCGGGGCTCGTCAGGCGTCGCTGTTGTTTGAGCGAGCGATTTTGATCGAACTTTTGATGATTTTTTGGAGGTCTGCGGCGATTGCGCTGCGCGTGGCCGCGTCACCAGCAGCTTCGAGCTTCTTGACTTGATGGCTTGCAGTCTTGAGCATCGCCTGCAGCGTCTTGTTCTCCTTTAGGTACTCGGTCACCTCCCTGATCTCGGCACCGTGATCCTTGATCATCGTCTGCATGATGTCAGGGGCCTTCTTGTTCTTTCCGATCAGCTTGTCGATTTCAGCGATCTGAGCTTTGGTCAATGCCATGGTTTTCTCCATTGAAGAGGCGGGCTAGGGCTCGTACTGAGGCAACGTGAACAAATTGAGAACTCAGGTGACCTGCAGATATGGCAGGCTGCACCTTCTCCACCCACAGCAGACGAGTGATGTCAAGCGATCTGACGAGGTCTCGGCGTGCCCGCAACTTATTCAAGGTTTTTGGGAACGCGCCGTGATCATACTCCTGCCCGGCGTCGGGCGCTGAGAGGAGATGTCCGCAAGGGCCGGTTGCAGCGTGATGTGATCGCATGGGCGCAAAGCTTGTGTATAGGGGACGGGCTCAGCTACAAGGGGAGTTTGACTTCGTCTTGGTGCCGGGGCTTTGCGTGTTTCAGCATTACACCGACGAGACTGACGGCCAGCGCGATAAGGCTGTTTTGTGGCCACCCCAACGGGCCTAGGGAGGTCTGCTTTGGGTTGAGGGCGGACTCTAGCATTCTTGACCCCGTTGTCTGGCGCCGGCACGTCTGCTGTTGGCCATAAGCAGGCGTAAACCAGTGTCTGCTTATGAAGCCGATCAACTGCGGCCTGCCGATCCACATCTCCTCCTGAAACTGACACACTTGGCAGATCAACTAGTCTCGCTTAGTACCGCTCAAGCGCTTCGGTCGGACACAAAATGAGTGGCTGAAACGCTAATGCCGAGCCTGCCAAGCCAGATCTAGAGACGTCAAGGTGGCCAGAGCCATCTCAAGCGAGCGGAGGCTGCCAACCCGCAACTGGCCCGACGTGAAGTGCAATGCCGGCCGCGAAGGTGTCCTGCTCGTACGGTGCTCCCCGATACAGGATTACGTCGACCTTTGAAGCAAGCTCGCGATAGAGCTCGTTCGAGGTCGCGCAGCTGTAAAGCAGAGCGACCTCGAGACGCCTTTCTTGAGCTGTAGCGACTGCAATGACAAAGAGTGCTGCCGGATCTGGCTCGGTGACCGTTACGCTCCAGCCGGCATCTCGCAGGGGACGGACCAGGTCGTTGATGGCATCTTCCGAAAGCACGGCCTTCCGCAGAGTCACGCCATTGTCGGTGGGCAGTTCCGGCACTAAGCGACCATGAGCCTGGAACTCGGCTTGCTCATGCCGGTTCAGCGCCATTTGGAGCTGACCTCTTATCAAGGCCTGCTGCCACAGCAACTTGCTGTCTTGATTCATCTCCGGGAAGAGCAAGGGAACGACGTTGGTTTCATCGTGCCAAGCTTCGATAACGCCGAGCATCGTGATGGCTACTACCAAGCGAGAGAAATTTGATGGTTGCTGCCAGTCGGTAGACTTGCCGTGAGCGAACAAGTGTCGATTGAGAGATGTCGTCCCGCTGTAGCTATCGATGTTCTGGAAGAAGCAGGTCTGGAGCCACCGACGGAACGTCTCGAAAACCATAACCCGCTCGTCCTGACCAAACAGGAAATCTATCGACCGGTATTCCTGCGGCACCCACATCCTCTCAAAATACAAGTCGGCTGCCAGACTGCAGGCGCGCACAATTGTGTGGTCGATCGCATCGTGGGGACTTAGGAGGGGAGTCGCGCCGGCGATCCGTTGAACACCACCTTCAATGACCGGGATCAGCGCGGCCACGCTTGCGGCGCGCTGTCCGCTGTAGAAGGCGAGATATGCCTCGCGTGCGAGCGGAGCGAATGGCGCCAAGCTGCGCGCTCGAGGCAGGAGCTGCGCGATGCAAACAGACTGGAAGGGCAAGTTGTACACCGTCGACAAGTGATAGTCGAACTGACTGATGGCGTCGGCGCCATGCCGATGCTCCACTGCGGCCAAGAGCTTCGACATCTGTTGATTGCTCACCCAGAGCGGGACGAACCATTCGACCCGCGCCCAGAGATCGGCAGTGCGATCAGCGGCCGAGCGGTTGGCCCGCCACTCATGGCTGTCCTTGGAGATCAACGGGAAGCACGCCTTGGCATCGTTTGCGGTCAAAACCACTGCAGGAATCGGCCGGAAGAGACCGACCCGGCATTCTTGGACATCGGAGACGTCGAGGCCCCTCTCCATCGCCCACGCCTTGATGGTCACGGTAGAGATGGCTGGAGCGTTTGGGGCCTGAGCACGCCGCCAAAGCCCCTGAAAATGTGTCTCCACTGCCGTCTTCAAGCGCTCGCCCTCCCATACTTGTTAAAACGAAATCTTGTAAGGTGCCGTTTGGAAGCCATTCCGCACTTACTTTGTGCCCCCCCCAGCGAGTGTCTCCAAGTTTCCTTAGTTTATCGCGTTGAATGTCCGATTAAGAGGGGAGCTCGGTGTCCGCTTTCGGCGAAGAGCGGACTCTCGCAGTGCCTCGAACCGGCCCAAGAATCTGCGTGGCCTAGAACGAAGTATCGGGCCGAACCCTACTCGAACATCTTCAACAAATCCCTGTCTTCATGCCGCTGCTCCCACGTGGAGAGAAAACAGAAGCTCACACCACTTCGCATGGCAGCCTTCTGAAACCCGGCCAGTTCTTCCTTCGTGACCGGGTACTCAACCGGATCAAAGTGCAGAATCCCCCACGGCTTGACGAGAGAGAACCCAGGCAGGAGTTTCGAGAAGATCGCCTTGAGCTGGGGCTGGAGGGTAGAGAAGTCCCTGATAGGGCCCGCGCGATTGCCAAGAGCATGACACTGGCGACGGATGGTCCTGTCTCCACCGACCACGCGCGCAACAAAATGGTCCTGGTGCACTTGGACGTAGATCAGCTGGCGGCGAATAATCCTCATCACTTTCTCAACTCCACGCCCTCAATCGTCGCCCATGTGCCTGCATATCCTTCCATCAATGCGCTGGCTGCGTCCGCACTGCGTTTGAACCCCTGCGCACCAGATACAACGCAACCAGGAATGGCCACAGCGAGTTGATCGACGAGAACAGGCGCTGTGTCAGCCCCCGGTAGCCCTCTGGGTCCGCGCCCACCACGTTCAACCAGAGATAGAAGATGCCCGCGATGCTCACCACAGCAGTCACGGCGTACGCCCTTCGGTTGGCAGACCACGCGCTCAATTCGATGTGCGACATCGCCGGTGCAATGATGTTTGCGATACCGATGGTGTAGAAGCCATGCATCGGATGGCCCATGGGCCAGAGCCCGTTGGTCAGCATGGAAATGCCAAAAATCATCCAGCAGATCGCACCTACGGCAATCCGGCGACCGGACTCCCGCCATACCCCGATGGAGAACGCCGCGAAGCCCACACCGGAGCCGATTGCCGCGATCCTGCCGCAGATGCTTGCGAGCGTCGGCGCCTGCAGCAGCTCGCTGGCGTGTTGTGCAAGCGGGTTGTAGCCCGGCGCGAACACGGCGGCAACGCTGGTCCAGAACAGGAACCACGGAAGCGGGACCAGACCCGCGTAGAGAAGCAGTCGGCTGCGGCGTGACACGTACAGTGGTCCTTGTTTGGCCTGCGCCAGTGGGTGCGCTGCAGAACCTTCCTGCTGCGGGCAGGACGGCCTTGAGTGACCACAGTAGTAGTCAGATTGCGCGCGGCACTCGTTGGGTTCAATAGGCAGGAAGTCATTTAAACCCTCTCGCGGGTGTCGCAGCGGTTCGGTTGCATGAGCGATCACACGTGCCCGATGGGCGAGTGCTGTCGCATTTGCCGCGCCTTGCATCTCTGACGGAAGGTTCTGACGACTCCGTTCCAGAAGTACCGCTGCGCCAAGCACGCCAAGGCTCTCGCCGCATCCGGGGCTATGCGACAATGCCAAAAGCGTCTCGGGTTTTGGCGGCATTGACCCCTACCCGTTGGCATTCCGAACAACAGCAGGTAATCGTTACTGTGCCACCGTGCATCGGTGGTCGGGACTCGAAAGCCCGTTTTGTTGGGAAGTAGTTTGCGCTTGCCAGCCGGCACCACCGCGCGTGGTGCCGGCTGGCAATCCGTCTGCCGGCTATGGCGGGCGGTGCGTTGGGGGCGTTCGCGCCCGCCGGCTTGAGGCCAACCCGGATTCGAACCACGTACCGCCCGCCACCTTTCGGGTGGCGGCTACCGATTGCCCTGCACGGAGCCTTGCCATGAACGAACCGGACTTCCCGCATCTGCATGCCTACCGTAGCACCGCCCGCGGCGACGGTTCGCCACAGGCTGCGCCTGCTGTGGACAGGAACACCTTCATTGCCAACCTCAACCGCATCGGCTCTGGTGCGGCGGCCGACGGGCAACCCTGGCCGGAGCGGCACCAGCTGCCCGGGCGCTGCCTGGCCCTGGCCGATGCCGATTGCGCGTTGAGTGGGTTGCGGGTGGTGCTGGAAATGCTGCTGGCGGCCGAACGCACCCGGCAGAACGGCGAACCCGGGCAGTACGTGGGCGACCGGGTGATGGAAGGGTTGGTCATGGCCTGCCAATCGTTGTGCGCGCAGGCGATGGGGCGGTTGCAGCCCGAAGGGTGAAGGCGATGGGCAACGCGCTTCAGCTTGGATCGCTTTCAGCAGGCGTCAGTGCTCGCGCCAGATCCTTCAACAACCGTTCGGACAGCTCGGTCGTCTCAGGCAGCAGCCTGTGGATGAGAGAGACCTCGTCAGGGTTGAGGAATCTGGGCACAGGATGTCCTTCAGGGCACTGCATCCGCCATCGGCAGATACTCGATCCGCCATGTCCTGGCGTAGATGAGAACGACGCTTCCAGTCGAGCTGGTCTCGATACGGAAACACTTCAGGCCGGACAACGGATAGCCGACCGCCTTCCAACGATCAAGAAGATGAGTAAGCCCGGGTTCGTCGTCCTCGACCCTGGCGTACTCTATTCCCTCCTCACCGAGTACGCCGAAGTTCATGAGCGCTGAGCATCCGTAGGCTTCCGCGAAGCAGACGGTTGCCTGCCGGTCGTCCGGCCAGCGCACCCGCACCTTTACCTCATCGCATACGCCGGGATTGCTCCTGTCAATGTTGATGGCCAGCAACGTGGCGTCACACCATTCGAGCGCGTTGAAATCTTCATTCATCCACTGGAATCCGTCAGATGCATACGACGGCGGTGCGACCTCGTCCGCCCCTTCCTCTCTCACCGCTCCTGAAGCTCCCCAAGATCGAGATCCCGGGCATATGACCGCCGACTACTGATCTGCACCGGCTTGGATGCGAACATCCGGCCGTCCCTGCATTCGACGGCGAATTGGTAGCTCCGGGGTTCCGGCCCTGCAACGACCATCATGGGGACCGAGAATGTGCTTCCAACCGGTTTCGACGAAACTACACCTTCGCCCTCCCCGAGCAGGCTCAGCTCACAGTCGAGAGCGCGAACGTCACCCTTACCTGGCGGCACGCTTCCCGAGACGCGCACGATCATATCGCCACCCGATGTTGCACAGGCCGCCAGAACCAGACCGGTAATGACAGCTGCGGCACACCTCACCTTTGGCATCCCCGGATCCTCAGCACGCACTGCGACGTCTCACGCCGATAGCCATTCAGGGACGCATCAATCTCATCAATAGATACCCGCCATGATACGAATGTAGTCGTCGAGCGAATCCACCCGCCGATCGACTGCAATACCACGTTTTTTTGCGAGCGATTGAAGCTCGAATATTAAAACTCCATACCCCGAGTCCCAGCTATGAGCTTCACCTGGCGACAGTTCCTTCGAAAATCGATCTCCAGGACGGAGCTTCCCGGAGGGCAAACGAAGCTCGCCTGCAACGTGCTCCAGCAGCTCCACTACGGTTTCCTGATCCAGGCCACTATCCGCATAGTATTGGTCATAGAAGCCAGTTGGCGACAGCGCCTCTCTTTCTCTCAGTTTGTCTTTCATTTCCATTCGCCTCTACCCACCGCCTGCGCTGCAGCCACAATAGAGCATGGAGCCGATATCCCGGGCCGCCGACTACGCCGTGTTGACCGAACAGCTGGATGCACCCGGTGCGGAGGAGACCCCGCGCACGATGCCGGACGTGCCGGTTGCGCTACTGACTGCAAGCCAGCTGGCTGCCGAACCGCTGTTCTTCGAGGAAACCGCCGCGGGCAAGGCGCTCTGGAAGGCGCAGCACGCCCTGCTCTTCTCGGGCTTCACGCGCGGCTCGCACCGCTACCTGGCAACCGGCCGCACCCTACAGCGCGAGGATCCTGCTGCGGTGGTGGCCGCCATCAATTCCGTTTCAGAGCACCCGTAGCACCCAACGCAGCGTTCATCCACGCTGTTCCATAGTCCAACCCAGCCGCCGCGCGTTGCAGCGGTCACTGGAGGACGCGATGAATGCCGCACGTTCGCTTGCCATTGCATTGACAACCCTAGCGGCATTCGCCGCAGCCCCTGCCTTCGCCGATCCACCGCACCACGCACGCGGCAACGGCCCACCGCCGCACGCCGGCGGGCCACATAACCGTGATGCTCCGCCGCCGGGCTGGCAGAAGAAGGCCTGGCGACGCGGCGAGCGCCTGCCCTGGGCCGAAGTGGACCGTCGCTACTGGGTGGACGACTACGCGCGCTATCACCTGCGCGAACCTGGTCGTAACCAGCGCTGGGTCCGGCAGTCGGATACCGAGTACCTGCTCGTCGAGATCGCCACCGGCCTGGTCATCGACGCGTTGCATCGCTGAGACCGCTTGCGGTGTCCCTCTGCGCGGCAGAACGCCGCGCGGAGGGATACTTCACGACCGGGGCTGTGACCGCCGGCGGCGCTTGCGCCCCCGACGCCGCACCTGCTTCCGCGGCCGCCCGCCATGCATGCCCTCCCACAAGGCGATATGCCCGAGCATCAGCGCTGCGGCAACGAGCCCCATCGCCACCAGTATTTCGAATCCCCGATCACCAAAGAGCAGGCGGATGGAGATCTCCAGTGAGCACAGCCTGCCGCAGCGCAGGCCTTGCTCGTTGAAGCCATAGATGATCACCAGCACGCCCATCAGCCCGCACAACGCCATCAGGGCCAGGCTTGCGATGAAGATGAAAGGTCGTTGGATACGCATGCGTTCGTCGTGGTCTTCTACGGTGATGTCCAGCGCGACGTTGCGAGCACGCGATCGGAAGCATCCAGCTCCACCGACCAGGCCTCGGTATCCAGGCCCAGCCGGTTCTCATACCACCATCGCTGCGCACAGCGACCACTGCATCCTCTGCTGGCATAGCGGGTAAAGGGAGCACGCGCGTACTCCACCACGTCAGGTTGCCCCAGCGCCCGGAGCACCTCGACCCTGCTCGCCCCGACCGGGACCGAGACAAGCGCGTGGGAATGCCACGCTGAGATCGCCGAGCAACCGCCAACGTATGCCACGAACAGGCCGGCAAGCCCCCACATCAGTGTCCTCATTGACAGACCCCCTCCTGCGCCGCGCGCCCGCGCATCATCCGCGTAGACTTCCTTCAACGTCAAACCGGCCTGTTACGGCACCCGGCATCCGTGCTAGCGTGCGCCGACCGATGATTCAGGATGAACACAGGGATGCCCGTCGATGGCAGGCAAGAGCCGGAAGGACAGGATCGCGCAGGAGATCGGCCTGTTCATGCAACAGTACGGGCGCAAGGCGCAGCGCCATACCGAACCCAACGACCGGCCGTACGATCGGAAACTGGAAGAGCGGCTCAAGCG
>DQIG01000179.1 GCA_003525885.1 Stenotrophomonas sp.
TGCCGGCCGCTGGCCGGCAGCACCCACTGCTGGAATGGCGTCCGTGGTCGACACGGTAGATCCACGCCATGCGTGGATGAATCTCAATCGGAATCGAACGACATCCACGCATGGCGTGGATCTACTGCTGACCTCCACCCTAGATGTCTGTCGGTGCCAGCCCGTACTGTTCGGCGAAGCGCTTGCTGAAACTCGCCGCAGACCGGTAGCCCGCGCGTGCCGCGACGGTCTTCAACGGCAGGTCGGTGGTGTAGAGCAGCTGCATGCCATGTGCCAGCCGTGCCTCGGTGAGCAGCTGGCGCAGGCTGGTGTCCTCGGCGGCGAGGCGACGGCGCAGGGTCGCGCCACTCAGCGCGAACTGTTCTTCCACATCGCGCGACTGCCAGTCGCGTGCCGGTTCGGCGGCGATGCGGTCGCGGATCTGTTCGCCCAGGCTCGGCGCCTGCGGCAGCAGCAGGTTGCCGTGGCCCTGCCGGCACAGGGTCAGTACCAGCGAGGCCAGGGCCAGCCGCGCTTCGCTGTAACGGCCGTCCTGCAGCGATTGCCGCCACTGGCGCAGCACCGCGCCATGATCGATCAACGGCAGTCGCGCCATCGCCTGGCCGGGGGCGGGAAGTTCCTCGCTCCACAGCGTGCGTGTCGCTGCCAGCACTTCGGCACACAGCGGCACGATGGCGCTGAGGTAGCGGCCGCTGCGTGGATCGGGGGTGTTGACCACATCGATGCGGCAGCGCTGGGTCAGCAGCAGGATGTCGCCGGGAACGAACGCCAGCGACTGGTGCGCGTTACGTACCTGCTTGCGGCCTTCCAGCAGGATCGCGAGCTGCGGTTGTGGAATCTCCACCGAGCTGGCGCCATGTTCCCGGCGAGCGGTGATGCATGCATAGCCTTCGGCGCGTGCACAACCGGCCAGGCTGGCCATCTCGGCCAGCAGTGCGGTGGCCGGGGGCAGCATGGCGGTCATGACACGTGGGCGCCGAGCAGGCGGCCGACGCCTGCGGCCGCGGCCATCGCCAACGCGCCCCAGAACATCACCCGGATCGCGCCGCGTACCGGCGATGCGCCACCAGCCCGGGCCGCCATTGCGCCGGTCAGGCACAGGCCGAGCAGGGTGCTGGCCGTGGTCATCATCGCGACCTTGTCCACCGGCGCGAGCAGGGCGGTCAGCACCGGCAGTGCCGCACCACAGGTGAACGCCCCGGCCGAGGCCAGCGCCGCCTGCAGCGGGCGCGCACGCAGCGTATCGGTGATGCCCAGCTCGTCGCGTGCATGGGCGCCCAGCGCATCGTGGGCGGTGAGCTGTTCGGCTACCTGTCGTGCCAGCGCCGGCTCCAGGCCACGGTGGCGGTAGATCGCGGCCAGCTCTTCCAGCTCGCTGTGCGGATCTTCGTGCAGTTCGTGCTTTTCCATCGCCAGGTCGGCATCTTCGGTGTCGGCCTGGGTCTGTACCGAGACATACTCGCCGGCCGCCATCGACATCGCGCCGGCCACGGTGCCGGCCACGCCGGTGGCCAGGATGGTCGCGGCCGAGGCGCCGCTGGCGGCCACACCGACCACCAGGCCGGCCACCGAGACGATGCCATCGTTGGCCCCCAGCACGGCGGCACGCAGCCAGCCGACGCGCTCGGAGCGGTGCAGTTCGGGGTGTCGTGAATGGCGGCTCATGACGTTGAGTGTACGAGGGTCAAGAGGGCGTCGGTAGGATGCTGAAACCCGTCACCGTCGCATGACGCAACGAGGTGCCACGCTATAGTGCGCCCTTGCGATGGAAGGCCGCGAGCCCCACATCCCCTGCCACCGTCCAGCGAGCCTTCCCCTTGTCGAGCCCCAGCCACGTCGCCGATACACCCATTACCGACCGCTCGCAGCTGGTGGAGGTGATCGCCTCCGGCGAGAAGCCCCGCGCGCAGTGGCGCATCGGCACCGAGCACGAGAAGTTCGGGTTCCGCCTGGACGACCTGCGCCCGCCGACCTTCGAGGGCGAGCGCGGCATCGAAGCGCTGCTCAACGGGCTGGTCCGCTTCGGCTGGGAGCCGGTACAGGAGAATGGCAACACCATCGCCCTGCTGCGCGACGGCGCTTCGGTGACGCTGGAACCGGCCGGCCAGCTGGAACTGTCCGGCGCGGCGCTGGAGACCATCCACCAGACCTGCGTGGAGACCGGCACCCACCTCAATGAAGTGGCGCAGGTGGCCGGTGAACTGCAGCTGGGCTTCCTCGGCATGGGCTTCCAGCCGAAGTGGAAGCGCGATGAAATGCCGTGGATGCCCAAGGGCCGCTACAAGATCATGCGCGCGTACATGCCCAAGGTCGGCTCGCTCGGCCTGGACATGATGACCCGCACCTGCACGGTGCAGGTGAACCTGGACTACGCCACCGAAGCGGACATGGTGAAGAAGTTCCGCGTGTCGCTGGCGCTGCAGCCGATCGCCACCGCGCTGTTCGCCGATTCGCCGTTCACCGAAGGCAAGCCGAACGGCTACCTGAGCTACCGCTCGCACATCTGGACCGACACCGACGCCGACCGCACCGGCATGCTCGACTTCGTGTTCGAGGATGGCTTCGGTTACGAACGCTATGTCGACTACCTGCTCGACGTGCCGATGTATTTCTCCTACCGCGACGGCATCTACCACGACGCCAGCGGGCAGAGTTTCCGCGATTTCATGCAGGCCAAGCTGCCGGTGCTGCCTGGCGCGTTGCCGACGCTGCGCGACTGGTCGGACCACATGACCACCGCGTTCCCGGAAGTGCGCCTGAAGAAGTACCTTGAAATGCGCGGCGCCGATGGTGGCCCGTGGAGCCGCCTGTGTGCGCTGCCGGCGTTCTGGGTCGGCCTGCTGTACGACGACACCGCGCTGGATGCGGCCTGGGACCTGGTGCGTGACTTCACCCTGGCCGAGCGCCATGCGCTGCGTGACGGCGTGCCGAAGCATGCAATGAACCTGCCGTTCCGCACTGGCAGCGTGCGCGACCTGGCCCGCGAAGCGGTGAAGATTTCCGTCGAAGGCCTCAAGCGCCGCGCGGCGCGCAATGCCGACGGCCAGGACGAGAGCAAGTTCCTGGACGTTCTGCAGGAGATTGTCGAGTCCGGCCTGACCCCGGCCGAGCGCAAGCTGGCGCTGTTCCATGGCCGTTGGCACGGCGACGTCGATCCGGTGTTCCGCGAGTTCGCGTATTGATCGCCATGGGTAGTGCCGGCCGCTGGCCGGCAGATGCACGGGGTTGCCGGCCAGCGGCCGGCACTACCTCACAGCAGCGCTTCGATCTCGCTGCGCAGCTGCTCCGGCCTGGTGGTGGGCGCACGCCGCGACACCACCCGCCCCTGGCGATCGACTAGGAACTTGCTGAAATTCCATTTGATGCGGGCACTGCCGAGCAGGCCACGCTTCTCACGCGCGAGCCAGGCCCACAGCGGGTCGGCATCGTCGCCGTTGACCTCGATCTTCTCCGACAGCGGGAAGCTGACCGGATAGTCCAGCGAACAGAACTGGCGGATCTGTGCGGCATCGCCGGGTTCCTGCGCGCCGAACTGGTTGCACGGGAAGCCGATCACCACCAGGCCGCGCTCGCGGTAGTCCTGCCACAGCTGTTCCAGCCCGGTGTACTGCGGGGTGAAGCCACAACGGCTGGCGACATTGACCAGCAGTAACGGGTGACCCTGGTACCGGGCCAAGGCCTGCGGCTGGCCGTCGAGGTCACGGAAGCTGAAATCGTAGGCGGTGGTCATGGCAGTGGGCCGTGGGCGGTGATTGCATGGTACCCGCGCCCGGACCCGGCAACATGCCTTTTGACACAAGTGCGGGCGCCGCCGGCCGGGTTACCCTCGGGCCCTTGTTTGCCTTACCGGAGTTCCTACCTTGACCACTCGCCTTGCCCTTGCCGTGGCCATGTCCCTCGGCCTTGCCCTGCCCGCCTTCTCGGCCGGCGCCGCCACCCCGGCTGCCAGCACCCATGCCCAGCAGGCCAATCCGTTCTTCGCCGAAAGCCCGCTGCCGCTGCATTTCCCGCAGTTCGACAAGATCAAGGACAGCGACTTCGCCCCGGCCTTCGACGCCGGCATGGCGCAGCAGCTGAAGGAAGTGGAGGCGATCGCCAACAACAAGGCCAAGCCGACCTTCGACAACACCATCATCGCCCTGGAAAAGAGCGGTGACGTCCTCGACCGCGCGACCACCGTGTTCTTCAGCCTGGTCGGCGCCGACACCAATGACACCCGCAAGAAGCTGCAGGCCGACTACTCGGCCAAGTTCGCCGCGCACAGCGATGCGATCGCGCTGAACGGCAAGTTGTTCGCCCGCATCCAGGCGCTGTATGACACCCGCAGCCAGCTGGGCCTGGACGCCGAAGGCGTGCGCCTGGTCGAGAAGTACTACGACAACTACGTGCGCGCCGGCGCCAAGCTGTCCGAGGCCGACAAGGCCAAGCTCAAGGAAATGAACGCCGAGCTGGCCAACCTGGGCACCAAGTTCAGCCAGAACGTGCAGTCGGAAGTGAACGCCTCGGCGATCACCGTCGACGACGTCAAGGAGCTGGACGGCCTGTCCAAGGAGCAGATCGCGGCCGCCGCCGAAGCCGCCAAGGCCCGCGGCCAGGACGGCAAGTACGTGATCACCCTGCTCAACACCACCGGCCAGCCGCCGCTGACCAACCTGGCCAACCGCGCCCTGCGCCAGAAGATCTACGAAGCCTCGACCACCCGCGGCAGCCGCGGCGGTGAGTTCGACAACACCGCGCTGGTCTCGCGCATCATGCAGCTGCGCGCCGACAAGGCCAAGCTGATGGGCTTCCCGAACTTCGCCGCCTACAACCTGACCAACCAGACCGCCAAGACTCCCGAAGCGGTCAACGCGATGCTGGGCAAGCTGGCCCCGGCCGCGGTGGCCAACGCCAAGCGCGAAGCCGCCGACCTGCAGGCGATGATCGACAAGGAACAGAAGGCCGCGCGCAAGCCGACCTTCCAGCTGGAACCGTGGGACTGGGCCTTCTACAGCGAGAAGGTGCGCCAGGCCAAGTACAACTTCGACGAGTCGCAGCTGAAGCCGTACTTCGAAATGAAGAACGTGCTGGAGAACGGCGTGTTCTACGCCGCCGGCCAGGAATTCGGCCTGACCTTCAAGCAGCGCACCGACCTGCCGGTCTACCACGATGACGTCACCGTCTACGACGTGTTCGACGCCGACGGCAGCCAGCTGGCGATCTTCATCTTCGACCCGTACGCGCGCGCCTCCAAGCGTGGCGGTGCGTGGATGAACTCCTACGTCTCGCAGTCCAAGCTGACCGGCTTCAAGCCGGTGGTCGCCAACCATCTGAACATCCCGAAGCCGCCGGCCGGCCAGCCGACCCTGCTGACCTGGGATGAGGTGAACACCACCTTCCACGAGTTCGGCCACGCCCTGCACGGCATGTTCTCCAACGTGAAGTACCCGTACTTCTCGGGCACGTCGGTGCCGCGTGACTTCGTCGAGTTCCCCTCGCAGGTCAACGAGATGTGGTCGGACAACCCGGTCATCCTGAAGAACTACGCCAAGCACTACCAGAATGGTTCGGCGATGCCGCAGGCGCTGCTGGACAAGGTGCTGGCGGCAGCCAAGTTCAACCAGGGCTTCGCCACCACCGAGTACCTGGGTGCGGCCATGCTGGACCAGAACTGGCACCAGATCGGCGCGGACCAGGTGCCGGCGGCCAAGGACGTGATGGCCTTCGAACGCGCTGCGCTGGAGAAGGACGGCATCTACTACGCGCCGGTTCCGCCGCGCTACAAGACCCCGTACTTCAGCCACATCATGGGCGGCTACTCGGCCGGCTACTACGCCTACATCTGGTCGGAAGTGCTCGACGCCAACACCCAGAAGTGGTTCAAGGACAACGGCGGCCTGAGCCGCAAGAACGGTGACCACTTCCGCGCCACCCTGCTGTCCAAGGGCGGCAGCGTCGACGCGATGCAGCTGTTCCGCGATTTCGCCGGCCACGAGCCGCAGATCGAACCGCTGCTGGAAAAGCGTGGCCTGACCGGCGCCGGCAACTGATCGCCAGCGCCGTCGCCTGAAACGAAAACCGCCCGGAAGACCGGGCGGTTTTTTGTTGTGGCTGGGGTCAGAGCCCATTTCTACGAAACGGGATCCGACCCCAGCCGCGCCATCAACGTGGCGCCACGTACCCGCCCGGCACGCCTTCCGGCGACAGCACCAGCTGCCACAGCTGCGCGTGCCGGCAACGGAAGGTGGCCATCGATCCGGCCAGGTAGAAACGCCACATGCGGCGGAAATGCTCGTCGTAACCCGCGTCCAGCTGTGGCCACGCCGCTTCCACGTTGCGTCGCCAGGCCTGCAGCGTCAGGTCGTAGTCGGTGCCGAAGTTGTGCCAGTCCTCCAGCACGAAACGGCCTTCGAACGCCCGGGTGATCTGCACCGCCGAAGGCAGCATCGAGTTGGGGAAGATATAGCGCGCAATCCACGGATCGGTGCGATGCCGCGAGATGTTGGTGCCGATGGTATGCAACAGCAGCAGGCCACGCGGCGACAGGCAGCGTTTGGCCACCTCGAAGAAACTGGCGTAGTTCTTGTCACCGACGTGCTCGAACATGCCGATCGAGAAGATCGCATCGAACGGTTCGTCCAGCTCGCGGTAGTCCTGCAGGCGGATCTCGATCGGCAGACCCGCGCACAGGTTCCGCGCGAACTCGGCCTGTTCCTGCGAAATCGTCACGCCGACGCCACTGACACCGTAGCGCTCAGCGGCGAACTTCAGGGCTTCGCCCCAACCGCAGCCAATGTCCAGTACGCGCTGGCCCGGGCGCAGGCCCAGCTTGCGGCAGATCAGGTCAAGCTTGGCTTCCTGTGCGGCGTCGAGATCATCGGCGTTGCGCCAGTAGCCGCAGCTGTAGACCAGGCGCTGGCCGAGCATGGCCTGGTAGAGATCGTTGCCGAGGTCGTAATGGCGGCGCCCGACTTCGTAGCTGCCCTGCCCCGCCTGCAGGTTGAACAGGCGCGCCTTCAGTGCATCGGCCACTTCGCGCCAGCCGTGCACCCGCTCATCCAGGTGCGCCTGCATCAGGTGGACGAGGAATTCATCCAGGACGTTGGCATCCCACCACCCTTCCATGTAGCTCTCGCCCAGGCCGAGCGAACCGTGGCCCATGACCCGCGCGAAAAAGCGCGGGTCATGTACCTGGATGTCCTGTGGCTGGGTGCCGCCGATGCGGACCCCGGCTTCGTGGAGCAGGCCGGCGACCCGCTCCTGCAACCCTGTATCCACGCCACCTCCTCGACTGCGGTCAACCGCGTGCGAACAGCTCCACGTAGTCCTTGGCCACGTGCGGCAACAGCACCGCCGCCGGTACATCGGCGGTCTGGGTGCCGTCCGAGTATGGACCCACCTGGTACGGCGGGAAAACAAAGCGCAGCGCGGTGATCTGCCCCTTGTCGTCGGTCAGCGGCTGGAACTGGCTGAAATTGTCGGCCTGCGGGCCGGTTCCGTCGGCGATCATGCGCGATGCATTGCGCAGCGATTCCTGCAGCTGGGCCGGGTCCATGTCCTCGCCGCTGAGGCGCGTGGCCACGCGTTCGCGCAGCTGGTCGGCGACGAAATCGCTGATCGCCTTCCAGCCCTTGGCATCGGCCACCAGCTTTTCAGCGCTGAGCATCTGCTGCTGCGCCGGCAGCCATACGAAGCGCGCCACCAACGGTTCGCCATGGGCGCCACCGGTATAGCGGCTGCCATCGGCACTGACCACCACCAGCTGCGGCGTTTCCAGCAGCTTCTCGAAGCTCAGCGACAGCTCGTAGGGCATGGTCGGCTTGTCGTTGCCGAGTCCGTCCAGCGCCTGCTGCAGGTCACTGCGCGCAGTCGTCGCATAGCTCTGCAGCGCGCGGGCCAGGCCCGGATAACGGTCGATGCCGGCCGGGTAACTGATGCCCACGACCTCACGCTCGTTGTTCTCGATCACGTCGCGCAGGTCCAGCGGCGCTTCCGTGGCCGGCGTCTCGCCTGCAGCCGTCGCTTCGGCGGCGGGCGCCGCGTCGGTCGCCGGTGCCGGCTCGCTTTCACGCTGGCAACCGGCCAGCAACAGCACGCCTACCACGCCGGCCAGCACGCTGCCGTGCAGCGGCCGGTTGTTTCCAATCTTCATCGGGATCCCCTGTTCATGTTTGTACATCATCGCCTGCCATGGCTGAAGCGTGGCCCGCTGGCATTCAGCCAACGAGCAGGTCGTGGTACTCCTCGTGCCGCTGCAGGAAGGCCTCGGCGTAGGAACACGCCGGCACCACCTTGTACTTCTGCTCGCGGGCAAAACGCAGTGCCACACGGGTCAGTTCACCGGCGATGCCACGGCCTGCGATCGGCTCGGGCACCTCGGTGTGAGTGATGACCATGCGCTTGCGTTTGATCTGGTAGTCCAGCACCGCCAGCTGTCCTCGCACACGGGCGGTGAAGCGGTGGTTGGCCAGGTCGTGTTCGACCTCATAGGCCAGACCGGGGGGCGTGACCGAAGCCATGGAACTGTCTCCTGCGGCGACTGCGTGGATGGTGCGCAGCCGGGCGCCATGATCGCGTGAAGCCTGAACAGGGGCAAGTCCAGTCCATTCACGTCAGTTTTCGCCCCTCAAGCTGGAGGCGGGTCGGCCGCTATCGCCTATGGAGGGGTACGGCCAGGCTGGCACGACCCTTGCGACCGTTGACCATGCGCACCACCGTGGAGGCTCCCATGCACGCCAGCAATTCCCATTCCGATACCGACCGCGCCCTGCTGGAGGGCCTGCTGCAACTGGCGGTGGAAGGGCAGACCGAGGATCAGGATTTCCAGCGCATCGGCGAGGAAGTGTTCGCCCGCCTGCTGGATACCTACGGCCAGCAGACCGCGGCCTGACCCGGCCGGGGCGGATCGGACCCGATCCGCCCCGATACCCGCATCAACCGCCGCCGAGGCGGAAGGTCGGGTTGGAGAGTTCGCGCAGGAAGTGGTTGAAGATGCTCGGCTGCATCGCCAGCATGAAGATCACGCCGAACGCCGCGCCTGCCAGGTGCGCGCTGTGGTTGATGCGGTCGCCGCCGCGCTTGTCCATCCAGATGCTGTAGCCGACGTAGAACACGGCGTAGATGATGGCCGGCGCCGGAATGAAGAACACCAGGATGATCGTCCACGGGCTGAGCAGGATGAAGGCGAACAGTACCGCCGATACCGCACCCGATGCACCCAGGCTCAGGTAGTTCGGATTCTTCTGGTTCTTCAGGTAGCTGGGCAGGATCGAGACCAGCAGCGCCCCCAGGTAGAACGCCGGATAGGTCAGCCAGCTGCCGGTCAGCGCCACCATCACCGTCTCGATCTGTCCGCCGAAGAAGAACAGCGTGATCATGTTGAAGATCAGGTGCGACCAGTCGGCATGGATGAAGCCATAGGTGATCAGGCGGTCGTACTGGCGATGGCGGTCCACCGCCGGCGGCCACAGGATCAGGCGGTCGGCCAGCTTGCGGTTGTTGAACGCCATCCACGACAGGATGGCGGTGATGGCGATCAACAGTAGATTGACGGGGGTCATGTCAGGCTCAGGCGCTACGGTAGTTGTCGACCATACGATAGCGTTTCGCATACCAACCGAAGGCCAACGCCGCAACAAAGGCGAAACCGGCGAAGAAGAACATCAGGAACGCCGCCTCGCTCAGGCCCGTGCCGGCGATCTGATGGGTAACGGTGTCGTTGCGCACGGCGGCGTTGGACAGCAGCACCCACAGGTTGCCGATGGTGGTGGTCAGGTTCCAGAAACTCATCACCACGCCCTTCATCGCCTGCGGCGCCTGGCTGTAGGCAAACTCCAGGCCGGTGGCCGAGACCAGCACCTCACCGAAGGTCAGCAGCGCGTACGGCAGCATCTGCCAGAAGATCGACATGGCGTTGCCGCCGTCCATCACCACCTGGATGCCGCCGACCACGATCCAGGCCAGGCCGCTGAAGGCGATGCCGGCGGTCATGCGGCGCAGCGCGGTCGGCTCGAAGCCGAAGCGGCGCAGGGCCGGGTACAGCACCAGGTTGTTGAACGGAATCAGGATCATCACCAGCAGCGGGTTCAGCGCCTGCATCTGCGAGGCGGTGAACCAGCTCGGCATCTGCATCTGCTGGCCCTGCAGCACCCAGGTCGAGGCCTTCTGGTCAAACAGCGAGAAGAACGGCGTGGTCAGCGCGAAGATCACCAGCACGCGCAGCACCGAGCGCACGCCTTCCACAGCCTCGGCCGGATGCTGGCCACGGGCACGGTCCAGCTGCAGCCAGGTACCGCCACCGATGCCGGCAAGGATGGCCACCAGCGCCAGGCACAGGCAGATCACGATGCCCAGCGAACCGACCAGGCCGAACGAGGCCATCGCCAGCACCAGGCCGAGCACGGCGATCACCAGGCCCGGACGGCCCTGGCCGGCCACGCGTGCGGTCAGCGCGGTACGCACCACGTTGGCGAACGAATGCGGGTCCTTCGGCGGCAGCGGCACCAGCACGTAACGCTTGCGGCCCAGCCAGAACACGAAGGTCGCGATGAACATCAGGATGCCCGGGATGCCGAACGCCCACTGCGGGCCCCAGTTCTTCAGCACCAGCGGGATCAGCAGCGAGGCGAACAGCGAGCCGAAGTTGATGATCCAGTAGAAGGCGTCGAAGACGATCTTGGCCAGGTGCTTGTTGCTCTGGTCGAACTGGTCACCCATGAACGAGGCCACCAGCGGCTTGATGCCGCCGGCACCGAGCGCGATCAGGCCCAGGCCGAGGAAGAAGCCCTCGCGGCTGTTCTCGAACAGCGCCAGGCACAGGTGGCCGGCGCAGTAGACCAGGCTGAACCAGAGGATGGTGTGGTACTTGCCGAAGAACTTGTCGGCCAGCCAGCCACCGAGCAGCGGGAAGAAATACACGCCGATCATGAAGCTGTGCATGATGTCCTTGGCTTCACCGGCACGGCCTTCCGCGGTGATTTCCTGCAGCAGCAGCGAGGTGATCAGGAACTGCACCAGGATGTTGCGCATCCCGTAGAAACTGAACCGTTCGCAGGCCTCATTGCCGATGATGTACGGAATCTGGCGCGGCATCTTTCCTTGGCCGGCGATGGGGGCGACTGCGTCGTGGCTCATCCTGTAAGGCATTCCTGCAAAGCGAAAGGCGCAAGGTT
>DQIG01000182.1:0-10731 GCA_003525885.1 Stenotrophomonas sp.
ACCGAGCCTCCATGGACGGATTTACGGCGTCCCCCGCAACCGGACCCACCTCGCCATCCCACGGATAGCCAGCTGTTGCTGTTGCTTCGGCTGTTGCCGTTGCATTGAGCAGGTGCAGGGCGCAGCCCTGCAAAAGAAGCCCCCTAATTCATGGCCACTGCATCTCGCCCTTGGCCACCTTCGCACTCAGCTCCAGCGATGCCACGCCGTCCAGCTTCGGGTAACGCGCCTGCATCGCCTTCACCAGCGCCGCACTGTCCTTGGCCTTGGCCGCCTCGGCATCGAACGCGCGGATGTAGTCCGCGGTGAAGCGCAACGCACTGGCATCCAGCGCCGCACCTGGCGCGTAGTGCCCCGGCACCACCACCTTCGGCTTCAGTGCCTGCAACCGCTGCAGGGTCTGCAGCCAGTCGGCGTGCGACTTCGAGGTCTGCGTGTCGGCCATCCACACGTGCTCGCCGGCCACCACCGGAATGCCACCGACGATGGCGCGCAGCGACGGCACCCACAGCACCGTGCGGTCCGGGGTCGGGCCATCGAGGCCGATCAGCGGCAGGCGTTGGCCTTCCAGCTGCAGGGCGTCGCCGTCCAGTACCTGCGGCACCACGATGCGTGCCGGCACGTCGGCGCCCATCTTCGGTCCCCAGTAGGCCAGCTTGCCGGCCTGGGTCTGCTGGATATGGGCGACGGTCTGCGCGGTGGCGACGATGCGTGCCTGCGGGAACGCGTCCTGCAGTGTGGCCAGGCCGAAGTAGTAGTCCGGATCACCGTGGCTGATGTAGATCGTGGTCAGCTGCTTGCCGCTGGCGCGGATC
The DNA here is from genome assembly GCA_003525885.1 of Stenotrophomonas sp. Lineage (GTDB taxonomy): Bacteria > Pseudomonadota > Gammaproteobacteria > Xanthomonadales > Xanthomonadaceae > Stenotrophomonas. The sequence continues at coordinate 816 of DQIG01000182.1, forward strand.
AGTTCGACCAGCTTGCGCGCGTCGCTGGCACCAAACTGCGCATCGACCAGGATCGCGTCGTGGCGGCCTTCGATCAGCACCGAGGACACCGAGAACATCGCCTGCGGGCCGGGATGGAAGGTCTGCAGGTGCAGCTGGGATTTCGTCGCCGCCGCCGGCGCCGTGGTGGCCGGTGCGGCCAGCAGCGGCGCACTGGTGAAGCTGGCGGCCAGGGCGAGGGGAAGCAGCAGGGCAGCGGTACGCATGGGAATTCCTTGTGTAGAGCCGGGCCAAGGCCCGGCTGCAGGTTCGCGTAGAGCCGAGCGCGGGCTTGGCTCTACAAGGGACGTAGCTGGATCAGTACGCTGCGGTGATGATCTGCTTCGGGTACTGGTGCGCTTCCAGCTCGGCGACAAAGGCCGCGCCGTAGTCGGCGTAGCTGATGCGGCTGTGGCCGCTGGCGTCGGCGAGGAAAGCCCTGGGCTGCACGCGGTACTGGCCGCGCTCTTCCCCCGGGCCGATTTCGGCGGCCGGCGAGAAGAAGGTCCAGTCCAGGTCATCCACCGCCTGCAGGCGGTTGAACGCTTCACGGTGGGCCAGCGCGTACGGCTTGTAGGCCTCCGGGAAGGTGGGGGTATCGACCAGCTGCACGCCCGGCGCGACTTCCAGGCTGCCGGCGCCACCGACCACCACCAGGCGCGGCACACCGGCCTTGCGTGCGGCCGCAGCCAGCTGCGCGGCCACTTCGCCGACGCGGCCGACGTCATCACCCGGGCGCGGGCCGTAGGCACTGGCCAGTACGTCGTGGCCGGCGATGGCGGCGACCAGCGCGTCCTGGTCATCCAGCGAGGCGATCACCGGATGGGCACCGGCCAGCTCGGCCGGGAGGTCCTGCGCGCTGCGCACGATGACGGTGAGTTCGTGGCCGTGGGCCAGCGCGTGGCGGGCGATCTGGCGGCCGATGTTGCCGGTGGAACCAACGAGGGCGATCTTCATGGCAGGACTCCGTGGGGCGGTGTGGGGTGGGAATGAGGCCACTCTAGGCCGCTGCAGTCGCTCGAAAAACAGCGTATAACGCGCTTGTTTGTTGCATGGATCGAGCATATGGACCGATTGACCGCCATGACCGTGTTCGTCGAGGTGGCCGAGCGCGGCAGCCTCACCGCGGCCGCCGAGGTGCTGGACATGTCGCGGGCGATGGTCAGCCGCTACCTGGCCGAGGTCGAGGGCTGGCTGGGAGCGCGCCTGCTGCACCGGACCACGCGCCGGGTCAGCCTGACTGGCCCGGGCGAGGCGGCGCTGGCGCGTTTCCGGCAGATGCTGGCGATCGGCGAAGAACTGCAGGGCGAGCTGGCCAGCGATGATCCCGAGCCGCATGGCACGCTGCGGGTGACCGCCAGCGTGTCGTTCGGGCAGAGCCACCTGGCGCGGGCGGTGGCCGGTTTCGTCGCGCGCCATCCGGCGGCACGCATCGAGCTGCTGCTGGTCGACCGCACGGTGAACCTGGTGGAGGAGCGGGTGGACCTGGCCGTGCGCATCGCGCGCCAGATCGACCCCAGCCTGATCGCGCGGCGGCTGGCCACCTGCCGCTCGGTGCTGTGCGCGACGCCGTCCTACCTGCAGGTGCGCGGCACACCGACCGCCCCCGAGCATCTGGCCGCGCACAACTGCCTGACCCACCACTACGTCGGCAAGAGCCTGTGGCAACTGCACCGCGACGGCCGGTCGTTGTCGGTGGCGGTGGGCGGCAACATCAGCGCCAACGAGGCCTCGCTGCTGCTGGAGGCGGTGCGGGCCGGTGCCGGTATCGCCATGCTGCCGACCTACCAGGTGGCGCCGTTGCTGCGCAGTGGCGAACTGATCGAACTGCTGCCCGAATTCAGCCTGGACGAACTCGGCATTCATGCCGTGTACGCGTCACGGCGCCAGCAGCCCGCTATCATGCGGCGATTCCTGGACTACCTGGCCGAGTGTTTCGCCAGCCCGGCCTTCCAGGATCTGGATTGGCGCCCACCGGGCAAGGAGAACACATGAACCATGGACAGGCCTTGATCGACCACAACCGTGCTGCCTGGGACCGCCAGGCCAGCGAAGTGCGCGAATGGTCGCGCCCGGTGGAAAGTTCAACCATTGCCGCCGCGCGCGAAGGCCGTTGGCAGGTGCACCTGACCCCACGCGCGCTGCCGCTGGACTGGCTGGGCGATGTACGCGGCCGTCGCATCCTGTGCCTGGCCTCGGGCGGTGGCCAGCAGGCACCGGTGCTGGCGGCGGCCGGCGCAGATGTCACCGTGTTCGACCTGTCCGACGGACAGCTGGAACAGGATCGCAGGGTCGCTGCGCGCGACGGCCTGCAGCTGCGCACGGTGCAGGGCGACATGCGCGACCTGCACGTATTCGCCAACGACAGCTTCGACGTGGTGTTCCATCCGATCTCCAACCTGTACGTACCCGACGTGCGCCCGGTATGGACCGAATGCCGCCGCGTGCTGGCGCGCGACGGGATGCTGATGGCCAGTTTCTACAACCCGGTGCTGTTCGTCGGCGCGCGTGATCCGCAGCTGGATGCGCAGGGCCTGATCCGGCCGCAGTACGCCATTCCCTATTCGGACCTGGAAGACCTGGCACCGGCCGAACGCGAGGCGAAACTGGCTCGCGGCGATGCACTGACCTTCGGCCACAGCCTGACCGAACTGATCGGGGGGCAGCTGGATGCCGGCTTCGTCATCGATCGCTTCATGGAAGACTGGCAACCGCAGCCGCGCTTCCTGATCGACCGCTATCTGCCCACGTTCCTGGCCACGCGCGCACGCAGGATCGGCTGAGGCGGAGCTGCAGAAAACGCGCGGCGTACAATGGACGGCCCCACGTCCTGCAGGTGCCGTCCCTTGTCGTATCCGTATCCGCTGGTTGTATTCGACCTCGATGGCACGCTGGTCGACAGCGCGGCTGACATCGCCGAAGCACTGAACCGCACGCTGGAGGACATCGGCGTGGCACGCGTGCCGGAAGCCACGGTGCTGGGCTGGATTGGTGACGGCGTGCGCCGCCTGGTCGAGCAGGCCGTGCATGCCACGGGTCGTGAGGTCGACCTGGCCGAGGTCATGCCGGTATTCATGGTGCACTACCGTGAATGCCTGCTGCGCAGCCCACGCCTGTTCGATGGCGTGGACGAGGCACTGGCGCAGCTGCGTGCACGCGCTGTACCGCTGGCCATCTGCACCAACAAGCCCGAAGCGCTGGTGCCGCCGCTGCTGCAGCACCTGGGCATCGGTGATGCGTTCGCGCTGATACTGGGCGGCGATTCGCTGCCGCAGCGCAAGCCCAGCGGCGAACCGCTGCGGCACATCGCTGCGCACTTCGGGCTGCCGGTGGACGCCTGCCTGATGGTGGGTGATTCGTTGACCGACTACCGCGCCGCCGAAGATGCGGGCATGCCGATCGCGCTGGTGCGCTACGGCTATCCGCGCGGCCTGGACCTGGCCACCGCGCATGCGGTGGCGGTGATCGACGACCTGCGCGAACTGCCGGGGTTGCGCGGTTGATGCAGCGGGTAGTGCCGGCCGCTGGCCGGCAACCCGCAATGCGTTGTTGCCGGCCAGCGGCCGGCACTACCGATGACCGTTGCGGTCATTTCGGCTGGTAACGCACGCTCAGCTGGTACTCGCGGCCGGGCTGGTTGAACCACGCCACGGTCTCGTAGCGGCGGTCGAACAGGTTGGCGGCACGCGCCAGCAGCGACCACGATGGCGTCAATGCATACTCGGCGCGCAGGTCCAGCGTTCCGTAGCCGCCGACCTTCACCGCGTTGGTGGCATCGTCGTAGCGCTTGCCTGCACCCTGCACGGTCAGGCCGGCACGGAAGTCGCCGAAACGACGGTCGATGTCCAGGCGCGCGGTCTGCTGCGCGCGGCGCGGCAGCCAGTTGTCGAACTGGGTGCTGCCGTGGGTGCGGTTGCGTGGGTCGGTGTAGCTCAGTTGCGCGTTGATGTCGAAGCCGGCCAGCAGCACGCCACCGGTCAGTTCGGCACCGCGGATGCGTGCCTTCTCCACCTGCTGCATCTTGAAAGTCGACGCATCGTAGGTGATCAGGTCATCGATGCGGGTTTCGTACACGTCCAGGCCCCAATGCCAGCCCTGGCCCTGCTGTGAAACCCCCAGGTTGGCACTCTTGGACTTCTCCGGCTTCAACGTCGGCACGCCGCTCCACGGGTCGTACAGGTCACTGAAGGTCGGCGCCTTGAACGCGGTGCCGTAGCTGGCATTGACGCGCAGGCCGTGGCCCAGCTCCATCGCCCAGCCGAGGCTGCCAGTAGCATGGTTGCCGAACTGCTGGTTGTCGTCGTTGCGCGCGCTGGCCTGCAGCTGGTGGCGGCCGAAGCGGCCCTGGTACTGCACGAACACACCGGTGTTGCGACGGCTGTCGACCAGATACCCGGCGCTGCTGCCATCCAGGTTGTCTTCGCTCCAGTCCACGCCGGTGCTCAGCAGCTGGCCTTCGGCCAAGGTGAAGTCACCCTGCAGCGAGGCGCTGTCGCGGTGGGTCTGTGCGCTGCCACGGGCACCGAAGTCGCCGAAGTTGTCCGACTCGTTGTCGCTGCGGCCGACGTTGGCGGTGAACGCCAGGCGTTCGGACGGGGTGTAGCGCACTTTGCCGGCCAGCACCTGCTGGCGGGTCTCGGAGTAGTTGTAGTAGCCGTCGTAGTGGTTCTTGCCGTCGGCACGCAATGCACTGCCTTCCACGTTCCACTGGTCGCTGAAGGTGTAGCCGCCGCGCAGGCTCTTGGACAGGTTGCGGTAGCCGTCGCGGTCGTGTTCGTCGGCAAAGCAGCCGGTGAACAGCGTCGCCGAGCCGCGGCAGGCATCGATGCCATCGGAATGCTGGTAGGCGATGTCGGCGCCGAACCAGCCGCGTTCGGTACCGCCGCCGATACCGCCGCTCGCCTCGCGCAGGCCGTTGCTGCCGCCACCGAGCTGGAAGTGCGGAGCGAAATCACCCTGGTTGCGACGGGTGAAGATCTGGATCACGCCACCAATGGCGTCGGCGCCGTACAGGCTCGACTGCGGGCCACGCACGATCTCCACGCGCTCGATCTGCGCCAGCGGCAGGTCCTGGTACATGGCCAGGCCGAGGTCGGCGCTGTTGATGCGCACGCCATCGACCAGCACCACGGTGTGGCCCGAGTTGGTGCCGCGCAGGAACAGCGAGCTCTGCTTGCCGAGCCCGCCGGCATTGGTCAGGTTGATGCCGGCGCGGCCGCGCAGCAGTTCCTGCAGCGAAGTGGCCTGGCTGGATTCGATCTGCGCGCGGTCGATCACCTGCGCCGGCGCGATGCTGTCCTGCAGGGCGATCGGTGTACGGGTGGCGGTGACCAGGATCTGGTCGAGCGCCGTGGTGTCATCGGCGGCCTGGGCCAGCGCGGGCAGGGCGGCCAGCACGGCCAGGGACAGCATTCGGGACTGCAGCTTCATCGGGGGACTCCAGGTGCCACGCACGCCCGCGCAGCGAAGGGGAGGAGTCGCGAAAGCAGGCAGCGCCGATGCCGCAGCGCAGGCTGCGGTCATCCAGCGCCATGCCCACCGCATCGCGACCTGAGGCTTCCGGGCCGGTCTCCGGGCTTGCCGCCGGGTGGCGCGAGGCCACCGTCCAGGCGCCTTCCCATGCCCGTGGCACAGTGGCGTTGTTGCCTGGAACTGACGTGCTTACCGTTGCGGGGGCAGCGCCGGCCTGGCGTGGAATCACGCGTCACCGGCTTCCCGTTTCAACCTGCCGGCCGGGGCCGCAGGTCACCTGGAAGTGCGCGCAGTCTACGGCATCGCAGGCGGACCGTAGCGTCGAGCGTGCTCGACTGCCTTTGCTGTGCCTTTAGAATGGTCCCTCGATCCCGTGGTGCCGTTGCCGATGTCCGCCCGTTTTCCGCTGTTCCCGCGTTGCCTGTACAGGACGCGCGCATGATCCTCGACCTGGTCCGCCATGCTGGCAACGGTCGCGACGAGTTCCTCGATGGCCGCAGCGATCCACCGCAGCTGGCCCGCTTGCCGCAGGAACTGGTCGACGCTTACGCCGCACAGCCCTGGGAGCGGGTGATCAGTTCGCCGCGGCTGCGCGCGCTGCACACCGCCATGGCGCTGGCCACGCCGCGCGGGCTGGATGTGGAAGCGGATGAGGAATGGGAAGAGCTGGATTTCGGCGATTGGGACGGGCAGTCGCTGTTCGATCTGCCGGAGGACGCACTGGCGGCCTTCCACGCCGATCCGCATGCGTTCCCGCCGCCCAACGGCGAAAGCTGGGGCCACTTCGAGCGGCGTATCGCGCGCGCGCTGGATCGCCTGCTCGATGATGAAGATCCGGTGCCGACGCTGGTGGTCAGCCATGGCGGCCCGCTGCGCATGGTGCTGTCGCAGGTCTGCGGCCTGCCGATGTCGCTGTGCTGGGCGCTGCGCATCGACCACGGCACGCGCCTGCGGGTGTGGCTGGAGCGCGGCGAAGTCGGGCTGGTGGGCGAGCTGCTGGAGCTGCAGCAGCCCTGAGCGCACTCGCCGGGCACGACCCGGCGTTACCGATCCCGCATCACAGTGGTAGTGCCGGCCGCTGGCCGGCATTCCCAGGAACGCGGAGCCCTCAATCCTCGTCCGTGCCCTCGGCCACGCTGTCTTCCGCGTCATCGTCAGCATCGAAGCGCTGCTCATGCACCGGGCCCGACGCCGGGCCGGCCGCCTTCAGCGGATGCGCGGCGATACGCGCTTCATAGTCCTGCACCAGCGCTTCACGCTGCGGCTCGCTCAGCTCCTGCCAGTGGCAGTCCAGCAATGCGCCTTCCAGCGAGTACAGCAGGTTCAGGCTGGGCTTGAAGCCGGCCCGCTTGACCTTGACGAAGGCGCCGACTGCGCCGATCGCAACCAGGTCCTCGCGGCTGCGCAGGCCGACCTGGCGCAGCCAGGCTGCACTCTTGGGGCCGATGTTGCGCAGCTTCGGCGCGCTCATCCCAGCGCCTCGACGAACACGCGGGCGATGGCTTCCAGGCCGGCCTGGTCGTCGGCGTCGAAGCGGCCGACCTTCGGGCTGTCGATGTCGAACACGCCGATCAGTTCATCACCACGCAGCAGCGGCACCACCAGTTCCGAGCGCGAGGCCGAATCGCAGGCGATGTGGCCGGGGAAGGCATCGACGTCCTCCACGCGCTGGGTCATGCGCTGGCTGGCGGCGGCACCGCACACGCCTTTGTCCAGCGGAATGCGCACGCAGGCCGGCAGGCCCTGGAACGGGCCGACCACCAGCTCCTTGCCGTCGTACAGGTAGAAGCCCACCCAGTTCAGGTCGGGCAGGGCGTGGTAGACCAGTGCGGAAAGGTTGGCCGCGTTGGCGATGCGGTCGGACTCGCCGTAGACCAGGCCTCGGGCCTGTTCCAGCAGCTGGGCGTATTGTTCCGGCTTGCTGCCGGTGAGCGAGGCATTGGCGAACATGCCCGCAGTCTAGCAAGCGCGCCGGGCCGGCGATAATGCACGCTCTGTTGCCTCGTTGGAGCCGATCAATGCCGTTGCCCGCCACGCTGCCTCCCGCCTTGTTCGTTACCGGCACCGATACCGAGATCGGCAAGACTGCGGCCAGCACCGCGCTGCTGCATGCGCTGCGCCGGCGTGGCCTGCGCGCGGTGGGCATGAAGCCGGTGGCCAGCGGCAGCGAGGATCTGGGGCAGGGCCTGCGCAACGAGGACGCACTGGCGCTGGAGGCGGCCAGCTGGCCGGTGCCGGACTATGCCGATCTGAATCCGTACGCGCTGCGGCAGCCGCTGGCACCGGAGCTGGCCGCTGCCGAGGACGGCGTGCAGGTGGAGCTGGCACCGATCGTGGCCGCGTTCGCGCGCCTGCGCGCGCAGGCCGATATCGTGGTGGTGGAGGGTGTTGGCGGCTGGTTGGCGCCGGTCTCGGCCACGCTGGACCAGCTCGACCTGGTGCGTGCACTGCAGTTGCCGGTGCTGCTGGTGGTGGGCATGCGGCTGGGCTGCGTCAACCATGCGCGGCTGACCGCGCAGTCGTTGCAGGCCAGTGGCGTGCAGTGCCTGGGCTGGATCGGCAACCACATCGATCCGGCGATGCAGCGCCAGGATGAGAACATCGCCACGCTGCAGCAGCGCCTGCCGATGCCGTGCTGGGGGCGGCTGCCACATCTGCCGGGTGCGGATGGCCAGATCCTGAGCACGCACCTGCTCGACCGTTGAGGGTAGTGCCGGCCGCTGGCCGGCAACCTCGATGTATTCACCTGCGTGCGGTTGCCGGCCAGCGGCCGGCACTACCGTGTTGCAGCCGCCAGCTCCCGCGCGATCGCACCCAGCCGTTCCACCGCACCGATGAAACGCGCGTCCAGGGTCTGGCAGCACGACAGCCGCAGGCAGTGGCGATAGCGCGCGCCACGTGAATAGACCTGGCCGGGCATGAACACGATGCCCTCCTGCAGCGCTCGCTCGAACAGCTCGCGCGTGTCCACGCCAGGCAGTTCCAGCCACAGCAGGAATCCGCCCTGCGGTTCGGTGGCACGGGTGCCGGCCGGGAAGTGTTCGGCTACCAGCTGGCGCAGTCGTCCCACCTGTTCGCGGTACAGGCGGCGCATGCGATGCAGGTGGTGCTCGTAGCTACCCGCTTCCAGATACGCGGCCACCGCATCGCCGAGCAGCTGCGGCTCGCCGCCGGTGGACTGGAATTTCAGCAGCGCGATGCGCTCGGCGAAGCGGCCGCCATCGAGCCAGCCGATGCGGTAATCCGGCGCCAGCGTCTTGGAGAAACCACCGACCACCATCACCCAACCGTCGCGATCGAAGGCCTTCAGCAAGGGGGCTGGCGGTTCGCAGAACTGCAGCTCGGCGTACACCGCATCCTCGATCAGCGGCAGTTGCCGTGCGTTGACCAGCTCGGCCAGGCGCTGTTTGGCGGCGGTCGGCATGGTGCAGCCGAGCGGGTTGTGCACGGTCGGCATCACCACCAGTGCAGCCAGCGGCGTGTGCTCAAGCAGCGCATCCAGCGCATCCACATCCAGTCCGAGCTGCGGATGGGTGGGCAGTTCGATCGCCTGCAGGCCGAGGTTGGCCAGCAACGGATACAGGTTGAAGTAGGACGGTGCTTCGATGCCCACCGCATCACCGGGCTGGGTGACCGCGCGCAGCGCCAGCTGCAGGGCCTCCATCGCACCATGGGTCAGCAGCAGGCGTTCGCTGTGGGTGTGCAGCCCCATGCGCGGGCCACGCCGCACGATCTGCGCCAGCAGCCGTGGCGAGCCGTTGGGGCGCGCGTAGGTCTCCAACGTCTGCTGGCCGTGGCGCAGCACCTGCGCGGTGTGACGGGCCAGCTGCGCGCCCGGATAGAACTGGCGACCGCGCGGGCCCGCGAAGGCCAGGTCGATCACGCCCGGGCGGCGCTGTGCTTCCAGCACCCGGGCCATCAGCGCCTGCTGCAGCGGTGCGGTCGGGGCCGAGGGCACATCGCGCAGCGAGCGTTCCGGCACTGACAGCCGCGGCGCCACCTCGAAGCCGGCCTTGGGCCGCGGAATGACCAGGCCGGCGTCTTCCAGCTGGCGATAGGCGGCGATCACCGTGTTGAGGCTGAGCCTGCGCTGTGAGGCCATCTGCCGCAGCGAGGGCAGGCGGCTGCCGACCGGAAGGCGGCCACCGTGGATGGCTTCGGCCAGTTCATCGGAGAGCCGCTGGTAGCGGGGAGGGATCATCGTGGCCTGGTCATCTGTATCCATCGAATGTCCCGCCATCTGGTGCTGTACCCGTGATGATGGCGAGACTAGCATGTCGTCGTCGGCCGAGCCTGATCGGGGCGTGGCCGATACTTTCCAAGCGCACGGCTGGATGGCCGTGCGTCTTTTTTTGGTAGTGCCGGCCGCTGGCCGGCAATCCCTGGATCCGCAGGAGCCGGCCAGCGGCCGGCCCTACCCGGGTCG
>DQIG01000182.1:10883-11260 GCA_003525885.1 Stenotrophomonas sp.
CGGCCCTACCCGGGTCGTTGCCGCATCGGCAGGAGCACCACCGAGCGCCGGGGGCCCACGGCAATGCCGTCAGCGCATCGGCACCAGCACCGCGTCGCGCCGGTACAGCGCAGGGAACTGCTTGCCCAGCGCCGCCAGCTTCGGTGCGTCGTAGTAGCGGATGTAGGCCGCCTGCGGGTAATTGGTCATGTAGTTCTGGTGGTAGCTCTCGGCCGGGTAAAAGCGCTGGCCGCTGACCAGCTGGGTCACGATCGGCGCGCGGTAGCTGCCGGCCTGGCCGAGCTGGGCGATGTAGGCGCGGCTGGCCGCCTGCTGGCGTGCGTCATCACTGAAGATCGCCGAACGGTACTGGCTGCCCTGGTCCGGCCCCTGCCGGT
>DQIG01000182.1:11411-18043 GCA_003525885.1 Stenotrophomonas sp.
CCCTGGTCCGGCCCCTGCCGGTTGAGCTGGGTCGGGTCGTGCACCACCGAGAAGAACACCTGCATCAGCTGCCCGTAGCTGACCTGGCGAGGGTCGTAGTCGATCTTCACCGCCTCGGCATGGCCGGTGCGTCCGCTGCTGACGCGCTCGTAGCGTGCATCGGCGCCGCTGCCACCGATGTAGCCGGACACCGCATTGCTCACGCCTTTTACGTGCTGGAAGACGCCCTGCACGCCCCAGAAGCAACCGCCGGCGAACACGACGCTGGCGTGGGTGGCGTCATCGCGGAATGCGGCATCGCCGCTGGGTGCTGGCAGGGCCCTGGCCTGCGCGCTGGCCTCGACCGGCGCCGCGACCGCGCTGTGATCGACCAGCAGCACGCCGGCGATCAATGCGGTGGCCACCAGTCCGGCGACACCGGCGGCAACGCCCTGTTCAAAGGAGAGTTTCATCATGTCCTCCCGTTTCAACCAAAGGTGAAGGCATAGGCCTGCACGCCCGCATCGAGGAATTCGATCTCGAAGCGGTGCGGGCCGACCGTGCCGCGCTGGCGCACCAGCTGGTACAGGCGGTGCTCGTCGACCACGCCGCTGCCATCGGCATCGACATCGCTGCCGGCATCGACGGCGGGCAGCGGCTTGCCGTCCAGCCAGACGCGGAACCGCACCGGCTTTCCTTCCTGGCTCGGCGCCAGCACCAGGTGCAGGTCGCGCGCATGGAACTGGAAGGCAATGCGGCCACCGGCCTGCTGCAGTTGTGCGGCTTCGTCGGTGACGGTCCAGCGCCCGGACAGCCCCCACTGGTTCAATGCCAGGGTGGCCGGCAGCGTGTAGTCGAACGCACTGTCGCTGCGCTGCCCGCCGGGCGAGGCGAACTGCTCGGCGCGGGCATGGCCCAGATAGGTTTCCGGCGAACGCAGGTTGCCCATGTCAGCCTGCACGGCGACGCCCTTCAGTTCGGCGGCAGCGGGATCGGCCGGCGGCGGCAGATTCGTCTGCCCGGCTTCGGTCAGCAGGCGACGGATCATCTGTTCCGAGCGCGCGTAGTTGCCTTCGCCGAACTGGTGGCCGCGGATGTTGCCCTGCGCGTCGACGAAGTACTGCGCCGGCCAGTAGCGGTTGTTGAACGCGCGCCAGATCGTGTACTGGTTGTCGAGCGCCACCGGATACTCGACCTTCAGCTGCTGCACGGCCTTCATCACATTGCGTGGGTCACGTTCGAAGGCGAACTCCGGCGTGTGCACGCCGACCACCACCAGGCCGTGGTCGCGGTAGCGGCGTTCCCATTCGTGCACGAACGGCATCGCGCGCAGGCAGTTGATGCAGGAGTACGTCCAGAAATCGACCAGTACCACCTTGCCGCGCAGCTGCTGGGCCGTCAGCGGTGGGCTGTTGAGCCAGCCGGTGGCGCCGTCCAGCGCGGGCAGGGTGCCTTCCACCGGCAGCGGTGCATCGGCAGCGGCGTTGGCACCGGCCATCATCATCATTGGTGGTGCCGCCGGCTGCGCGCCGGGTACCGCATCCAGCAGGCCCTGCTCGATGCGCGCGGTGCTGACCGTTGAAAGGCGGGTGAGCAGGCCGGTATCCCAGCCCATGCCGATCGCTACCACCGCCAGCAGGGCAGCCACACCCAACACCTTGCGCAGTGCGTCGCCGAGGCCAAGCCGCGCCTGCAGTGCACGGAACACACGGCCGCCCACCCACACCGCCAGTGCCAGCGCGGTGATCGCGCCCAGCGCATACGCCAGCAGCAGGGTACTGGTACCCACGCTGGCGCCATGCAGGGCGGCGCCGGTCAGCACCAGGCCGAGAATCGGCCCGGCGCAGGGTGCCCACAACAGGCCGGTGGCGATGCCGATCAGCAGCGAGGTCCATGCGCCGCCACGCCCAGCGGCATCAGCCGCGTCGGCACGTGCGCTCAGGCGGGCACCCACGCGCTGGAATGGCGCCAGCAGATGGTCGGCAAGTCGAGGCCACAGCAGGGCGACCGCGAACAGCGCCATCAGCAGCAGGGCGATCCAGCGTCCAACCTGATTGGCCTGCGCCACCCATTGGCTGCCCACCGCGGCCAGGCTGGCGACCACGGTGAAGGTGAGCGCCATGCCCAGCAGCAATGGCAGCGTGCTGCGCAGGAACGGACGGTCGGCACGCGCGAATACGAACGGCAGCACCGGCAGGATGCAGGGGCTGAGCAGGGTCAGTGCGCCCCCCAGGTAGGCAAGCAGCAACAGCAGCATCGTCAGGCTCCGGAAACAGGGGAAGAACCGACCGGCACCCGCCAGCCGTCGGCGGTGCCATCCGTGGCGCCGGGAACGAACACCATCGCCGCACCGTTCATGCAGTAGCGCAGCCCGGTGGGGCGTGGGCCATCGTTGAATACATGGCCGAGGTGGCCACCACAGCGACGGCAGTGCACCTCCACCCGCAGCATCCCGAAGGTGACGTCGCGGTCTTCGCCGATGGCGTTGTGCAGCGGCGCCCAGAAGCTGGGCCAGCCGGTGCCGCTCTCGAACTTGGTGGACGAGGAGAACAGCGGCAGTGCACAGCCGGCGCAGGCGAACGTGCCCTGCCGGTGTTCCTTGTTGAGCGGGCTGCTGTACGGGCGCTCGGTGGCCTGCTGGCGCAGCACCGCGTACTGCGCCGGGGTCAGCTGCTGGCGCCATTGCGCATCGCTGTGCATGACCTCGAACTGTCGCGACGGACGTGCTTCGGCGGCGGCCGGGGCCGCGCGGCTGCAGGCCCCCAGGCCGAGCAGGCCGGCGGCGGTGGCAACACCGCCCAGGCCCAGCAGATGGCGACGGGACAGGGACATGGCGGACTCCGGAAAGGGGCGACGGGGCCATGCTGCGCCCGCCCGGGTCAACGAATCCTCACGCAGGATTCAATTTTTCGTGAGGTATCGGCGGCCGTCCCGCGCCACAATGCGGGCAGCCTCCCCACTGGCCCCGAGCTGCCGATGTCCGCCAAACGTGTCCTGATCGTCGAAGACGATGCCCACATCGCCGACCTGCTGCGCATGCATCTGGGCGATGAGGGCTACGACGTTGCCCATGCTGCCAGTGGCGATGCCGGCCTGCGCCTGCTCGAGCAGGAAGGGCCGTGGGATGCGCTGGTGCTGGACGTGATGCTGCCCGGCGTGGATGGCCTGCAGGTATGCCAGCGTGCACGCGCGATGGCGCGCTATGTCCCGATCATCATCATCAGCGCACGCGGCAGCGAGACGCAGCGCATCGTCGGCCTGGAACTCGGCGCGGATGACTACCTGGCCAAGCCCTTCTCGATGCCGGAACTGGTGGCACGGGTGCGCGCGCTGCTGCGCCGCGCCGAGGCGATGGCGCAGAGCGCGCGCATCGATGCCGGCGCGATCGAGCTGGGTGGGCTGCAGCTCGATCCGGTCGCGCGCACCGCCTCGGTGGATGGCAACGCGCTGGAGCTGACCCCGCGCGAGTTCGATCTGCTGTTGTTCTTCGCCCGTCATCCGGACCAGGTGTTCGCGCGCATGGAACTGCTCAACCAGGTCTGGGGCTACCAGCACGATGGTTACGAGCACACGGTCAACACCCACATCAACCGCCTGCGCAGCAAGATCGAACCCGACCCGGCCAACCCACGGCGGTTGCTGACGGTGTGGGGCCGCGGCTACAAGCTGGTCGACCCGGCCGGGGCGGGGGCATGATCAAGCCGAACCTGTGGCAGAAACTGGCAGCGGTGATCGCCGCGCTGATGCTGATGTGCTGCATGGCGCTGCTGGCGCTGCAGATGCGTGCCAACACCCGCCACGAGCAGGAGGTGGTGCAGCGGCTGTCGCTGGGCCTGGCCGAGCATATCGCCCAGCGCAGCGAGCTGATGGATACCAGCGGCATGCGCGATGCCGCGGTGCGCGCGCTGTTCGGCCAGTTGATGGCGGTCAATCCCAGCGTCGAGGTCTACCTGCTGGACGACCAGGGGCGCATCCTCGGTCACGATGCGCCCAGTGGGCACCTGGTGCGCAACCAGGTGGACGTGGCGCCGCTGCGTCGCCTGCTGGCGGGTGCGCCGTTGCCGATCCTGGGCGATGATCCGCGTAGCGCGGACGGCCGCAAGGTGTTCAGTGCCGCACCCCTGATCGTGCAGGGCCGGCAGGCCGGGTACGTGTACGTGGTGCTGGTCGGCGAGCACCGGCAGATGCTGGCCGACGATCTCGCCGCCGGTAGCCAGTGGAACACCACGCTGTGGTCGGTGGTGCTGGTCGGCGGCCTCGGCCTGCTGGCCGGGCTGGTGGCGTTCTACTGGGTGACCCGTCCGCTGCGGCGGCTGACCCGGCGCATCCAGGCCTTCGACATCGACGCCCCCACGCCATTGCCGCCGCCGGCGCCGCTGCGTCCTGGTGAGCGCGACGAGCTGGTGATCCTCGAACACGCGCACGCGCAGATGGCACAACGGCTGGGTGAGCAGTGGCAGCAGCTGCGCCAGCAGGACCTGCAGCGCCGCGAGCTGGTCGCCAACATCTCGCACGACCTGCGCACGCCGTTGTCGTCGCTGCATGGCTACCTGGAAACGCTGGCGTTGAAAGACGCCACGCTGTCACCCGATGAGCGCCGTCGCTATCTCGGCATCGCGCTGGCACAGAGCGCCAAGGTCGGCCGGCTGGCGCGCGCGCTGTTCGAGCTGGCGCGGCTGGAGCATGGCGAAGTGCGGTTGGAGTGGGAGGTGTTCGCACTGCCGGAGCTGCTGCAGGACGTGCTGCAGAAGTTCGAACTGGCGGCGCAGGCGCGGGGCCAGCAGCTGCACGCGGCATTTCCGCCCGGCCTGCCGCTGGTGCGCGCAGACCTTGGCCTGGTCGAGCGGGTGCTGACCAATCTGCTCGACAACGCGCTGCGGCATGCGCCCGAGGGTGGGCAGATCGAGGTGCGCCTGCGTGCGACCCCGGACAGCGTGGACGTCAGCGTGGCCGATGACGGCCCGGGGGTGGCGCCAGCACTGCGTACCCAGCTGTTCCAGGCACCGGCCGCGCTGGGGGCACGGCGCGGTGAGAACGGTGGATTGGGCCTGTTGATCGTGCAGCGCATCGTGCAGCTGCACGGCCGCCGCATCGAACTGCGCGACAGCGAGCGTGGTGCGTTGTTCGTGTTTGCCTTGCCGCGCGCGGAACCGGCGGCCTAGCAGGCCGCTTCGCACTCGACGATGCCGCCGGATTCCAGCGGCAGGTGCAGGCGGATACAGGCACCACCCAACTCCGAATCGGTCACCTCGACGTGGCCGCCATGCTTGTCGGCCACTACCTGCACCAGCGCCAGCCCGAGGCCGAAACCGGGGCTGCCCGGGTCCAGCCGGACATAGGGCTGCAGCACCTGGCCGCGCAGCTCGGGCGCGATGCCGGGGCCGTCGTCCTCCACCTGCACGCACAGCCAGCCGTCATTGACCGTGCTGGCAATACGGATCTGCCGGCGTGCGTAACGCAATGCATTGCCGAGCAGGTTGCGCAGCGCCAGCTCCAGCATGTGCCGGTTGACGTTGACCAGGCCCACCGGCGACAGCACCTGCTGTACCGGCATCGGCAACGGTGCGAACTGGGCCACTACGCCGCGCACCAGCGCTGCCAGCTGCAGGCGTTGGCGGGTCAGTTGATGGCAGCGACCCAGCGCGGCGTACTCGACGCCGGCATCGGTCAGGTGCTGCAGCCGATCCACATCGGTGCGCAGCCCGCCCAGTGCATCGCGCTGCACATCATCGAGCGCGGTGTCCTCCAGGTCGGCCAGGCCGAAACGCATCCGTGCCAGCGGCGTGCGCACTTCATGCGCCACCGCCTGTGCCAGCACGCGCTGGCTTTCCAGCAGCTGCTGCAGCTGCTCGGCCATATGGTTGAAGGCATTGGCCAACGGCCGCACCAGCGCGGTACCCGCACGCGGCGCGCGGGTATCCAGCTGGCCATCGCGCATCTGCCGCGCCGCCTGGGCCAGCTGCGAGACGTCGCGCCACAGCCGATAGACCATTACGTACATTGGCAGTGCCACCGCCACCATCAGGATCAGCAGCAGGATCGCCACACCGGACACTTCGCTGTCCTGCCAACCCTCGTCCGGCAACGCTTCGTCCAGCGGCCCCAGCATCACCGCATAGTCGCTGTCGCCGATCCGCTGCAGGCTGCGCATGTGCTCCAGGTCGATCTGCACGCGGCCATTGTTGAACGGCGGGCGTTGGCTGGCCGGCAGCTCCTTCACTGCCTCGGCCAGCGGCACCATGCGCAGCGCGTAGGCGAAATCGGCGTCGAGTTCGCGTGCCAGCACCGGCCACTGGTCGCGCGGGGTTTCGGCGAAGCGATGCTGCAGCAGCGCATGCGTGCCGCGCATCTCGGCCTGCAGCCCGGCTTCGGTGCGGTCTTCCAGCAGCGCATCCCAGGCCCACAGGCCCAACACGATCAGCAGCAGGTGGGCGACCAGGAAGCCGATGCCGTAGCGCAGGAAGTGGAAGGCGTGGCCGCGCATCGCCGAGGGCGTGCGCTTCATCCCCATGCCGAGCGGCTGAACAGGTAGCCGCGGCCACGAACGGTCTTGATCCGTTCCGGTTGCTCGGGGTTGTCGCCCAGCTTGCGGCGCAGGCGCGAGATGCGGGCATCGATCGAACGGTCCAGGCCGTCGAAGGCGATGCCACGCA
>DQIG01000182.1:18193-19072 GCA_003525885.1 Stenotrophomonas sp.
CCGTCGAAGGCGATGCCACGCAGGCCGCGCAGCAGTGCGTCGCGGTCCAGGATCTGGCCGGCGTTGCTGGCCAGCAGGAACAGCAGGTCGAACTCGGCCGTGGTCAGCTCCAGCAAGCCACCCTGCAGGTGCACGTTGCGGGTGGACGGGTCGATGTTCAGCTCGCCAAAGCGCAGGCTGCCGTCACGTGGCTCGACCCGGCGGTGGCGGCGCAGGTGGGCACGCAGCCGCGCCAGCAGCACCCGCGGTTCGATCGGTTTGCCGATGTAGTCGTCGGCCCCCAGCTCCAGTCCCAGCACCTGGTCGATGTTGTCGGTGCGGGCGGTCAGCACGCAGATGATGCCGTCATAGTGGGGCCGGATCTGCCGACACACTTCGAAACCATCCTGGTCGGGCAGGCCGACATCGAGCAGTACCAGGGCTGGCTTCTCGGCCAGGATGCGGGCCACTGCGCGCTCGCCGCTGCGTTCGTGGGCCACCTGGTAGCCATGCCGCTGCAGGTAGTCGCTGACCATCGTTCCCAGGCGGGCATCGTCTTCGACCAGTACGATATCCAGCATTTCCAAGGCCTCCGTGGGCGCAAACGTACCGCCACGGCACGAGCGCGGCGATGCTATCCCAGCCTGCGGGCCGCCCGGGTCCCGGGGGCGGGCGCCATTCAGCCGGGGTTGCTGGCGCACGGGCCGGGTCTCAGTCCCGGCAACAACTTTGCGTCCAGCATAGCCTGTTGCTGTTACAAAACGTTACCTTCGTGATACGGCTGGTGACGATCGCTGACAGCAAAGCGACTGACGCCGCGCGGCCCGGCGCCGAGCATGGAGTCTCCTCCGCTCCGCGTGCCGCCCTCATGTCGCCCGCCGCCTTCTGCCTGCTGAACCC
>DQIG01000183.1:0-394 GCA_003525885.1 Stenotrophomonas sp.
GGTTTCGGTAGGCGACGACCGTTGGTCGTCGCTCCTTTTTACGGACGCAGTTCGACGCCGATGGCGTCGGCGGCATCACGCGCGATGGCGCGTGCTTCGTCGATGGTTTCCGCGCGCGCCAGGGTCACGCCCACGCGGCGATGACCGTGCACGCTCGGCTTGCCGAACAGGCGCACGGCGGTGTCCGGCACCTGCAATGCGGCGGCGACGTTGTTGAAGTACGGCACGCCCTCGCCGTGCGCCAGCAGCGCGCACGAGGCCGAGGGGCCGCTCTGGCGGATCAGCGGGATCGGCAGGCCGAGGATGGCGCGCGCGTGCAGCGCGAACTCGCTCAGTTCCTGCGATACCAGCGTCACCAGGCCAGTGTCGTGCGGGCGCGGCGACACTTCGCTGA
>DQIG01000183.1:541-9394 GCA_003525885.1 Stenotrophomonas sp.
GGGCGCGGCGACACTTCGCTGAACCACACTTCGTCGCCCTTCACGAACAGCTCCACGCCGAACAGGCCCCAGCCCCCAAGGTCGTCGGTGATCGCACGCGAGATTTCTTCGGCGCGCGCCAGTGCCGCGCTCGACATCGGCTGCGGCTGCCAGCTTTCGCGATAGTCGCCATCCTTCTGCAGATGCCCGATCGGCGCACAGAACGAGGTGCCGCCGGCATGGCGCACGGTCAGCAGGGTGATCTCGTAATCGAAATCGATGAAGCCTTCGACGATGCAGCGGCCGGCACCGGCGCGGCCACCGGTCTGCGCGTAGTCCCAGGCCGGGGCGATGTCCGCCTCGCTGCGCAGGGTGCTCTGGCCCTTGCCCGAGGACGACATCACCGGCTTGACCACGCACGGCAGCCCGATGGCAGCCACGGCAGCGCGGTACTCGGCCTCGGTATCGACGAAGCGGTATGGCGACGTTGGCAGGCCCAGGGTTTCGGCGGCCAGACGGCGGATGCCTTCGCGATCCATGGTCAGGCGTGCGGCGCGCGCGGTCGGGATCACCCGCAGGCCCTGCTCCTGCTCCAGCTGGACCAGGGTTTCGGTGTGGATGGCCTCGATCTCCGGCACCACCAGATGCGGCTGCTCCTGGGCGATCAGCGCGCGCAGCGCCATCGCATCGAGCATGTCGATCACATGCGAGCGGTGCGCGACCTGCATGGCCGGGGCATCGGCATAGCGATCAGCGGCGATCACTTCCACGCCCAGCCGCTGCAGCTCGATGGCCACCTCCTTGCCGAGTTCGCCCGAGCCCAGCAGCAGCACGCGGGTGGCGGAGGGGGACAACGGAGTTCCAAGCTTGGCCATGGCGGTTCCAGCAGCGATGTGAAGGCGGGTGGGCATTCTAGCTGGCCGGGCACCCCGGCCATGGCATCCGACGAACGGTAGTCGACAAGTGATATCACTTTGATATCTTCCCTTCGAACCCTCAAGGACGTACTGCCATGAAAGAGAAGTCATTGTCTTCCCTCAACGGCCTCGGCACGCTGGCCGGCGCCCTGCTCGTCGGCCTCGCCGGCGCCGCCCTGTTCGTGGTGGGCGTGGCGGCCAAGGCCAGCACCGGCTCGCCCAACCTGCTGCTGATGCTGCTGGGCGCACTGCTGGTGGCGCTGGGCGTGTTCATCCTGGCCGGCCTGTACACCATCCAGCCCAACCAGGCGGCGGTGCTGAGCCTGTTCGGCAAGTACGTGGGCACCGTGAAGGACAACGGCCTGCGCTGGAACAACCCCTTCTTCGCCAAGCGCCGGGTCAGCCAGCGCGTGCGCAACTTCGAAAGCGGCAAGCTGAAGGTCAACGAGCTGGACGGCAGCCCGATCGAGATCGCCGCAGTGATCGTCTGGCAGGTGGTCGATGCCTCCGAGGCCGTCTACAACGTGGACGACTACGAGAGCTTCGTGCACATCCAGTCCGAATCGGCGTTGCGCGCGATGGCCACCAGCTACCCCTACGATCAGCACGAGGACGGCCAGCTGGCCCTGCGCAGCCATGCCAGCGAGATCTCCCAGCACCTGAAGAACGAGCTGGCCGAGCGCCTGGCCGATGCCGGCGTGCAGGTGATCGACGCGCGCATCAGCCACCTCGCCTATGCCGCCGAAATCGCCCAGGCGATGCTGCAGCGGCAGCAGGCCAACGCGGTGATCGCCGCACGCACGCGCATCGTGGCCGGCGCGGTGGGCATGGTCGAAATGGCCCTGGCCGAACTGCAGAAGAACGGCGTGGTGCAGCTGGACGAGGAACGCAAGGCGCACATGGTCAGCAACCTGCTGACCGTGCTGTGCTCGGACCGCGGCACCCAGCCGATCGTCAACGCCGGTTCGCTGTACTGAACCACCCTCGCAACGGGGCGCCCCACCGCCCCGCCAGGAGCTTGCATGAGTGAGAAGAAAGCCTACCCGCTGCGCATCAATGCCGACGTCCTGGCCGCCGCGCAACGCTGGGCTGACGACGAGCTGCGCAGCCTCAACGCACAGATCGAATACGTGCTGCGCGACGCCCTGCGCAAGGCAGGACGCCTGCCGAAACCCACGCCATCTTCGGAGGACAAGGAATGAGCAAACGCTGGAGCTACCAGACGATCGAGGTCAAGACGTCCATGATGGGCCTGCTCAAGGCCGAGGACATCCAGAGCGAACTGAGCCGCCAGGGCCAACTGGGCTGGGAGCTGGTCAACATCATCATCCCCGCACCGATGCGCCCGGCGATGCTGGTGTTCAAGAAGGAGGCCTGAGCCATGGGCGCCAGCGATCCGAAACAGTACGAGGTGGCCGAGAGCTCGCCGTTGCGCGTGCTGTGGATCGTGCTGCCCCTGCTCGCCGCGTTCGTGGCCTGCCTGTATGCGCAGCTCTACAGGGCACCGGCGACGGCACCCTGGATCGAAGTGACACTGTCGCCGCCCTGGTTCCGGATGGGTGGCAGTGCCGCCTGGAGCCTGCTGGTGATCGCCGCGCTCGGCATCGGGCTGGGCGCGGCGTTCTTCCGCCGCCGGGTGGAACTGGCCGACGATGTGCTGGATGTGCGCTCGACGATGTACCGCCGTCGCGTGCCGGTGGCACAGCTGCGGCTGGACCAGGCCGAGGTGGTCGACCTGCGGCGTGACCCCCGCTATGGCATTCGCTTCAAGACCAACGGCTATGCGATGCCGGGTTTCTATTCCGGCCACTTCCGCCTGCAGGGCGGCGGCAAGGGTTTCGCGCTGGTCACCGACCGCACGCGCGTTCTTGCCTTGCCGGTCAGCGACGGCAGCACGCTGCTGCTCAGCCTGGACCGGCCTCAGGTGCTGCTGGACGCACTGCGCAAGGTGGCCGCGTCGGCGCCACGGCAGTAAGCTGCGGCGATGCAACGACGCCCGCCCCTGCTGATCAATACCGAATCCATCGAGCTATGGCCCGCCAGCCTGCTGCGCGCGCGCAGCAACCTGGATGCACGCCTGTTGTCACAGGCGCGCTGGGTGCTGCGACGCAAACACGATGGCCGCTACCTGGCGGCGGTAACCACGCATGGCGTGCATTCGATGGTGCCGCGCCTGCCGCGCGAGCCGGGTGTCGAGGACGCACTGGCGCTGCTGGATGCACACCATGCACGGCCGTTCGCCGCGCCGCTGGAAGATCAATGGCTGCCACTGGCCGGACTGCAGCAGCGCCTGCAGCAGCTCGGCCTCGATGCGCAGCGCTATGCCGACGCCAGCGGCCTGCCCCTCGAGCCCGAACCGTGCCTGCTGCACTTCGCTGGCCGCGACCGCTTCGGCCGCCCACTTTGGCTGCGCCGTGGCGCCGCCCAGGGCTGGCGACGGATGCGCCTGCACGCCGCGCGGGATGGCATCGCACTGGATGCAATCTCCGGCTTCCGCAGCCATGCCTACCAGTTGGGCATCTTCGAACGGAAACTGGCACGCGGGCTGAGCGTGACGGAGATCCTGAAGGTGAATGCCGCGCCGGGTTTCAGTGAACACCACAGCGGCCATGCGCTGGACATCGGCACACCGGGCGATGCCCCGGCAGAGGAATCGTTCGACGCTACCGAGGCGTTCGCCTGGCTGCAGGTGCACGCCGGCGGGCATGGCTTCCAGCTGAGCTACCCGCGCAACAACCCGCACGGCATCGTCTACGAACCCTGGCATTGGTGCTGGAGACCGGCCAACGGCTGAGCCCCTCGTGGCGGCTGCACGGCGAAATTCATGGCGCGGATACCCCTGCCCAGCCCACCCGCCCGGCCTCTGACAGTTTCCGCGTGCGTCCGCCACGGGATGGAACAGGAGAGCAAAGACAAAAGCCGGTCGCTTCGCTCGAAGCCTCTACAACGGATCAGCGCGCGGCTGTTGGGTCCGCCTTCAAGCGAGCCGAGCACCGCAGGTCCGGCGAGGGCGACGAGGTGCTTGCGATTCTGTAGAGCCGAGCCATGCTCGGCTACTCTCCGCACCGTCCCTCGACGGGCCGAGGAGCACAGGGGACCGGTGCGCAGCACCGGCTCGCGGCCGGCGGCGCGTTTCTTTTGGTTACTTTTCTTTTCGCGCGAAAAGAAAAGTAATGCCCATGAATGGTGCAGATCACATCAGCATGGATCGAAGCGACAACGTCGACTCAGTCACCGCCTCAACGCATTGATCGCCAGCAGCACCCATCCGGCCATCATGCTGGTGCCACCGATCGGCGCCATCCGCGTCGGCCACTGCCACAGGGCTCCGCCCACCAGGCTGCCGGAAAACAGCAACACGCCCAGCAGCAGCACATACAGCGCCAGGTGTGCGATCGCCCCCTGCGCACGCGGGCCAAGCGCCACCAGCACCGCGCCATGCGCGAACGCATACAGCGCCGCCATGTTCAGGTGCTGCTGCGCCAACGGATCGGCCACGCCATGCGATGCGTAGGCAGACAGGCCGATCGAGGCGGCGGCCAACAGCGCGCCCAGGCAGGCCAGAAGGGAAGGCTTACGCGCGCGACGTTCCAGATTGAACATGAGGGCTCCTTGCGCAGCGCCCCTTGCCGGGCGCCAGATGAAAAAAAACGCGCCGCAATAAGCGGCGCGTTTTCGTGTCCAACATTACATGGGTCAGCCGAGGCTTACTTGACGGCCCAGTAGATGTCGTAGGTCGCTTCCGGGGTGAACGACTTGTCGATGCCGTCCTTCCAGGTTTCGTACGGACGGTCGATGACTTCGTTGCCCGAAGTCACAGCCCAGGCACGCAGGCCGTTGCGGGCCACGTCCAGACCCGCCATGTGGCCGGTGTAGGCCGCATGTGCCGAACGGTGCGGAGCAACGTGCACGTACTTGACCGGAGCGCCGCCGTCGATCTTGACGGTCAGCTCGTCGGCAGCAGCACCTTCAGCACCCTTCTTCTTCACCGGCTGGGCGATATCGAAGGCGTACTTCTCCTGGCCGAAGTCGGTGGTGATGATGCGGAACGGACCGGCGGCTTCAAGGCCATTGGCCTCCATCACGCGCTTGATCCACTCCTGGTTGTCCTTGATGGACTTGGTGATGGTGTCCTGACCGCGATCGACGTTGCCGGCGTTGACGACCAGCAGGTTCTCGGCCGGCACTTCAACAATGGCCAGGTCGGTCAGCGGGGCTTCCGGCGTGCGGTAGTCGACGTTCGGAACGCTGGCGAGCATGTTGGCCATGCGCGACAGACCCATCTTGATGTCGTCGCCGATCTGGCGGCTGACATACAGGCCTGCGTAACGGCCGAACAGGTCGAAGCCGTACTTCACCGAGTAGTCCTGGGTGATCTTGACGTTGCGACCGCCCTTGCCGGTCGGCTCCAGGCTGAAGGTGGTGACCTTGTCGTGACCCTTGGTGGCGTCTTCGATGGCGATCACAACACGCTTGTTCTCTTCGGCTTCGGTGATCTTCCAGGAACCGGTGCCCAGGTCCTTGGAGGTGAAGTCGAGGGTGGCACCGGTACCGGAGGCCGGGCCGGACAGCTTCAGTTCAACGGCGGGATCGCGCAGTACCAGCGGGTTCCAGTCCTTGAAGCGGCGCAGGCTGCTGACCGTGTCGTACACGATCGTCATCTTGCGGTTGGTCTCGATGCTTTCGGTGATGTGACGCTCGCCCGGCAGACATACGCCAATGATGACGAACAGGCCAGCCACGATCCCCAAGGCGATCAGGAACTCGATAATACGGGTCATTCAGAGAGTCTCCGGGGCCGATCCCACGGCCGGGTTGATTGAAGCGAAGCGCCAATCCTAGCAGGCTTCGCGGGCATTGTTTATCGGGATTGGCGCACCGGTTTCCCTGCCGGCTGCGTATTTGTATGGACAAAGAATTCGAAGGGTAACGCATACCGCTACCCGGCAAGTAGGGGGCAACCTTGGCGGGAACCCCCAACCTCGATCCAAGTCTTTGTACTTGAACGATTTTCCTCAGACCAGCTGGAGTTCGAACGCCTTCAGTACGGCGCGCGTACGGTCGCGCACGCCCAGCTTGGAGAGGATGTTGGACACGTGGTTCTTGATGGTGCCTTCGGCCACGCCCAGCGAGTTGGCGATCTCCTTGTTGGAGAAACCACTGGCCATCAGCCGCAGGATCTCGGTCTCGCGGTCAGTCAGCGGGTCCGGGCGGTCCAGGCTGACGAACTCGTTGCGCATGTGCTCCAGGCCGGACAACAGGCGCTGGGTCACCGCCGGCTGCACCAGCGAACCGCCGTCGGCCACGGTGCGGATGGCACCGACCAGCTGCGCCAGGGTGACATCCTTGAGCAGGTAGCCCTTGGCACCGGCCTTGAGCCCGGCCAGCACCAGCTGATCGTCGTCGAAAGTGGTGAGGATTATGGTCGGCGGCAGCTGTTCCTGCCGCGACAGCACCTGCAGTGCCTCCAGGCCGGACATCACCGGCATGCGCATGTCCATCAGCACTACGTCGGGGCGCACCTGCGGTATCAGCTCGACCGCCTGCCGGCCGTCGCCGGCCTCGGCCACCACCTCGATGCCGTCGTCGAGCGCAAGCAGGGAGCGGATTCCCTGCCGCACCAGGGTTTGGTCGTCGACCAGGCAGACGCGAATCATCAACGCACTCCTTCAGGAACCTTGGTAAGGGCCGCCACCAGCACCGTTGCCGGCACCGTCGCCCGCAGCCGGAAGCCTTCACCGGGACGGGTTTCGATCTGCAGCTGGCCACCACATTGTTGCAGGCGCTCGCGCATGCCACGCAAGCCATTGCCTACATTGACCATATCCGCGCCGACACCGTCGTCGCGGGCCTCCACCACCACCCGGTCGGGGGCTTCACGGTACACCTTGATCCACAGGTGGCGGGCGCCGGCGTGGCGCACCGCGTTGGTGATGATCTCCTGGGTGCAGCGCAGCAGTACGTGGGCCCGCTGTGGGTCCTCCACGTTCAGCGGATCCTCGATCTCCAGCTGGATGTCCAGCGAGGGCACGTTCTCGGTCAGCGGGCGCAGCGCCGCGGCCAGATCGATGGCGCCGGTCTCGCGCAGCTGGCTGACCACCTCGCGCACATTGCCCAGCAGCAGCTTGGCCAGCGCGTGCGAGCGCTTCACGTGATCCAGCGCCTGGCCCTCGGCGAGATGCCCGGCGACCTCCAGGTTCAGGGTCAGCGCGGTCAGCTGGTGACCCAGCAGATCATGCAGTTCGCGCGAAATACGGGTGCGCTCGTTGACCCGCGCGCTCTCGGCCAGCAGCGCGCGGGTGGCACGCAGCTCCGAATTGAGCCGGCGCTGCTCGTCGCGCGCCTCGGTCTGCTGCCGCGCGACCAGGCTGGTCACGAAGATGAACATGGAGAAGCCGCCGTACAGCAGCGACTGCATCACGGCTTCGAACAGCGGGAAGCGCAGCAGCATGTAATAGACCGGAGCCACCGCCAGCTGGCTGACCAGCAGCCACAGCACTCCCAGCCGTACCGACAGCATCCACGGAATGACCCCGGCGGCCACCATCATCAGGATGCTGCCCAGGCCCGAACCGCTGAGGAAGCTGACCCCCAGCGCCGAGACCGTCAGCAACAGCAACAGGCCGCGGTCCAGCCAGCTGGTGTGGCTGTCGCTGCGCAGGATGCGGGTCAACCAGTAGTAGGCCGTGCCGAAGGACAGGTAGGCGACGAACAGCAGGATCGCCCAGCCGCCCATGTCGCTGCGGCTGTGCAGGTTCTCGAACTGCGAGTACGCCAGGGGCAGGCCGACCATGACCCAGGTGAACAGGCCGGCCAGGCGGAGGACGCGGGTATGGCTGAGGACTCCCAACATGCCAGCACTCTACGGGGCCGGCCTGCGTCGCGCACTCCCACGGAAGTCATGCCTCCGCGGTCGCCTGTTCATGCCGCAGCCCACCCCGGGCATGCAATAATCGTGCGCAGGGTCCCTTGATGGACCAACCGCGTTACCCCACGGAGTCACAATGTCGATTGTCATCCGCGACGTGCGCGAGCACGAGCTCGATTCCGTCCTGGCTTTGAACAACAACGCTGGCCTGGCCATCCTTCCCCTGGATGCGGCCCGCCTGCGCCTGTTCTATGAAACCGCTGAGTATTTCCGCGTCGCCGAGCGCGACGGCAACCTGGCCGGCTTCCTGATCGGCTTCGGCAGCGACAGCCAGCACGACAGCAGCAATTTCGCCTGGTTCAAGCAGCAGCTGGACACCCCGTTCTTCTATATCGACCGCATCGTGGTCCCCCCCCGCCGTCGTGGCGGTGGCGTCGGCCGTGCGTTCTATGCCGACGCGCAGAGCTTCGCCGAGCTGCGCTACCCGCAGATGACCTGCGAAGTCTTCCTCGACCATGGCGCCGATGCCGCCCTGCTCTTCCACGGCAGCTTCGGCTTCCGCGAGCTGGGCCAGAACACCATGCCGCAGGTCGATGTGCGCGCCAGCATGCTGGCCAAGGAACTGTGCAGCTACCCGTGGGTCCAGGAGACCTACGGCGACAAGCTGCCGGATGTGGCATGGACACGCGCCCGGCAGCTGCCGGCGCAGGCACAGCGGCCGACGGGGACCTGAGCGTGGCGGTGAATTTCGATTACGAACAGGCGGGTGAACTGAAGATCGGCCAGGTAGGCATCGCCAACCTGCGCATCCGTACCCTTGATGTCGAACGCCTCGTGCAGGAAATGCGCGAGCGCGTGACCCGCGCACCGAAGCTGTTCGGCCGCGCCGCGGTGATCCTCGACTTCGGCGGCCTGAGCCAGGTGCCGGACGTGGCCACCGCGCAGGCGCTGGTCGACGGCCTGCGCAGCGCGGGTGTGCTGCCGGTGGCACTGGCCTATGGCACCAGCGCGGTCGACCTGCTCTCGCAGCAGCTCGGCCTGCCGTTGCTGGCCAAGTTCCGCGCGCAGTACGAGCGTGCCGAGGCCGAG
>DQIG01000400.1:0-1686 GCA_003525885.1 Stenotrophomonas sp.
CTGTGGCGGCCGCGGCCAGATCATCGCCAAGCCCTGCAAGACCTGCCACGGCAACGGCCGTGTCGAGGAAGACAAGGTGCTGTCGGTGAAGGTGCCGGCCGGCGTCGACACCGGCGACCGCATCCGCCTGCAGGGCGAGGGCGAGGCCGGCCCGGCCGGTACGCCGCCGGGTGATCTGTACGTGGAAGTGCGCGTGCGTGAGCACGCCATCTTCCAGCGCGATGGCGATGATCTGCACTGCGAAGTGCCGATCCGCATCTCGCAGGCGGCGCTGGGCGACACCGTGCGCGTGGCCACCCTTGGCGGCGAAGCGGAGATCCGCATTCCGGCCGAGACCCAGACCGGCAAGCTGTTCCGCCTGCGCGGCAAGGGCGTGCGTTCGGTGCGCAGCCGCAGCGAAGGTGACCTGTACTGCCGCGTGGTGGTGGAGACTCCGGTCAACCTCACCAACGAGCAGCGCAAGCTGCTGGAACAGTTCGAAGCCACCTTCGTCGGCGAGGAAGCGCGCAAGCATTCGCCGAAGTCGGCCACCTTCATGGATGGCGTGAAGGGCTTCTGGGACCGGATGACGTCCTGAGTTTCCAGGTAAATCTTGAACGATGGCGCCGGGCTTTGTCCGGCGTTTTCGTTTGCGGTCAGCGGAAAAACGCCGCGGGCGTCTGCCCCAGCTGCCGCTTGAACATGCTGGTGAACGCGCTGGGGCTGTCGTAGCCCGTCGCCAGCGCGACATCGATGACCTTGTCGCCGATCGCCAGCCGCTCCATCGCGGCAAGCAGCCGTGCCTGCTGCCGCCACTGCCCGAAGGTCATGCCCAGTTCGTTGGCGAAGTGGCGCTGGATGGTTTTCACATCCACTTCCAGCGCCTGTGCCCAGTCCTGCAGCGTGGCGTCATCGCCGGGGTGCTTCTGCAGGTGCTGGCAGATCCGCCGCAGGCGGGGGTCGGTCGGGGCGGGCAGGTGCAGCGGCAGCACGTCCATGCGGTGCAGCTCATCCAGCAGCAGGCGCACCACGCGGCCATCGCGGCTGTCCTCGATGTGCTCGCCCTTGACCAGCGTGGCGGCCTGCAGCAGCTCGCGCAGCAGGGGTGACACCTGCACCGCGAACGGCTCGGCCGGCAGGTGCGGGGCGAACGACGGATCGATGTACAGGCTGCGCATGTGCACGGCGGCGATGCAGTCCACCGCGTGCACCATCCCGGCCGGCATCCAGATCGCGCGGTTCGAAGGTACCACCCAGCGACCGACTTCCGATCGCACCACCATCAGGCCGGAGATGGCGTAGACCAGCTGATGGCGCTGGTGCTTGTGCCCGGGGATGTGGGTGCCTACCGGGTACTGGGTGACCCGATAGGTGACCGGGCGGTGCAGTGGAACCTCCCGCCACGGCGCGGCTGGATCGACGTCACTGGTAATGTCCTTTTTGCGATAGGCCATGACCTGAACGCGGCAGAAGGGAGGGAAGGGCAACCGTAGCATGCGTGGCTCGCCCCCAACCTGACTGTGTCCATGTCGACCCTGGCTCCTCCCGCAACGACCTCACGCCCGGCGGCCCCCGGCGTGCTGGCCGCCATCTCCACTTCGCATGTCGTCAACGACATGATGCAGTCGCTGATCCTGGCCATCTATCCGGTGATCAAGGGCGGCTTCAACCTGAGCTTTACCCAGATCGGCCTGATCACGCTGACCT
>DQIG01000400.1:1829-2035 GCA_003525885.1 Stenotrophomonas sp.
ATCGGCCTGATCACGCTGACCTACCAGCTCACCGCGTCGATCTTCCAGCCGTTGATCGGCGTGGCCACCGACCGACGCCCGGCACCGTATTCGCTGCCGATCGGCATGGCCTCGACCCTGTGCGGGATGCTGCTGCTGGGCTTCGCGCCGAACTACGCGATGGTGCTGCTGGCTGCAGCAATGGTCGGCATCGGTTCGGCGATCTT
>DQIG01000400.1:2181-2516 GCA_003525885.1 Stenotrophomonas sp.
TCGGCATCGGTTCGGCGATCTTCCACCCGGAGGCCTCGCGCATCGCGCGGCTGGCCTCGGGCGGCCGCCATGGCTTCGCGCAGTCGGTGTTCCAGGTCGGTGGCAATTTCGGTACCGCGCTGGGCCCGCTGATTGCCGCCGCGGTGATCGTGCCGCATGGCCAGCACGCTGCATCGTGGTTTGCCGGCGCCGCCCTGATCGGCATCGCTCTGTTGACCTATGTCGGCCGCTGGTACGCGTTGCATCTGGGCGCACCACGCCCCGCCAGCACGGCTGCGATGGCGCCGCGGCATCCGACGCGCACCGTGGCCAAGGTGCTGGCGATCCTGCTGGTG
>DQIG01000310.1:0-23586 GCA_003525885.1 Stenotrophomonas sp.
TGCCGCCGCCAAAGGAACGCCCGCTGCGCGAGCGGCTGACACGCGACCGAGGTGACAAGGCCGAGCTGGCCGCCCGCGTCTGCGCACTGCTGCAGCCCGGGCAAGTGGTGCTGCTCGATGCCGGCTCGACCAATCTGGCCATCGCCCAGCAGTTGCCGGCCGCCCTCGGCTTGACGGTGATCACCAATGCGCCGCAGATCGCCACGGCCGCCAGCATGCTTGAAGGTACCTCGGTGCAGTTGATCGGCGGCCGCCTGGCCAGCGGTGGCGGTGCGGTGGGCGCCGAGGCATTGGCCCAGGTGCAGCGCCTGCGCGCCGACGTGTACCTGCCGGGCCCCTGCGCGGTGGACGGCGACACCGGCGTGTGGGCAATGGATTCGGAAGAAGCCACGCTGAAGCGCGCGATGGTCGCCTGCAGCAGCCGCGTCATTGTCGCCGCCACCACTGAAAAGCTGGGGGCCCGTGGCAACTGGCAGATCGCCAGCCTGGACGAGATCGACGACCTGGTGCTGACCACCACCGCGCCCCCCGCATTGGCGGCACGCTTCCGCGCCGCCGGCATCGCAGTGCACCCCACTCCCCCCTGACCATTCCGCTCATGTCCCTCGCCAACCGCGCGCGTGCCGAACAGCACGCGACCCGCGCTGCATTCTTCATTCCTGGCTTCGCTACCGCGCTGTGGGCCACCCTGGTGCCGTTCGCAAAGGCACGCACCGAGATCAACGACGCCACGCTGGGGCTGGTGCTGCTCTGCCTCGGTGCCGGTTCGCTGCTGGCAATGCCGTTGTCCGGCGTGCTGGCCGCGCGCCTCGGTTGCCGGCGGGTGATGGTGGCCAGCAGCCTGCTGATCTGCCTGACCGTGCCCGGCCTGGCGCTGGCTGGTTCGGCCTGGATTCTAGGGCTGGTCCTGTTCGTGTTCGGCGCCGCCGTAGGCGCGATGGACTGCACGATGAACGTACAGGCCGTCATCGTCGAGCGCGAAGCACGGCGCGTGATGATGTCCGGCTTCCATGCCTTCTTCAGCATCGGTGGTTTCCTCGGCGCGGCCACCATGACCGTGCTGCTGTCCGCACAGCTGCCTCCCTTGGCATCCGTGCTGATCGGCGTCGGCGCCATGCTGCTGGTAATGCTGTTGTCGGCAGCGCACTGGCACAGCGAACGCATGCCACACGACACACCGATGCTGGCCCTGCCGCATGGCATCGTGCTGTTCATCGGCGTACTGGCGTTCGTCGCCTTCCTCGGCGAAGGCGCGATGCTGGATTGGAGCGCGGTCTTCCTCAGTGACGTGCGTCGCGTCGACGCCAGCCTCGCCGGCATCGGCTATGTGACCTTCACCCTGACCATGACGGTCGCGCGCCTGTTCGGCGATGCACTGGTGGCGCGCGTAGGTCGCCAGCGTGCGATCGTGTTCGGTGCCCTGCTTGCCGCTGCGGGCGTGCTGGTGCTGACCCTGGTCACGCCGTGGCAGGCGTCGCTGCTCGGCTATGTGCTGGTCGGCCTCGGTTGCGCCAACATCGCGCCCGCGCTGTTCTCGCTGGCCGGCCACCAGACCCGCATGCCGGGTGCGCTGGCAATCACGGCGGTATCCACGCTGGGCTTTGCCGGCATCCTTGCCGGACCGGCGCTGATCGGATTTGCTGCCAACCACTTCGGCCTGATCGCCGCCTTCATCGGCGTGGCCACGGCCTTGTTGCTGGTGGCGGTGTCCACGCGCTGGCTGCGGGTGTAGCCCAGGGCATCAGCGCCGCCTGCGCCGCAGCTTCATCCGCAATCGCCGATAGCCGATCACGGTGGCCGTCGCACACAATGCAGTACCGGCAACACTCAGCAGCAGCAACACCGCCAGTCGGGTGGTGTCCTGGCGCAGCATCGCCGGCAGGTCCCAGCTGTGCAGGAAGTAGAACAACCAGCGCCCCACCCGCTCGCGATGCCCCATCGTCAGCAACGGATCGCCGGTCGCCAGATCGAGGTAGACGCGCGTCGCCTCCGCATCGCCAAAGTCCACCACTGCCACCGGGAAGCGGCGTACCGCCGCACCATTCATGGCCTCGGGCGCACGCGGATAGAAGTAGGCATCCGGTGCATGTCGGACCACGAAATCCTGCATCGGCGCATCGGACTGCGCCTGCACCTTCTGCTGCAGCCACGCGGCCGGCAGCAACCGCGCAACCTGCAGGCGCCCATGGGTACCGGACACGATGCGGGTACCGCCCTTCCCATCCAGCAGCACCGCGAACAGCTCGCCACCGATCCGTCGCCACTGGATTTCCACCGGCAGGAAGCGCTCGGCATCGGCCACTGCCAGAAGCTTCGCCGGTTCACCCAGAGTGCCATCCACCGCCACCGGGCCGCCACGATAGCGCCCACCGTCGATCGCATCATGCGTGCTGCTGAAGACGCCCAACGGGTTCATCGACATCAACCCGCTGAAGATCCAGGTGAACACGAAGGCCGCAGCTACCAGCCCGATCAGATGGTGCCAGCGCATCCACGGCTCGGCGTACGGCGTCTTCGCACCGGAGCGATAGTGCCCACGGAAACGCCAGCGCCACACACCGACCACGATGCCGCTGACTGCCGCCACCGTGCACAGCGCGGACAACACAATCACCACCCACGTCCACACCGGGTCCACCGACTGCATGCGCAGGAAGTACAGCCAGTGCAGCCAGGCACCCACATAGTTCCAGCGCTGCTGCACATGCGGTGCGTCCAGCACCACTTCGCCGGTACGCGAGGACACATAGAGATCACCCGGCTGCGCGCCCCCCACCTCCACCCGATACAGCGGCCGGTGCGCGTCCAGCGCGCGCGAGTGCGTCCAGCGATCCTCGTCCACGCGCATCGCGCCGACGAACGCCTGGCCGCCAGCAAACTGAGCAGCGGACGCTTCGGCACGCTGTGCCGACACCGGCAGCAGAACCTGGCCAGTGCGCGCAGACCAGGCGCCCACGTTGCCACCGCTTCGCACCACATACGCCGGCTCGCCGCGCAGCGTCGTCAGTGCCACGGCCTCCGGCTCGGCCTGCACGGCAGCTGGCAGTACCGACAGCCCCTGCAGGTCGCGGGCATCAGCCAGCACCGGCAACGCCGCCAGCCGCTCACCGGGTGTCAGCTTCGGGTAACCAATGAACAGCATCACCATGCCGCTGACGAACCACAGCAGCATCAGCAGGCATCCGCCGATGCCCAGCCAGCGGTGCACCAGGTAGGTCCAGCGCTTGGCGGTGGATCGCAGCGACATGATGCGCGTCCTCAGAAGCGATGGTCGACGGTGAATTCGACGCGCCGGTCTGCACCCAGCAACCACTGCGTACTGGTGTAGTACGCGGTGGCGTAGTACGCCTTGTCGAACACGTTGAACAACCGCGCGGACAGCCGCGTGCGTGGTGCCGCCTGCCAGGTCAGTGCCAGATCGGTGGTGCTGTAGCCGGGCAGCTCCAACGTGTTGGCGTTGTCGGCGTAGCGCTTGCCGACGTAACGCACGCCACCTGCCGCACTCCAGTCCGGTGCGAACTGCCAGCTCAGCCACACACTGGCCAGGCGTTCGGCCACGTTCGGCGGCACGTTGCCGTCGCGCGATACCAGCACCGCCGGCGAACCCGTGGTTTCCAGGAAGTCCTCGAACTCGGCCTTCAGCATCGTCGCGTTGGCATCGAGCGACCAGTGCGGTGCGAAGTTCCAGTTCAAGGACGCTTCAATACCGCGCGAGGTCTGCGCGCCCACCTGCACCCGGCGATCCGGCACCAGCGGATCGCGACTGAGCAGCCCGGTCTTGCGGATGCGATACGCCGCCAGCGTCCACTCGCCGCCGTCGAAGGCCTGCTTTAGGCCCACCTCGATCTGCCGCCCCTTGGCCAGGTCGAAGGCACCGTTGGCCGGGCTGATCATCAGCAGGCCACTGACCGGGTCCGCCGCCTGCGAGTACTGCGCATACAGGCTCAACGTCGGCTGCAGCGCGAATACCGTGCCTGCACGCCAACCGGTACTACTGTAAGTCTTCGAGAACGCATTCTGGCCGCTGATCAGATCGGTGCGATCAATGCGCGCGCGGTCGTGGCGCAGCCCACCCAGCACCGACCAGCGCTCGCTCAGCGCCAACCGGTCTTCCACGAACAGCGCGTACTGCTCGGCGGCGTTGCGGTAGCGCGGCAGGTTCGGCGCGTCGCTGGCAAACTGGCCCGGCACCGGATCGAACGGATCGACCGGGCCCGAGCTGCCGGCATAGGTGTTGTTGGTGTGCTTGAAGTGCGCGCGGTTGGCGTCCAGGCCCACCGCGAAGTTGTTCGCCCAACCGCCCACATTTCCTTGCACGCGGAGCGTCGAGGTCAGCCCGGTCTGGTCCTGGTTGTGGGTGATCTGGGTGTTGCCCGAGCGGTCGATCAGGCCGGTACGCGGGTTGTAGACATAGGCCTCGGCGTTGCGCCAATCACGCTGGCTGTCGATCTGGTAGAGGCGCGTGCGCCATTCGACGCTTGCGTTCGGCGTCCACAGCGCATCGAGCTGGGTCCAGCGGTCGCGATAACGGATCTCGCTGTCGTCCACGTTGTAGTTGCGGTGACGCAGCGCCTCCAACTGGCGGCCATCCACCAGCGGCGTGCCGAAGTAGCGCATCGGCTGCTGGTAGCCCTGCGCATGGGTGAGCGTCAGCTGCAGGTCCGCACGCGGCTGCCACAGCAATGCCCCGGAGAAAGTCGCGTCACTGTTGCGTCCACGATCAACCCAGCCACCGCTGTAGTTGCCACTCACATCCAGCCGGTAGGCCAATGCTGGCGTCAGCGCGCCACCACTGCCGAAGCCCAGCCGCGCGGTGTCCTCGCTGCCCACGGTCACACTGATCTCGTTTTCGATGGCACCGCGCGAGGGCTTCTTCGGCACGATGTTGATCACGCCGCCGATCGCACCGTCGCCATGGATCACCGAGGCCGGCCCGCGCAGCACTTCGATGCGCTCGATCGACCAGGTATCGAACGGGAAGGTGATGCCCACGCCGCCGTACTGGCGCAG
The DNA here is from genome assembly GCA_003525885.1 of Stenotrophomonas sp. Taxonomy (GTDB): domain Bacteria; phylum Pseudomonadota; class Gammaproteobacteria; order Xanthomonadales; family Xanthomonadaceae; genus Stenotrophomonas. The sequence goes on from DQIG01000310.1 coordinate 5,011, forward strand.
CCCGTCGTACAGCCGCATCACCGAGGCGCCATCGGTGAAGCCGCGACTGGAGAGCGCACTCAGGCCATTGCCCGGGTGCGGCATCGCACTGATCGCACCCGCCCAGCTGATCGCATCGTTGAGGTTGCTGTCGCCGCGCTGCTCCAGTTGTTCGCGCGAAATCACTGTCAGGCTGGCCGGTGTCTGCAGCACGCTCAGGCCCAACGCAGAGCCGGCGCTGGCAGTGGAGGACAGCTCGCCGCTGCGCGTATCGACCACCCGCACGGTATCCAGCGTGGTCGGGGGTGCCGCGTCGGCGGCAAGCAGGGGCGCGGCATGCTGGAGCAGCGCGCACAGGACAGGCAGCGTCGCCCAGCGCAGGCGCGCGGGGTTGGGGTTCGTTTTCATTTTTTCACGGCATGCAAGGCCACCCCGCAATGGCAGGGCAGCAATCGGAAAGGGACAAACACGCGCGTGCGGGCACCGGCCGTGGCCGGCAACCTCATGGAAGGAAGATCAATGCAGCGCGCGTGCGGCTCAGGCAGCCATCAAGGCCGGCGGCCCACGCGCTCCCAATGTGCCGCTGATCCGTTGCGGCAACGTCTGCACCGCACCGCGCAGCGCGCGGCACACCGGTGCCATCGGCGCCAACAACAGCACGGCCGCCACCAGCAGGGTGATCAGCCGTGCAGCGATCAGGCAGTAATCGCAGTCCACGCCCATTTCATGATCGGCGTGGGGATCGGCGGCCGGCTTCGGAGTCGATTCGCCGTGCGGCATCGCCATCGCGTGGTGGTCGTGGTGCCCTTCCATCGCGTGCTGCGCATGCTCTGCGTGCATCGCGTGGTCCATGGCCGCCACCGGCGCAGCGGCAGCCACGTGACCATGCGCCAGCCAGCGGCTCACCAGCGGGGCGAGCAGCACCAGCAGCAAGGCAAGCCAAGCCAGGGCCTGGAACCGGCGGTGGAGAGCAGAACGGCGCACGCCGCCATTCTACGGGGCCATGGCCAACCTTGGACCCCGTTCAGGGTTTGCCCCCTGCGACACGGTGACGCAGGCCTGCCCTCCCCCGCGCACGCCCTCCATTCAGTAGATCCACGCCATGCGTGGATGCTTTTCGCCCATCAACTCACGTACTGCGCCACGCCATTACCAAACGACCAGTTCTCCTTCTTCACCTCCACCAGATTGATGAACACGTCTTCGCGGCGGATACCCACCGCCGCATGCAGTCCATCGGCGATGCCGGCGTACAACGCCTTCTTCTGCTCCAGCGTGCGCCCCTCGTTCCAGGTGATCTGGATGCAGATGAAGTCATCGGTGCGATCCACGCCCAGGTAGCCGGGGTCGTAGATCAGCGTGCCGGGCGCGTGTTCCTGGAAGATCTGGAAGCGGTCGTTTTCCGGCACACCCACCGCGCGCATGGCCTGGTAGATGGTTTCGCCGACGCGTTGCAGGTAGTCGGCGGATTTACCTTTGCGAAGATCGATACGGGCGAGCGGCATGGTGGCACTCCAGAGTGGATGGGCACGGCAACGGGCTGAGACTACGCCTGCCCCGGGCGGCGGGACAGCGCAGGGATGGAACCCTCTGGCTCCATGCGTGGCATGGTCCCGCCTCCGCCGCGCGGGGTGACGCGATTGCCGTGGCGGCATCCCTCCGGAGTCGCCATATGCACGGTCGGCATGGGCGGCGATGTGCGCCATCAGTGATGGGCCGCACTACTCGCAGGTGTCAGACGACACACAACGGGAAACGTCTAGCCTGCCTAGGGACAGTTGAGAACTTTCCTCACAGACAGATGTGATTGCCCGGCTTGAAGATCGCCGCGCCGAGGCAAAACGCTTTGGCCGGGATTGGCGTCTCGAATAAACGAACAGGCTCGCAGGATGTTGCGATATCGATCGCAGCAAAGAGAATGCACCGATTGCCTTCAATGGCGGGCGGTGCGTGGGGATCGCAAGATCCGCCGGGCCTTTTCTCCCTGTGAGCTTTTCAGCCTTGGTACGCCAACCCGCACCGTCCGCCACCTTCACTCCGGAAGGTGGCCCTACGCCAGTGAGGGTTTCGCCATGACCAACCGAACCGCCATCCATCCCCGCCTGCACGCCTTGATCGGCGACATCGCCACCGACGTGCCCGATGACCTCGCGCGTGAGATCGAATGCGCCTTGCACGAACAGAATCTGCCCGCGCAGTCGCCCACGTTCTTCGCCTGCCTCAATGCGATCAACAATGCCGACGCGGATGATGGACAACCATGCGGCAGCCTCACTCTCGGCGTCAGCAATCACGCTTCGCTGCGCCGCTCGATGGCGGGGCTCACCGCACTGCTGGATCTGCTGCAGGCCGCCGACCGGGCGCGTACCGAGGCCGGCCCGGAGGAACAGCTGGGCGCCTTCCATACTGACGGGCTGATCGTAGCCGCACGCCAGCTGGTGCGTGAGGCAAGCCATTGCCTGGCGAGCAGCAGCGGCTGACAATGCCGCCGCACGACGCCGATGGGGAGCCCTGCGCGGAATTGCAGGCAACAAAAAAGCCCCCATTACTGGAGGCTTTTTTCGTTCTGCAACATGGTGGGCGGTACAGGGATCGAACCTGTGACCCTTGCCGTGTGAAGGCAATGCTCTACCGCTGAGCTAACCGCCCGGTGTGTTGCTGAGCCGCTCATTATAGGGGCTTTTCAGAGGCCGTCAACAGTTTTTCACATTCGTGTTCACGCGTGTTTCGAGGTCGCCGCCGGGCATGGCCCGGCGCTACCGGAATCACATCGTATGGGTCGGCTTGTCCGAGCCGGTCAGGCCGGCCAGCAGGGTCTCGATCTTGTGGCGCACGCCCTCGCCTTCGGCACCGTCGGCCAGCTGCACGCCGATACCGGCGGTGCGGTTGCCCTGCGCGCCGGCCGGGGTCACCCAGATCACCTTGCCGGCCACCGGCAGGCGCTCGCTGGAATCGGGCAGGGTCAGCAGCAGGAACACCTCGTCGCCCAGGAAGTAGCGCTTGGGCGTGGGCACGAAGATGCCGCCATTTTTCACGAACGGCATGTACGCGCTGTACAGCGCGGCTTTGTCCTTCACTGCCAGGGACAGGATGCCCTGGCGGGCGTTGCTGGCACTCATCGATTTCCCCTTGCGGCAGGCCGCTCGTTCACCTTGTTCCAGGCCAGCAGCAACTCGACCACCGCAAGGTCTGCACGCACCGTGGTGCGCAGCAGGTCGCGGGTGCGGTTGGCCGCATCGAACCAAGCTGCAAGCTTGTGCAATCGCTCCGGCGTGGTCAAGGCATCGGTGCTGGCCTGGGCCAGCGCCAGATCGGCGGCAAAGCGCAGGCGCAGCGCCGCGTTGTCATCGGCGCACCACTTCTGCGCCAGCTCCACCGCGCCGGTCTTGCCGGCGGCCAGCTGCTCCAGCTCGCGGCCTACTTCACGGCGCAGGCTCAGGCCGTCTTCGCGCAGCCAGTTGTCGGCCTGGCCGGGGTGGCCGCGCGCCGCGTCCAGCGCTTCGCGCGCCGAAGCTTCGCTGTGGCCCTGCTGCTGCAGCCAGGCCAGTGCTTCGTGCTGCGGCGGCAGCTTGAATTCCAGGCGCTGGCAACGGCTGCGGATGGTCTGCGGCAGGCGTGCCGGGTCGCTGCTGATCAGCCACAGGTAGCGGCCGGGCTGCGGCTCTTCCAGCGTCTTCAGCAGTGCATTGGCCGCCGAGCGGTTGATCGCATCGGCCGGGTCGACGATCACCACCTGCGCCACGCCGTACTGCGGGGTCAGCGCCAGTTTGTTGGTGATCTCGCGCACCTGCTCGATCACGATCTCGGTGCGCAGCTTGTCGCCGCTCTTGTTCGGAATGAAGCTGACCAGCTGCAGGTCCGGATGGGTGCCGGCGGCGATCAGCTGGCGCGTGCGCGTGGCATGGGCGGCATCGCCGCGCGCCAGCACGTGGTCGGCCAAGGCCAGCGCCACCTCATGCTTGCCCAGCCCGGCCGGGCCGCAGATCAGCAGGCCATGGCCCAGCCGGTCTGCATCAAGCGCGGCAACCGTCTGTTCGAACGCGCGCTGCTGCCAGGGCGAAAACGTGCTCATGCGCCCTCCCCGTCCTGCAGCCAGCGCTCGACACGCGCGACCACATCGGCCGCCACGCGTTCCTGCACCTGGCCGGCGTCGATCAGCGCGAAGCGCTGTGGGTCCTGCTGTGCGCGGCTGCGGAACACGGCGCGCACGCGCTGGAAGAAATCATCCTGTTCGCTCTCGATGCGATCCGGCCACAGGTCACGGCCATTCGCGCGGGCGCGCCCCACCGCCACATCCACATCCAGCAGCAGGGTCAGGCCCGGCAGCAGGCCGACCGCGCGGCGCTCCAGGTCGGCAATCCACTGTGGGTCGAGGCCACGGCCACCGCCCTGGTAGGCGTAGCTGGAATCGGTGAAGCGATCACTCAGCACATAGGCGCCGCGCTGCAGCGCCGGCCGGATCACCTGCCGCACATGCTGCGCGCGCGCGGCGAACACCAGCAGCAGCTCGGCTTCGGCGCTGAGCGGCTCGGCAGCGATTTCGGCATCAGGCTTCAGCACCAGGCCGCGGATGCGCTCGGCCAGCGGCGTTCCGCCCGGCTCGCGGGTCAGTACCACCTCATGGCCATGGCTGCGCAGGCAGTCACGGATGGCATTGATGGCGGTGGTCTTGCCCGCACCCTCGCCGCCTTCCAGGCTGACGAAACGCGGGTGGCGAAGCAGCGCGGGACTCATTGCGCCGGGGTCTCCTTGGTACGTTGCTGGCGCAGCTGCTGCAGATAGCGGGCCACTGCGGCGTTGTGCTGGTCCAGGCTGGGCGAGAACACGTGCGCGCCACTGCCATCGCCGACGGCGACGAAGTACAGCGCGTCGCCCGACAGCGGCTGCGCGGCCGCCATCAGTGCATCGCGGCTGGGCATGGCGATCGGGGTCGGGGTCAGGCCCGCACGGGTATAGGTGTTGTAGGGCGTATCGGTGGTCAGGTCGCGGCGGCGGATGTTGCCGTCATACGCGGCACCGATGCCATAGATCACGGTCGGGTCGGTCTGCAGGCGCATGCCGATCTTCAGGCGGCGCATGAACACGCCGGCAATCTGCGGGCGCTCGCTGGCCAGCGCGGTTTCCTTCTCGATGATCGACGCCATCGTCAGCAGTTCGTAGGGCGTGTTGATCGGCAGGTCCGGCGCGCGGCTTTCCCAGGCTTCATCCAGTGCCTTTTCCATCGCGGCGTGGGCACGCTTGAGCACGTCCAGATCGCTGTCGCCGCGCTGGTAGACGTAGGTCTCCGGCAGGAAGCGGCCTTCCGGGTGCTGGCCCCCGAAGCCGAGGCGCTGCATCAATGCGGCGTCATCCAGCGTGTCGGTGGTGTGCAGCAGCGGTTCGGCGCGCTTCAGCGCGGCACGCAGCTGGCGGATGTTCCAGCCCTCGACAATGGTGACGCGGTGCTGCAGCACCTTGCCGGCGCGCATGCGCAGCAGCAGCTCGCGCGGGGTCAGCTCGCCGCTGAGCGCGTACTCGCCTACCTTCAGCTTGCCGGCGGCATCGAGCTGGCGCGCCAGCAGTTGCCACTGGGCATCCTGGCCCTCGTCCACGCCGGCATCGCGCAGCTTGCGCAGCACGCTGTTCATGCCATCGCCACTGGCGATGACCATGCTCTCGGCAGTCGGGGTGATCGGGGCATCGGCGAACCGGGTCTGCTGGTAGAAGAACCACGCGCCCGCGCCGGCCACGACAGCGGCCAGCACCACCACCAGCGTTACCACGAACAGACACCCGCGCTTGGCTCCCGCCATGGACTACCTCTGAACTCGATTCCGTCGTGCAGGATACCGTGCCGGTGGTGTGGGGTCATGACCGGGGTGGCGCAGGCACCCGGTAGTGCCGGCCGCTGGCCGGCAATCGCGTGGATCGTGGGTGCATGAGGTTGCCGGCCAGCGGCCGGCACTACCGGAATACGCCTAGCCCTGCTGGCCCAGCGCGCGCAGCAGGCCGCGGGCCTTTGCGCGGGTCTCGTCCAGCTCCTTGTCCGGGTCCGAATCGACCACGATGCCGGCGCCGGTGCGGAAGCTCACCTGGTGGCCATCCACTTCGGCGGTGCGGATCAGAATGTTCAGGTCCAGGTCGCCATCGCGGTTCAGCCAGCCGAACGCGCCGGTGTAGGCACCACGCGGCACCTGCTCCAGCTCGCTGATGATCTGCATGCAGCGCACCTTGGGGCAGCCGGTGATGGTGCCACCCGGGAACGTGGCGGCGATCACCTCGCCGGGCGTGACCTCCGGGCGCAGATGGCCGCTGACGTTGCTGACGATGTGGTGCACATGGGCGTAGCTCTCCACCGTCATCAGCTCATCGACCACCACAGTGCCGGGCAGGCAGATGCGGCCCAGGTCGTTGCGTTCCAGGTCGATCAGCATCACGTGCTCGGCACGCTCCTTGGGGTGGCCGACCAGCTCCTGGATGCGCGCGGCATCATCGTCCCCCTCGAAGCGCGGACGCGTGCCGGCAATCGGACGCGTCTGCGCATGGCCGGCATGTACCGACACCAGCCGCTCCGGCGAGGAGCTGACCACGTGGCGGCCATGCGCGCTGAACAGCCCGGCGAACGGTGCCGGGTTGGCGCGGCGCAGCTGCGCGTACAGCGCCTGCGGGCTGACCGGCGCGGCGAACTGCGCGCTCCAGCGCCGCGACAGGTTCACCTGGAACACGTCACCGGCACGCAGGTACTCGATCACCCGGCGCACACCATCGGTGAAGCGCTGCGGCGCGTCCTCGCCCACCGACTGCGGCGGCTGCCAGCCCTGCCCGGCTTTGGGCAGCGCCGTCGAGGCCAGTGCCACCAGCGCATCCAGCAACGCCTGCTCGCCGGCTTCGGCGATAACGAAGCTGGCATCGTTGTGATGGTCGTGCAGCACCGCGGCCGGGCAGCGCAGCGCCAGTGCGGTCGGGCGACCGTCCTCGCGCGCACGCGCCGGCAGCACCGGTTCGATCTGGCTGGCCACTTCGTAATCCAGCATCAACGCCCAGCCGCCGCGGAACGGCAGGCTGTGGCTGCCATCATGCGGCAGGCGTTCGCGCTGCCAGGCACGGTCCAGCACCTGCAGGAAGCTGCCAGCGTGCACCGCGTCGTGCTGGTCGCGCACCTGGCCATCGGCATCCAGCCGCAGGCCATCGCCCTGCGCGGCCAGCAGCAGGCTCCAGCGGCCCTGGGCGGTGCCCGAGGCGGTGGATTCCATCAGTAGCGGGAAGCGCGCCGGGTCGATCTGCTGCAAGGCCAGCAGATCGATCGGGTACGGCAGCGGGTGGATCAGCGGTGCGTGGGTCATGGCAGCCAGTTCAGGGGGTTCAGATGCACGGAAGCCGCCTTGCGGCGGCTCCATGGAACGCGCAGTCGAGCACGGCCCGACGCTGCAACTCGGTCAGACGCGCTTGAAGATCAGCGTGCCGTTGGTGCCGCCGAAGCCGAAACCATTCGACATCACCACATCGACCTTGGCCTGGCGTGCTTCGTTGGGCACGTAGTCCAGGTCGCAGCCTTCGCCCGGCTGCTGCAGGTTGATGGTCGGCGGAATGACGTTGTCCTGCAGCGCCATCACCGAGAAGATCGCTTCCACGCCGCCGGCAGCGCCCAGCAGGTGGCCGGTCATCGACTTGGTGGAGCTGACCATCATCTTGTAGGCGTGGTCGCCGAAGGCGGTCTTCATCGCCATGGTCTCGCCCAGGTCGCCCAGCGGCGTGGAGGTGCCGTGCGCGTTGAGGTAACCGACCTGTTCCGGGGTCACGCCGGCGTCCTTCATGGCCATGGCCATGCAGCGCGCGGCACCTTCGCCGTTCTCGCTCGGTGCGGTCATGTGGTACGCGTCGGAGCTGGCGCCGAAGCCGGCCAGTTCACAGTAGATCTTCGCGCCACGCGCCTTGGCGTGCTCGTACTCTTCCAGGATCAGGATGCCGGCGCCGTCGCCCAGCACGAAGCCGTCACGGTCCTTGTCCCACGGGCGCGAGGCCTGTTCCGGAGCGTCGTTGCGGGTGCTCATGGCCTTCATCGCGCAGAAGCCGCCCAGGGCGGTCGGCGACGAGCCACGCTCGGCACCACCGACCACCATCACGTCGGCATCGCCGTACTGGATCATGCGCATCGCGGTACCGATCGAGTGGTTCGAGGTCGCGCACGCCGACACCGCCGAGAACGACGGACCCTTCAGGCCGGTGATGATGCTCAGCTGGCCCGGCAGCATGTTGATGATGGTCTTGGGCACGTAGAAGGGCGAGATCTTCTTGCCCTCGTGGAACTCGATGGTCTGCTCTTCGATGCCGAGCAGGCCGCCGATGCCGGCGCCGACGATGGCGCCGATGCGCTCGGCATTGGCGTCGGTGATCTCCAGGCCCGAGTCGTGCAGGGCCATGAACGAGGCACCGAGGCCGTAATGGATGAACGGGTCCATCTTCTTGGCATCCTTGCCGCTGACCCGGAATCTGCCGAACAGTTCATTGTCGGCGGTGATGTCGAATCCCTTGACCTCACCTGCAATCTTGGTGGTGAACCGATCCAGGTAGGCATCAGAAACGTTGGTCAGCGGACCGATGCCCGAACGACCATGGGTGATGCCTTCCCAGCTGCTGGCCAGATCATTGCCCAACGGCGAGACGATACCCAGGCCGGTTACGACGACGCGACGCTTCATTGCTGATTCTCCTGACCCGGATGATTTCAACGGGCAACTCGGTTTGCTTCGGTGTGATGCTCAAACACACGGGGCCGCAACAGCGGCCCCATGGGGTGCGGTGCGCGGCGAGCATGGGCCCGCGCGCGCACTGCCGTCTGACATCAGGCCTTGACGTGGGCCTTGATGTAGTCGATGGCGGCCTGCACGGTGCTGATCTTCTCGGCTTCTTCGTCCGGGATCTCGCACTCGAATTCTTCTTCCAGGGCCATCACCAGCTCAACGGTGTCCAGCGAGTCAGCGCCCAGGTCATCGACGAACGATGCGCTGTTGGTGACTTCTTCTTCCTTGACGCCAAGCTGTTCGACGACGATTTTCTTGACGCGTTCTTCGATGGTGCTCATGGGATCTCGCTCCAGATGGAGTTGTGGTTCAAAAGTGGTCGCCATCAATGGCGATGGCCGTGGGATAGTGTAGTGGAAACCGGCGCGGCCTTGCATTGCAGCAAAAACCCTCGCAGATCAACCACTTGCGGCGCAATCCCTGCGCCCCTTGCTTACGGCATGTACATGCCACCGTTCACATGGAGGGTTTCGCCGGTGATGTAACCGGCAGCCGGACCGGCCAGGAAGGCCACCGCATGGGCGATGTCCTCCGGCGAACCCAGGCGTTCGAGGGCGATGTCGTTGATCAGCGCGGTACGCGCTTCTTCCGGCAACGCCTTGGTCATGTCGGTGTCGATGAAGCCAGGTGCGACAACATTGACGGTGACACCGCGCGAACCGATTTCCTTGGCCAGCGACTTGCTGAAGCCGATGATGCCGGCCTTGGCTGCGGCGTAGTTGGCCTGGCCGGCATTGCCGGTCACGCCCACCACCGATGCGATGTTGATGATGCGGCCCTTGCGCGCCTTCATCATGCCGCGCATCACCGCCTTGCTGGTGCGGAACACGCTGGTCAGGTTGGTGTCGATGATCGACGCCCAGTCCTCGTCCTTCATGCGCATCAGCAGGTTGTCGCGGGTAATGCCGGCGTTGTTGACCAGGATCGAGATCGGGCCGAATTCCTTGGCGATGCCGTCCAGCACGCTGTCCAGCGCGGCGGCGTCGGTGACGTTCAGCGCGCGGCCGTGACCGCCGTGGGCGGCCAGGCGCTCACCGATCGCGGCAGCACCGGATTCAGTGGTGGCGGTACCGATGACGGTGGCGCCCTGGGCGGCCAGCAGATCGGCGATGGCGGCACCAATGCCACGGCTGGCGCCGGTGACCAATGCGATTTCACCCTGCAGGGGCTTGCTCATGATGTTTTCCTCAGGCTGGGGCGGCCGCCGCACCCGTGCCGCTTGCAGCGGCCACCGGTACGGTCGGCAGGAACAGGGGGATCAGGCCGACCATGCCTCGCGGGCGGCTTCGAAGTCACCCGGAGTGGCCAGCGGACGGCCGTCGATGGCCTTGTCGATGCGCTTGACCAGGCCGGTCAGCACCTTGCCCGGGCCGCACTCGGCGATCTGGGTGATGCCGCGGGCGGCCAGCGCCTGCACGCAACCGGTCCATTGCACCGGCTGGTACAACTGCTGCACCAGCGTGGTACGGATCGCGTCGATGCCGCTGTGCACCTGGGCGTCGACGTTCTGCACCACCGGCAGCTGCGGCGCCTGCCAGGACAGGCCGGCCATCACTTCGGCCAGGCGGTTGGCGGCTTCGCGCATGAGCGGGGTGTGCGAGGGCACGCTGACGGCCAGCTTGACCGCCTTGCGCACGCCCTTCTCGGCCAACAGCGCCAGCGCACGGTCGACCGCGTCGGCGTCGCCACCGATCACGATCTGGCCCGGCGAATTGAAATTGGCCGGCACAACCACCTGGCTGCCCGCGGCTTCGGCGCAGACATCCAGCACCAGCTGGTCTTCGGCGCCGAGCACGGCGGCCATCGCGCCGACACCGGCCGGTGCGGCTTCCTGCATCAGCTGGCCACGCAGGCGCACCAGGTGCGCACCGTCATGCAGGCTCAGTGCGCCCGCGGCGACCAGGGCGGTGTACTCGCCCAGGCTGTGGCCGGCCAGCACCGACGGGCGCGGACCGCCCACGGCGTTCCAGGCGCGCCACACACCGATGCTTGCGGCCAGCAGGGCCGGCTGGGTGTATTCGGTACGGTTGAGCATTTCCTCCGGGCCACCCTGGGACAGCGCCCACAGGTCGACGCCGGCACCATCGGATGCCTCGGTGAAGGCTTCACGCACCTGCGGGTGCAGTTCAGCCAGCTCGGCCACCATGCCCACAGACTGCGAGCCCTGGCCGGGGAAGACAAAAGCGAGGGTGGATACGGTCACGCGGTCATCCGCTTGTTGCAATCGAAGCGGGCCATGATAAGGGGGAACATGCCGTGTCGTCTGTACGTGCGCGTATGCAGGCGTATGGAGCGCGGCCGGGCCAGCGCAACGGGGTCAGATCCCTTTTCCGCAGGAAAAGGGATCTGACCCCTATCGGCCATCAGCAGAACAGCTGCAGGACGTCCAGATCGCCATCGGCGAGGAAATCCACGCACAGGCCCACCAGCATCAGCACGCCAGCGGTGCTGGCGCCATGGGCGATGAAGATCGAATGGGCCAGCGCGCGCGCTGAGCGGCCCAGCTTCATGCAGACCCGGGCGAGGCTGCGCAGGCGACCACTGACCGCATGCACGTGCTCGCGCACCGGCGCCTGGGCCTCGCCCATCGCTTCGGCCATCATCGCCTGCAGGTGTTCGGGGCGGTCGGCGTAGTACTTGGCCACGCCATAACCGAACATCAGCCAGTCGCGGGCCTGTGCTTCGGACAGATCCATCACTTCCAGCGGATCTTCCTCGAAATCGATGAAGCCGACCTGCTGCCCATCCCAGGTGAGGTTGCGCGGCAACGGCTGGCCGAAATAGGCGCCGCGCGCATGCGCTTCGGCAATCGCCTGCATCGCCGCCATCACCAGCCGATCGCGACCGGCCTCGTCGGCTTCGCGCAGACAGGTATTGAACGAGCTGCCGTTGTCGCCGATGACCAGCGCGGCATGGCCGGTGCCCAGTACGTCAGGCACGTTCACCCCCTGCGCCTGCAGTTCTGCAAGGCGGCGGGCTTCGGTTTCGCGTGCGGCGTCGCCACCCCGGTGCGGCGGCGGGCGCAGGGCATCCAGATGGAAACGGCGGGCAACAAAATTGAGCAGGCCCAGGGCCATTGCTCGGCTTCCCTTGCCGTACTGCTTCAGCCAGGCGCGTTGCCCTTCGATGACGATGGGCTCAACCATGACAGGTCCTCCTTAAACGCGTTACGGCCCCAGAGGGGCCGCAACGACAAAGCTTCACATTGTCGTAACTGGCACTATCAATAGCGCAGCAGGGCCGAACCCCAGGTGAAGCCGCCACCAAAGGCTTCCAGCAGCAGCAGCTGGCCGCGCTCGACCTTGCCCGAACGCACGGCGGCGTCCAGCGCCAGCGGCACCGAACCGGACGAGGTGTTGCCGTGCTTGTCGACGGTCACCACGACCTGGTCCATCGACATGTCCAGGCGCTTGGCAGTGGCTTCGATGATGCGCAGGTTGGCCTGGTGCGGGATCAGCCAATCCAGGTCGGACTTGTCCAGGCCGTTGGCAGCCAGGGTCTCATCCACGACCGAGTCCAGCGCCTTGACGGCGTACTTGAACACGTCGTTGCCCTTCATGTTGATGGTGCCACCACCGTTGGCGCCGTCCTTGAAGCCGGTCGAGACGCCGACCGGGTTCCACAGCAGTTCCTTCTTGCTGCCATCGGCATGCAGGTGGGTGCTGAGGATGCCGGTCTCTTCGTCGGCCTTGAGCACAACGGCGCCGGCGCCATCACCGAACAGCACGCAGGTGGTGCGATCGTTCCAGTCGACCATGCGGGTCAACGTTTCGGTGCCGATCACCAGCACGTGCTTGCAGTCGCCGGAGCGGATGAATTTGTCGGCCACGCCCAGCGCGAACACGAAGCCGGAACAGGCTGCGTTGACGTCGAAGGCGGGGCACCCGGCCACACCGAGCTTTGCCTGGATCAGGCACGCGGTGGACGGGAAAATGAGATCAGGAGTGGTCGTGCCGACCACGATCATGTCGAGCTGCGAGGCATCGATGCCTGCGGCTTCAAGCGCGCGCAGAGCGGCGTTGTAGCCAAGGTCGCTGGTGGTTTCGCCTTCGGCCGCGATGTGCCGTTCACGAATTCCGGTGCGCGACTGGATCCACTCATCCGAGGTTTCGACCATTTTTTCCAGGTCGGCGTTGGTCAGGACTTTTTCCGGCAAATAGCTACCGGTGCCCGCGATCCTCGAATAGATCCGCTTGCTCATCATGTTTCCTGTTGCGCGGGCCGCCGATCACCGGCACGCCCGGGAAAGAAGGCAAAGGCCGCTGCCCGGAGGCAGCGGCCTTCCCGGCACATCAATCTTCTTCGACGGCCGAGGTCTTGGTCTGGATGACCTTCTTGCCGCGGTAGAAACCGTCGGCAGTGATGTGGTGACGCAGGTGCACTTCGCCGGTGGTCGGGTCGGTCGACAGCTGCTTGGCGCTCAGGGCGTCATGGGCACGACGCATGCCGCGGCGGGACGGGGTGACACGGGATTTCTGCACAGCCATGGGATTGCTCCAAACTCGGTTCGATTTGCTTCGTCGTATCGTCGCGCAGGACGCCAGCGCCCAGCACACTTTCGCTTTCGCCGCAGCCGCCGACGACAATCCGGCTGCTATTGTTTCTTCAGTGCTGCCAACGCCGCAAACGGGTTGGCCTTCTTCGTTTCTTCTTCGCTCGGTGCCCAGTCCTTGTCGACTGCCTCACCGTCGGGCGACAGCGGCACCACAGGCACCGCCAGCACCAGCTCGTCCTCGACCAGGTCCAGCGGGCGGAGCTGGCCGTCTTCCGGCACCAGCAACGCCTCGTATTCCTCAGGCAGGGACGATTCCTCGTCCTCGTCGCGGATCAGGCCAAGCCTCTGGGTCATCTTCACCGGCAACAGGAATCGCTGCATGCTGCGCTGACAGGTCAGCGGCAACGCGGTGTCGATGGTCAGTTCCACATAGGATACCCGCAAGACGTCGTCGCGACCGAATTCAAGCGAGTAGACGCACTCGCCGTCGGTATCTGCGACCAACCCCTGCAGGCGGGTCAATTCAGCCAAGGAAACCTGACCGTCGAAGCGCCTTCGCGCTACAACCATCCGCCAGGCATCCAGCGTTTCGGGCACGTTCGCGGACATAAGCCGCTGAATACTAAGGATCGCGCCGCCTGCTGTCAAATGGCCGCCATACAGGACTTGCCGCTGGCGCCGTGGACGGGCCAGACTGCCGCGCCCTGCCCCGGTATTGTCACATGTCACTGGTCCTGGCCTCCACCTCCCGCTACCGCCGCGAACTGCTGGAACGGCTGGGCCTGCCCTTCGACTGCGCACGCCCGGACGTGGATGAGACGCCCTTGAATGGGGAGGCTCCGCTGGCCCTGGCCACCCGTCTGGCCGCCGCCAAGGCCGCCGACGTGGCCGCCCGCCATCCAGGCAGCTGGGTGATCGGCTCGGACCAGGTGGCCGACCTGAACGGCCAGCCGCTGGGCAAGCCAGGCACGGTCGAGGCGGCGTGTGCGCAGCTGGCGGCGATGTCCGGGCAGACGGTGCACTTTCACACCGCGATCAGTCTCAGACGGGATGGAGAATCCCTCGCTGCACTGGACCTGACTGAAGTGCGCTTCCGCGTGCTGGGTCCGCAGGAGATCACCCGCTACGTCGCCGCCGAGCAGCCACTGGACTGCGCCGGCAGCTTCAAGTGCGAGGGCCTGGGCATCAGCCTGTTCGAGGCAATCGACAACCGCGACCCGACCGCGCTGGTCGGCCTGCCACTGATCGCGCTGTGCGGGCTGCTGCGCCAGGCGGGCATGGCAGTGCCGTGAGGTGTAGTGCCGAGCCCATGCTCGGCTGTTTTTTCGTGGCCGCCGGCCATCCGGAGCAAAGGCAGCCGAGCATCGGCTCGGCTCTACACGACCAGAAGCCTCACCGAACCTCGAACGGCTGCTCCTGCCACGCCTCCACGCTGCCATCGCGGCCGTGCAGGCGCAGCCCGAGCCAGTGCTTGCCAGGCGCCAGCGATGTGGTATCCAGCGATGCGTCGAAGCCCACCGCCGGATGCTGCGGGTCGGTACTGTCCGGCCAGGCCTGGCGGATGTCGAACACGCGCCCGTAACGGGCATCGCCGATCGGACGGCCGTCGACCAGCACTTCGATGCGCGCCAACCCGACGCCATCCTTGAATGCCCATCCCTTGATGGCGAGCGTTCCAGAGACCGTTTCACCGTTGGACGGCGCATCCAGCCAGGCCATCGCCGGCGTCACGCACGGCCCCTGCGCGCGCTGCACCGGCAGCCGGAACAGCAGGAACCGCTGGAAACCATGATCGCTGCTGACCACGCGCGGCGCCGGCAGCGGGCCCACCTGCTCGCAGATGGCGTGATAGCGCGCCAGCAGATCGCGGTAGCGCTGGTCGCTGGGTGACAACACCAGCAGCATCGGCGTACTGCGCGGCCCCTCGTGCAGCAGGTCCCACTGCGCCAACTGTGCGGTCCGCCCATGCTTGTCGTTGAGCGGATGCGGCAACACCTCGATATCACCATTGCCCAGCTGGAAGCCCAGTTCGGCACCGACCTTGAAGTTGCCCGCCAGGACACGCGTGCCCGGCGGCATCTGCCGCAGTTCGTCGCGCACCGCTGCGGCCAGTGGCTGCCAGCCGGCGAAGTTGCGCGGGTAATACTTGCTGCCAGCCATCTGCTCGCGCAGTGCCGGCGTGGACGCCATCAGGTAATAGCCGAAGGCCAGCACGGTGCCTGCGGCCGCCAGCCACCAGCCGGTACGGCGCAGCCAGCGCGGCCAACCATTGAGGACCACCGGCACGGCCACCAGCAGCGCCAGGTAGCCCGGCAGCGGCCAGTGGAAACTGATCCGCTCGACATCGGTGAAGAAGCCCAGCACGAAGATGCCCAGCGTCGACACCCCGCCCACCAGGCCGAAATAGCGCCACTGCACCCGTGCACCACCGCCACTGCGGGTCCCCGCCAGAGCGACCTTCCACATCGCGATGCACAGGATCGGGGTCACCAGCATCGGCTGGATCACCAGGAACCACAGCCCCTCCCATTCGAACGTCCATGGGTGGCGCTCGACCACCTGGAACTTCAGGCCGGCATCATGGTTGTCTGCATTCCACGCCAGCAACGGCAGCCAGGCCAATACACCCACCGCCAGCGCCACCCACACGCGCGGGTCGGCCAGCATGCGGCGCCCCTGCGGCAACGCCAGCAGCGCAATGAAGCCGACACCGATGACACCGATGAAACGGTAGTGGCTGAGCGCACCGATCAGCAGGCCCAGCGCCAGCTTCATCGCCGACGACGCATCCACGCTGTGCAGCAGGCGTGCACCTGCATGCAGGCAGATCACCGCGGCCAGCGCCATCGGCACATCCGGCACGGCCAGCAGGCCCAGCGTGGCCGACAGTGGCATCAGCAGGGTCAGGCTGCCCGCCTGCCAACCGGCCACGTTGCCGAACCAGCGTGTGGCGATGCGCACCACCAGCAACGGCAGCAGTGCACCAATGGCCAGGAACGGCAGGCGCAATGCGAGCACGTGATGGCCACCGATCTCCACGCCCAGTCGTGCAAGCCACGCTGTCAGCCCCGGCAGGTCGGAATAGGCAGCCGCCAGGTGCTGGCCTTCCTGCCAATAGAACGCCTCATCGACGAACAGCGGCAGGCGCGCGGCCACCACCAGCTTGGCCGCTGTGATCAGCGTCCACAACCAGAGAAAAATTGTCCGCGCGCGCTGTTCGCCTTGCATTGCTCTATGGATAATCGAATGGATTCCAGACCTGAGACGATCATGCCAGCCTCGTCCCCCAATCCCAGCATGCTAACCGATCAACTGCGCCAGGCCCTGCGCGAGGCACAGGATCAGGTGAACGCACTGGTGCTGGGCAAGGTGCCGGAAGTCAGGCTGGCCTTTGTCGCCCTGCTTTCCGGCGGCCACCTGCTCATCGAGGATCTGCCCGGGCTGGGCAAGACCACGCTGGCACATGCATTGGCCAGCAGCCTCGGCCTCAGCTTCCAGCGCGTGCAGTTCACTTCCGACCTGTTGCCGGCGGATGTACTGGGCGTTTCCGTGTACGAGGCCGGCAGCCGCCAGTTCCAGTTCCACCCGGGACCGGTGTTCACCCACGTGCTGCTGGCCGATGAGATCAACCGCGCACCGCCGCGCACGCAGAGTGCGCTGCTGGAAGCGATGGCCGAGCAGCAGGTCACCCTGGACGGACAGACGCATCCGCTGCCCGACCCGTTCTTCGTGATCGCCACGCAGAACCCGGTCGACCTGTCCGGCACCTTCCCGCTGCCGGATTCGCAGCTGGATCGTTTCCTGCTGCGCCTGGCGATGGGCTACCCCAGCGCACAGGCCGAGCGCGAACTGCTGCGTGGCAGCGATCGCCGCGACCTGATCGCACGCGCCGTGCCGAAGCTGGACGACACCCAGGTGCGTGCGCTGCGTGAAGCGGTGGGCCAGGTGCATGCCAGCGACGCACTGATCGACTACGTGCAGGCACTGCTGACCCGCAGCCGCCAGCACACCGGTGTACGCGTGGGCCTGTCACCACGCGCCGGGCTGGCCCTGCTGCGTGCCGCCAGGGCGCACGCGCTACTGCTCGGCCGCGGGCATGTGGTGCCCGAAGACGTGCAGACCCTGTTCGTGGCGGTGGCCGGCCATCGCCTCGTGGCGGAAGCCGAGTCCAGCTCCGGGCCGGCACTGGCGCGGGCGATCCTGCAGACCGTCGCGGTGGACTGAAAGTGGCCACACGCTGGGCACGCATGCAGCTGCTGGCACGCCCACGCAGGCCCGAAGCCTTGCCGCAGCGACTGGACCGCCATCGCATCTATGTACTACCGACCCGCTTCGGCCTGTTCGTCGCCACCCTGCTGTCGGCGATGCTGCTGGGCGCATTGAACTACAACAACAACCCGGCCCTGCTGCTGGCCCTGTTGCTGGCCGCAGCGGCGATCGCCAGCGCCATCGCCGCGCACCTGCAGCTGTCCGGCATACAGATCGATGCAATCTCCGCCGAACCGGTGCCGGCCGGGCATCCCCTGCGCCTGCGCGTGGACCTTTCGCTGCGCGACCCGCGCGCGCGCCATGGGCTGCACCTGCAGCTGGGCGCAAGCGAGGCCTGGGTCGCACTGCCTGCACACGGTCGCGGCGAAGTGGAGCTTGATGTCCCCAGCGAGCGACGCGGCTGGCTGGAACTGCCCCGCATCCGCCTGTCGAGCACGCAGCCGCTGGGGCTGGTGCGGGCGTGGTCGTGGGTGTGGCCGGAGCAGCCGCTGCTGGTCTATCCACTTGCCGAGGCACTGGCACCGCCGCTTCCGGAAAGTGGCAGCGATCCACTGCACACCCGCGCCCATGCCAGTGGCGATGAGCTGCATCAGCTGCGCCCCTATCGTGCCGGCGACGCGCCGCGCAGCATTGCCTGGAAACACTCGGCACGCCGCGACAGCCTGCTGGTACGCGAGTACGAGAAGCCGATCGGCATCGAAGTGGTGCTGGACTGGCGCACGCTGGCTCCGCTGGGCCATGAAGCGCGCATTGCGCGGCTGGCACGCTGGGTCGACATGGCCGAGCGCGAGGGCCGTCGCTACACGCTGCTGCTTCCGGCCCATCCACCGTTCGGGCCCGGCCAGGGCGCCAGCCACCACCATCTGTGCCTGCGCGCACTGGCGTTGATGCCCCATGACTGAGCCTGCCGTCCTGCTCGATCGCAACGCCCGCAGCTGGACCCTGGCCAGCGCAGCGCTGGCGCTGCTGCCACTCCTGCTGCAGCTGCCGCCGGTGCTGGCCATCGTGATCGCGATCGCTGCCGTGCTGACCGCCGCGCTCTCGTGGCGGGGG
>DQIG01000310.1:23755-24998 GCA_003525885.1 Stenotrophomonas sp.
GGTGCTGCCGATGCCGGTTCGCCTGCTGCTGGTGCTGGCCATGCTGGCCACCATCGTCTGGCAGATGGGCATGGTGCGGCCGGGCCGCGATACCGGCTGCGCCCTGCTGGCAGCGATGCTGGCGATCAAGTCCAGCGAGCTGCGCAGCCTGCGCGATGCGCGCAGCCTGCTGGGCTTCGCGCTGTTCTCACCCTTCGCGGCCTTCCTGCTCGACCAGGGACCACTGACCACCGGACTGGCGGCGCTGGCCGCGGTTGCCGCACTGCTGGCCCTGCAACGCCTGGCCCAGGATGAAGGCCACAGCCCTCGCCTGCCGCTGCGCGGTCAACTGCGTGGTGTCGGCCGCCTGCTGGGCATCGGCCTGCCGCTGGCGCTGGCCTGCTTCTGGCTGTTCCCGCGCCTGTCCACGCCGTTGTGGGGCGTACCCGAGCGAGCGGTGGGTACGCCGGGCCTGGCTGACAGCATGGCGCCGGACCAATGGCTGGACCTGATGGCCGACGACACCCCGGCGCTGCGCGTGCAGTTTTTCGGCGCGGTACCCGAGCCCGCGCAGCGCTACTGGCGCGGCCCGGTACTGACATCATTCGACGGCCACCGCTGGAGCCGTGATCGCGCGACGGCCCGGCGCCCCGCCCCGGTGGTCGAGGCCGCCGCACAGGGATGGGACTACCAGATCGACTACGAGCCCACCGACCGTCGACTGCTGGTGGCCCTGGACCTGCCCAGCCGCGCACCGGAAGGCAGCAGCTTCGATGCGGGCATGAGCCTGCGCAGCGACCGCACGCTGTCCGCGCTCAGCCGCTGGCGGTTGCATTCGGCGCCGCCGCAACGGTTCGACACCGATCTGTCGCCCTATCTGCGCCGCGCCGCGCTGCAGCTTCCGCCCGGCTTCAATCCGCGTACCGCCCAGCTCGCACGGCAATGGCGGCAGGAGGCTGGCAACGATGACGAGGCCATCGTCCGCCGCGCACTGCAATGGATCACCCGCGACTTCTCCTACACGCTGGAAACACCGGCGGCGGGTCGCGATCCGGTCGACGATTTCCTGTTCAACTACAAGGCAGGCTTCTGCCAGCACTTCAGCTCGGCCTTCGTGGTGCTGATGCGCAACGCCGGCATTCCGGCCCGGGTGGTGACCGGCTTCGCAGGCGGCACCCGCAACCGCATCGGCGACTACTGGGTGGTGCGGCGCATGGATGCCCACGCCTGGGCCGAAGTGTGGCTGCCGCAACGCGGCTGGGTT
>DQIG01000310.1:25156-28670 GCA_003525885.1 Stenotrophomonas sp.
ACGCGGCTGGGTCCGGGTCGACCCGACCGCGGCCGTGGCACCGGAACGCATCCTGGACACTCTGGACGACCGCCTGCAGGCCCGCACGGGCACGCCGCTGCAGCAGCGCTGGCTGCAACTGGGGCAGATGGGTGACTGGCTGCGCCGCGGCTGGAACGACCTGGTGCTGTCCTTCGATGCACGCCGCCAGCAGCAACTGCTCAAGCCGTTCGGGCTGGATGACCTCGGGCCGGCGCAGCTGGTGACCGGCTTCGTGGTCGCCGCCCTGCTGGCACTGGCGTGGATGGCCTGGTTGCTGGCCCGCGGCGAGCGCGAGCGCGACCCGCTGCTGCGCGCCTGGCACCGGCTCGGGCGGCGGTATGCGCGCCTTGGCCTGGCCCGCGCGCCCCACGAGACTGCACGCGACTGGTCACGACGGGTACACGCCCAGCGCCCCGATCCAGCCCTGCTTGCACTCAGCCAGCGTTTCGCCGACGCGCGTTACGCTGGAACTTGCACCGACCTCGCTTCATTATTGCGGGACCTGCGCAGGCATCGCCCGACTTCCGGAGCCTCCCCATGAACACCAAGTTCCTCCTCACCGCTGTGGCCACGCTGGCCCTGTCGGCCTGCGCCACGGCCCCCAAGCCGCTGCAGGGACAGTTCAGCCTGGTTTCCCCGCGCGACTCGGTCGCCACCCAGCAGGTCGGCACGCCCGTCCGTTGGGGCGGTCGCATCATCGAAACCAAGCCCGGCCAGGGCGAGACCTGCTTCCAGATGATCTCTCGCCCGCTCAACGCCAGTGGCCGCCCGAACACCACCTCGTCCGACGCCAGCGACGGCCGCTTCATTGCCTGCCGCGCCGGTTTCTACGACCCGGCCGTGTTTGAAGCTGGCCGCGACGTGACCTTCATCGGCAAGATCGACGGCTACCAGAACACCCGCATCGGCGAGTACGACTATCGCCTGCCGAAGCTGTCGGCCGATGTGATCTACCTGTGGCCGGAACAGCGCCAGGTCGATGTGGTGCCCTACCCCTATGGCCCGTGGGGCCCGGGCCCGTATGGTCCGTACTGGGGCGGCTACGGCCGTTGGGGCTGGTGGTGATCGCCACCTGCCACGCGTGATCGAAAAAGGCCGCCTTCGGGCGGCCTTTTTTCATCCATGCATGGCGTGGATCTACCGCGGGGCAAGGGCGGATGCCGGGCGCATTACCGGCCCGGCGTACCGAAATGCCCCAGCGGCGCACCTGCCAGCAGATGCATGTGGATGTGGAATACGGTCTGCCCGGCATGCTCGCGGCAGTTCATCACGATGCGGTAGCCGTCCTGCGCGAAACCCTCGCGACGCGCGTACTCGGCGGCGGCCAGGGCCAGCTTGCCGATCAGGTGCGCCTGCGACGGCTGCAGGTCGTCCAGGGTCGGGATGATCTCGTTCTTCGGAATGAACAGTACGTGCACCGGCGCCTGCGGTGCGATGTCCTTGAAGCCCAGCACCTCGTCGTCCTCGTAGACGATGGTGGCCGGGATCTCGCGACGGATGATCTTGCTGAAGAGGGTTTCGTTGCTCATGGTCGGCCTCGGCGGGAGTGTCTTCCGCATTGTAGGCCGGCCGCGCCGGGCGATGCCCGGGTGGCGCTCAATCGCGGAATTCGCTGCGCGTTCCGAACGCGTGCGACAGCGTGCCGCGGTCAACGTATTCAAGCTCGCCGCCGAGCGGCAGGCCCTGCGCCAACCGGCTGGGCTGCACCTTGCGCGCGCGCGCCAGCTGCGCAAGGTAATGCGCGGTGGCCTCGCCCTCGACGGTGGCACTGGTGGCGATGATCAGCTCCTGCACCTCACCTTCGGCCAGCCGCTGCTCCAGCTGCTCCAGGCCCAGCTCGCGCGGGCCGACGCCATCGAGCGGTGACAGCCGGCCCTGCAGCACGAAGTAGACACCGCGGAAGCCGGTGGCGTTTTCGATGGCCAGGCGATCGGCCGGCGATTCGACCACGCACAGCTGGCTGCGCTCGCGGCTGCTGTTGGCACAGGTCGGGCACAGCTCGGTTTCGCTGAAGTCGCGGCACTGCGCGCAGTGGCCGATACGCTCCACCGCCAAGGCCAGTGTTTCGGCCAGGCGCTGGCCGCCTTCGCGCTCGCGCTCGAGCAGGTGGTAGGCCATCCGCTGCGCCGTCTTCTGGCCTACGCCAGGCAGCACCCGCAGTGCATCAATCAATTGTTCAAGCAGGGGTGCGGACACGGCGGCATGCTTTCATGGCGTCGAGCAAGCTCGACGGCTACAGGTTCCGTGGCACCCGCTTGCACGGGTGCCACGCTGGAAATCAGAACGGCAGCTTCATGCCCGGCGGCAGCTGCATGCCGGCGGTGGCCGAACCCATCTTCGACTTCGACTCGGCATCGATCTTGTTCGAGGCATCGTTGAAAGCGGCGGCGATCAGGTCTTCCAGCATCTCCGGATCGCTGGCCAGCGACGGGTCGATGCGCACCTTGCGGCATTCCTTGGCGCCGGTCAGGGTCACGCTGACCATGCCGCCACCGGCGCTGCCGGTCACTTCGATCTTGGCGATTTCTTCCTGGGCCTTCTGCAGGTTCTCCTGCATCTTCTGGGCCTGCTGCATCAGTTGGGCGATGTTTCCGCGCATGGTGTCTTACTCGTCAAAAGAACGGATGGAATCGGAAACAACCCGGGCGCCGTGCTGTTGGATCAGCACCTGCACTTCCGGGTCATCCATGAAAACGGCCTCTGCCACCTGCTGCCGCTCGCCACGCTGGCGGTCGGCACGCTGATGCAGGGTCTCGGCCGGAACGTGTTCGGTTTCCACGGTCTCGACCACGATCTTCGGCGCCTGGCCAAGGGCCTTCTGCAGCATCTCGCCCAGGGCAGCCAGTGCGCGCTCAGAACGCAGGTATTCAAATCCGGGCGAAAGGCCCAGTTTCAAGGTCCCGTGCTGGCAGCTGATGAAGGCGGCGTTGGCAGCCAGCTGCCGCGAGGGGCCGCTGAGACCACTGTTGGCGACCAGGTCCAACCAGTCTTCGGCAGTGGCCAGCTCGCTGACAGCGTCTTGCGGCGCAGCATCATGCGCCAGGGCCGGTTCGGCCGGCGCGATGGCAATGCCTTCGGCGCGGAACGGGCGCTCCAGCGGCGCAGGCTCGCTGGGGACCGCGGCGGGAGCCGGCGGTTCATGCCAGGGCGCGGCCATGGCGGCATCCGGGCCAGCCATCTCGACCGCCAGGGCCTCATCACGCGCCTCGGCTTCCTCGGTGGCCCACGGCGGCAGGTCGTCGCCTGATTCTGCAGCGACGACAGACGCCGGGGCCGCCGCCTCTGCCTTCACCGGCGGCGGTGACACGGGCTCTTCCACTGGAACCGGCTCGGGATCAGGCGTCGGATCCGGCTCCGGTTGCGGGGCCGGCTCAGGTTCAGGTTCAGGTTCGCGCGGCGCTGCCTGCACCGGAGCAGCCACCTGCACCGCCACGGCCGGGCTGGCCGAAGCGGCGGCAGCGGCCGGCGTCGCTTCGTGGCTGCCGGCACCGGC
>DQIG01000207.1 GCA_003525885.1 Stenotrophomonas sp.
TACGGCCGCCTCTGCGACGCTGCCTGCATCCCCCACAGGAGCCGCGCATGCGCCGGATGCTCTTGCCTGCCTGCCTGCTGCTCGCGGCAGCCCCGCTGTCCGCCGCAGCCGCTGAAGCCTGCGATGTACCGCCCCGCTTCGGCCTGAGCCCCTTGGCGGTGGCCATCCGCAACACCGCCTGCAACGAACACCGGCTGTGGTTCCGCCCCTTCATCGATCGCGATGGCCGCGCCGCCAGTCTCAGCGTCACCGAAGCCGAAAGCGATCACCTGGCCGACAACGGACTGATCGCCTGGCAGCGCGTGGCCGGCTACTGGCGCAACAGCGGTACGCTCAACGCGATGGGCAGCATCGCGGGCGCCAGCAGCTGCCTGGCACCGATGGGCACGCGCTACACCGACAGCGACTGCCGCGCTTTCCTGGTCGACAACCCGTGGTCGGCCGCGTTCATTTCCTGGGTGATGGTGCAGGCCGGTGTGCCCGGCTTCAACACGTCGCCACGCCACATCGACTACATCCGTGCCGCGTACCAGGGCGGCCCCTCGGGCGTGCCGTACCGGCTGGTCGACCCGGCCACGGCCAAGCCCGCGCCAGGCGATCTGCTGTGCTTCCTGCGCGACCGCAGCAGCACGCTCAGCTACAGCGGACTGGTGCAGGCGCTGGGCAATGGTTCGGTGGGCCACTGGAAATCACATTGCGAAGTGGTGGTGGCCGCCAACCTCGGCGGCGACCAGACCCTGTACCTGGTGGGCGGAAATGTGATGAACACGGTGGCGATGCGACTGCTGCCGCTGGACCGCACCGGATTGATCAAGCTGCCACCGGCGCGCGAACGCAACAGCACCGGCATCGACCCCAGCTGCACGCCGGGCCGCGAGGACGAATGCAGCTTCAACCGCCAGGACTGGGCGGCACTGCTGCAACTGACCGCGACCGCGCCATTGGTGATGCCCTCTCCCTCCGCCGCGCCGATACGGGCGGTGCCGACGACAACGCCGTCTATCGCGCCCGCATCACCGATGACCGACGAACCGCTGCCGAGGCGGTGATACGGGCGCTTGATCCAGCGCGCGTTCGCCGCCATCTTTGCGGGATCGACCTCTGACGGCTGACGCCATGCCTACCCTGCTGCTGTTGCTGATTGCCGGCGGAATCATCTACTTCTTCTGGAACGCCGCACGCTCGGCCGCCGAGCGCGCCGTTGAGCTGGGCCGCAACGCCTGCCGCGCCGCCGATGTGCAGTGGCTGGACCAGGCGGTGCACGCCACCGGCCTGCGCCTGTCGCGCGGCGAGGATGGCCGGCTCGGTTTCGAGCGCACCTTCAAGTTCGAGTATTCCTACGACGGCATCGATCGCCATGTCGGCCGCATGGTGCTGCGTGGCGACCAGCTGATTTCGTTCACAGGGCCGGGCGCGGCGCGGATCAGCCAGATCCGGCCGGATGTGGACGATGCCGAGGATGTGTAACCACTGAAGGTGTGCCGACCAGCGGTCGGCACCCACCGATGCCTGGCAGTGTGCCGACCAACGGTCGGCACCCCCCATTACTTGACCACGCGCAGGGTCGGGCGCCCCTTCGGCGGCGGGCTGGCCGGCGGCGTATCGTCCGGCGGCGTGCTGTCGTCATGCAGCAACTCGTCGCTGGTCGGTGCGGTTTCGTTGCCCGGAATGTCATCCGGCAGCGCCATGCCCTGCCCGGTCTCGCGGGCGTAGACAGCCAGCACGGCACTGATCGGAACCTGCACCGGGTAGCTGGTTCCGGAGAAGCGGGCCGAGAAGCTCACCATCTCGTTGTCGATCATCAGCCGCACGACGGCGCGTTCGGCAATATTGAGCACGACCCGGCCATCCTTGACCGCCGAAGGCGGGACCTGCACGCCGGGAACGCCGGCGTCGACCAGGATGTGCGGGGTCAGCTGGTTGTCGTTGATCCATTCCACCAACGCCCGCAGCAGGTACGGGCGGTGGCTGGTCATGTGGAAGAAGTCTTCGGTCATGCGTGAAGTGTACGCGCCCGGCGCCCCGCCGGGGCGGATCGCCTGCACGCCGGTCGGCGTGCAGACGGGTAACGCATGCCCGGATCAGACCGGCAGATCGCGCAGCTTCTTTTCCTGGTCGGTCAGGCTGCGGACAAAACCCGGATGGCGGAAGATGCGGTTGCCGTAGTCCTCGATCGCCTTGCCGTCCTTCGGTAGCGGCACATCCAGCGACTGCAGCCGCCAGATGATCGGCGCCATCGCGCAGTCGGCCAGGCTCATTTCCGGATTGAGGAAGAACTTGCTGGCCTTGAACAGCGGCAGCGAGGCGGTCAGCAGTTCCTTCAGGCGCTTGCGACCGGCCTCGGCCTGGGTCTTGTTGCCCAGCTGGATGGCCTGCACCTGCGGCACCCAGTCGTGCTCGATGCGCAGCATCGCCAGGCGGATGCGTGCACGCGACAGCGGATCGACCGGCATCAGCGGCGGGTGCGGATAGCGCTCATCCAGGTATTCGCTGACCACCGATGCGGCGTACAGCACCAGCTCACGCTCGACCAGGGTCGGTACCGAGTGGTACGGATTGAGATCGATCAGGTCTTCAGGCGGGTTCTGCGGATCGACCGGAACGAAGTCGAAAGTGACGCCCTTGGCCGCCAGGACCAGGCGTACACGGTGGCACAGTACGTCGTCGTTCGAGGAAAACAGCGTCAGTGTATTGCGCATGCGTACGCTCGCCGCCATCAAAGGCTCTCCCACGACAGGAGACCGCCTGCCGCATCGGCGCCGCCGGCACCGTGCCAGCGATCGACTCCTCCCCGAGTGTGCAACCGACCATCACAAAAGCCAATAGGCCCGTGCGATGGCCGGCGGCAGAATCAGTGAACGTCCTTCCAGTATTCCTTCTTCAACAGGTACAGCAGGAAGGTCAGCAGGGCCAGGAACAGGATCACCCACACGCCCAGCTGCTGGCGCTTGAGTGCGGCCGGTTCGCCGGCGTACTCGAGGAAGTTGGTGATGTCCCGCACCGCCTGGTCGTACTGCCCGGCATCCACCGAACCGGGCGTTTCGATTTTCAGGCCGGTCACCGGCGGGTCCATGCCCGGTGCTTCGGGCTTGCCATGCACGGCATGCTGCAGGCCCTGCATCTCCCACAGCGGGTTGGGCATGGAGGCATTGGCAAACAATGCATTGTTCCAGCCCAGTGGCCGGCTGCTGTCGAGGTAGAACGACTTCAGATAGGTGTAGACCCAGTCGCTGCCGCGTACCCGCGCGATCAGGCTGAGATCCGGCGGCATCTTGCCGAACCACTTCTCGGCGTTCTCCTTGGGCATCGCCACCGGGATCGGGTCGCCGATCGCCGAGCCAGTGAAGTTGAGGTTGTTCATCACCTCTTCTTCGGTCAGGCCCAGGTCCTGTGCCATCCGCGAATAGCGCAGGTACTTCAGCGCGTGGCAGCCGGAGCAGTAGTTCATGTACAGCTGCGCGCCACGCTGCAGCGAGGCGCGGTCACCGAGGTCGTTGCCGGCCTGCAGCAGCTTGGTGCCGCCCTCGGCGGCGGAAGCCAGGAAACTGCCCAGCATCAGGGTGGCCATCAGGGCCAGCCGGACCATCCAGCGCTCAGTCATGCGTGGTCACCCTCTCCGGTACCGGCTTGGTCTTGTCCAACCTTGTCCATAGCGGCATGGTGATGAAGAACGCGAAGTACAGGAAGGTCAGCACCCGCCCGATGTAGGTCTCGTGCACGTCGGTGCCAGGGCCGGAACCAATCACGCCCAGCCACACGAAGCACACCGCCAGCACACCCAGCATCACCTTCGAGATCCAGCCGCGGTAGCGCACCGACTTCACCCTGGCCTTGTCCAGCCATGGCACAAGGAACAGGATCGCAATGGCCGAGAACATCACCAGCACGCCACCAAGCTTGTTCGGCACCACGCGCAACATCGCGTAGTAAGGCGTGTAGTACCAGACCGGCTTGATGTGCTCCGGGGTCACCAGGCGGTTGGCCTCGGTGAAGTTGTCGTGCTCCAGGAACAGGCCGCCGAAGCCCGGTGCGAAGAAGATGATGAAGGCGGCGATGATCAGCAGGA
>DQIG01000100.1:0-133 GCA_003525885.1 Stenotrophomonas sp.
AGCGGCCGGCACTACCGATCAGGCAAAACTATCGGTGGCGCGTACCAGCGCGTCCACGTTCTCGGCCTCGAACGCCGAGTGGCCCGAGGCCGGGGTGATGTCCAGCTTCGCCTTCGGCCACACCTTGGTCAGG
>DQIG01000100.1:283-443 GCA_003525885.1 Stenotrophomonas sp.
TCGGCCACACCTTGGTCAGGTCCCAGGCGTTGGCCAGCGGGCAGACCACGTCGTAGCGGCCGTGCACGATCACGCCCGGAATATCGGCGATGCGGTGCGCGTCGCGCAGCAGCTGATCTTCCACCTCGAAGAAGCCGCCGTTGACGAAGTAGTGGTTCTC
>DQIG01000100.1:590-7629 GCA_003525885.1 Stenotrophomonas sp.
CGTTGACGAAGTAGTGGTTCTCGATGCGGGCAAACGCCAGCGCGAAATGCGGGTCTTCGTGGCTGTTGATGAAGTCATCATCGACGTGCAGGAAGCTGGTCGCGCCTTCCCACACCGCCCACGCCTTGGCCGCTTCCAGGCGGGTGGTTTCGTCTTCACTGGTCAGGCGGCGGTGGAAGGCCGAGATCAGGTCATGGCGTTCCACCGACGGGATCGGCTTGAGGTAGTGCTCCCACGCATCCGGGAACAGGCGGTTGGCGCCTTCCTGGTAGAACCATTCCAGCTCCCAGCGGCGCAGCATGAAGATGCCGCGCAGGACCAGTTCGGTCACGCGCTGCGGGTGGGTTTCGGCATAGGCAAGCGCCAGGGTCGAGCCCCAGCTGCCACCGAACACCTGCCAGCGATCCACCTTCAGGTGCTCGCGCAGCTTTTCAATGTCGGCAACGAGATCCCAGGTGGTGTTGTCCACCAGGTCGGCGTGCGGGGTGGAACGGCCGGCACCGCGCTGGTCGAACAGGATGATGCGGTACTTGGACGGGTCGTGGAACTGGCGCATCTTGTCGCTGCAGCCGCCGCCCGGTCCACCGTGCAGCATCACCACCGGCTTGCCGTCCGGGTTACCGCACTGTTCGAAGTACAGCGTGTGGCGGTCGTCGACCTTCAGAGTGCCGACGTCGTAGGGGGTGATGGCGGGGTACAGCGTACGCATGCTTGCAGCTCCAGGGTGATGCCCTGCCGGGGCAGGAGAACCTCCATTCTAGGCCGGACGCCGGCCCAGGGTGATGCGGTCGCGCTGCTCCAGGTCCTGCACGGTCTGCACCTCGGCAAACCCCGCCGACTCGAACAGTGCACGGATCGCCGTGCCCTGGTCCCAACCGTGTTCGATCAGCAGCCAGCCGCCGGGCAGCAGATGCGCCTGGCCACCGTCGACGATACGGCGGATGTCATCCAGGCCATCCACGCCGGAGGCCAGCGCGGTAGCCGGTTCGAAACGCAGATCGCCCCGTTGCAGGTGCGGGTCGTCGCTGGCGATGTACGGCGGGTTGCTGGCAATCAGGTCGAAGCGCGCGCCCTGCAGCGGCGCATACCAGTCGTGCCCGCCCTCAGCGAAGCGGACGTTGCGCAGTTCATGGCGGGCGGCATTGCGCGCAGCCACGGCCAACGCGCCCGGGCTGGCATCGGTGGCCAGCACCTGCGCCTGCGGCCGTTCGCTGGCCAGCGCCAGGGCGATCGCGCCGCTGCCGGTGCCCAGGTCAGCCAACTGTAGCGACTGGTCTGGCGGCAGGCGCTCCAGCGCCAGCTCGACCAGCAGCTCGGTTTCCGGGCGCGGGATCAGCGTAGCCGGGTCGACCTCCAGGTCCAGCGTCCAGAAGCCGCGGCGGCCGGTCAGGTAGGCGACCGGCTCGCCGGCCACGCGGCGGGCCAGCAACGCCTCGAAGGCGGTCTGATCGGCGGCGGCCAGCGGATCGGTGGCATGCGCGAACAGCCAGCTGCGCGGGCGGTCCAGCACGTGCAGCAGCAGCAGCTCGGCCTCATGGCGGGCGTCGACGCCGCCGAGGCGGGCACTGGCCTCGGCCACGACCTGGCGCAGGGAGGGTTCGGTTTTGACAGACATGCCGCAATTGTAGAGCCGAGCCCTTGCTCGGCTGCTTCTGGAACAGCCGAGCGTGGGCTCGGCTCTACAGATCCGCAACCGAGCGTCAGCTCGACGCTACAAAAGCGGAATCCGTTCAGGTTCTGGCGAACGGAATAAGGAGGGGCTATCGGCCGTCTTCACCTGCCGGGGGAGATTTTCCTTGTCACACAGGCAGTTGCAGGATGGGGGCAGCCGGGTTCAGTGCCTGCTCAGTGCATTTTGATAGACTCCATCTATCAAATAGATGCAATCAATGGATTGTTCTTATCGCAATTGAATCGGTAACCTAGCTCCTGTCGATTCACCCACTCCCCTTCACCAGAGGAAAAATGATGTCCCTCATCAACACCCAGATCCAGCCGTTCGAAGCCAACGCTTACCACAATGGCGAGTTCATCAAGGTTTCCGACAACAGCCTGAAGGGCCAGTGGTCCGTCCTGATCTTCATGCCGGCCGCCTTCACCTTCAACTGCCCGACCGAGATCGAGGACGCGGCTGACCATTACGCCGAGTTCAAGAAGGCCGGCGCCGAGGTCTACATCGTCACCACCGATACCCACTTCTCGCACAAGGTGTGGCACGAAACCTCGCCGGCCGTCGGCAAGGCCCAGTTCCCGCTGGTCGGCGACCCGACCCACCAGCTGACCAACGCCTTCGGTGTGCACATTCCGGAAGAAGGCCTGGCCCTGCGCGGCACCTTCATCATCAACCCGGAAGGCGTGATCAAGACCCTGGAGATCCACTCCAACGAGATCGCCCGTGACGTGTCCGAGACCCTGCGCAAGCTGAAGGCTGCCCAGTTCACCGCCGCCAACCCGAACCAGGTGTGCCCGGCCAAGTGGAAGGAAGGCGAGAAGACCCTGACCCCGTCGCTGGACCTGGTCGGCAAGATCTAAAGCAGTACCGGCCTGCCGTGGCCCCACGCCACGGCGCGCCCTTCATCCCCGTGCCGGTCCCCCCGCCGGCGTGGGGGTGAACCCAAGACAGCCAACGCGCGCCAGCCTTGGCCAGCCAGCCCCTTCCACGGTCGCTGTCTTGGGTTCACCCCTACCCCCTGCTGGTCCGCTACCTTCTACAGCGGTGCCACGCCCCCTGTTTGCCTGAAGCCAGGAGAAGACCCGATGTTGGACGCCAACCTGCAGTCGCAGCTGAAGACCTATCTGGAGCGCGTGACCCGCCCGATCCAGATCACCGCGCACGCCGATGACGGCGCCAAGTCGCAGGAAATGCTGGAGCTGCTGCAGACCCTGGACAGCCTGTCGGACAAGATCTCGCTGCAGGTGCTGCGCGATGGCCAGGGCCGCGTGCCGTCCTTCGACCTAGGCACCCCGGGCCAGGACATCCACCTGACCTTCGCCGGTCTGCCGATGGGCCACGAGTTCACCTCGCTGGTGCTGGCGCTGCTGCAGGTCGGCGGCCACCCGTCCAAGGCCACCGCCGAGCTGATCGAGCAGGTGCAGAACCTGGAAGGCGAATATAGGTTCGAAACCTACTTCTCGCTGTCCTGCCAGAACTGCCCGGACGTGGTGCAGGCGCTGAATCTGGCTGCAGTGCTCAACCCGCGCATCCAGCACGTGGCCATCGACGGCGCCCTGTTCCAGGACGAAGTCGAGAAGCGCGAGATCATGTCGGTACCGACCGTGTACCTCAACGGTGAAGTGTTCGACCAGGGCCGCATGACCCTCGAACAGATCGTGGCCAAGCTGGACACCAATGCCGGCAAGCGCGATGCCGAGAAGATCGCCGCCAAGGACGCCTTCGACGTGCTGGTGGTGGGCGGTGGCCCGGCCGGCGCTGCAGCGGCGATCTATGCCGCACGCAAGGGCATCCGCACCGGCATCGCCGCCGAGCGTTTCGGTGGCCAGGTGCTGGACACCATGGCGATCGAGAACTTCATTTCGGTGAAGGAGACCGAGGGCCCGAAGCTGGCCACGGCACTGGAACAGCACGTCCGCGAGTACGAGGTGGACATCATGAACCTGCAGCGCGCCAGTGCGCTGGTGCCGGCCGGTGAAGACGGCCTGGTGCAGGTGCAGCTGGAGAACGGCGCGGTGCTGAAGTCGCGTTCGGTGATCCTGTCCACCGGCGCGCGCTGGCGGCAGATGAACGTACCGGGCGAAGACCAGTACCGCAACAAGGGCGTGGCCTACTGCCCGCACTGCGACGGCCCGCTGTTCAAGGGCAAGCGCGTGGCCGTGATCGGCGGCGGCAACTCCGGCGTGGAAGCGGCCATCGACCTGGCCGGCATCGTGTCGCATGTGACCCTGCTGGAATTCGATTCCAGCCTGCGCGCCGATGAAGTGCTGCAGAAGAAGCTGCGCAGCCTGGCCAATGTCACTGTGCTGACCAGCGCCCAGACCACCGAAGTGCTGGGCGACGGCAGCCGCGTCACCGGCCTGGTCTACAAGGATCGAGTCGGCGGCGACGCCCACCGCGTCGAGCTGGAAGGCATCTTCGTGCAGATCGGCCTGCTGCCCAACACCGAATGGCTGAAGGACGTGGTGACGCTGTCGCCGCGTGGCGAGGTCGTCATCGACGACCGCGGCCAGACCAACCTGCCGGGTGTGTTCGCCGCTGGCGATTGCACGACGGTGCCCTACAAGCAGATCATCATCGCCATGGGCGCCGGCTCGACCGCCGCACTGAGCGCGTTCGACCACCTGATCCGCTCGTCGGTAAGCAACAGCAGCGGTGCCGTTGCTGAAGCTGCCTGATCCACCGTTCCCAGATCACCGGGAACCTTGTCTGCCTGTCGGGTAACCACGCCGTCAGCCGGTCCGTTACCCCTGGGGTGTAAGGATGAACCTACGTGATCTGAAGTACCTGGTAGCCCTGGCCGACCACAAGCATTTCGGCCGGGCTGCCGCCTCCTGCTTCGTCAGCCAGCCCACGCTGTCCACGCAGATCCGCAAGCTGGAAGAAGAGCTGGGCCTGCCGCTGGTGGAACGTGCACCGCGCAAGGTGATGCTGACCCCGGCCGGCCAGGAAGCGGCGGCACGGGCACGGGTGATCGTGTCCGAAGTGGAACAGCTGAAGGAAGCGGCGCGACGCAGCCGCGATCCGGAAGCCGGTACGGTGCGCCTGGGGATCTTCCCCACCCTCGGCCCTTACCTGCTGCCGCATGTGATCCCGCGCATCCGCGATCGCTTCCCGGAGCTGGAACTGCTGCTGGTCGAGGAGAAGAGCGACGTGCTGCTGGACCGCCTGCGCGAAGGCAAGCTCGACGCTGCATTGCTGGCCCTGCCGGTGATCGACGACCAGCTGCATGCCGAGTTCCTGTTCGAGGAACCGTTCCTGCTGGCCGTATCCGGGCGTCACCCGTTGGCCCGTCGCGAACATCTGGACGTGCAGGAACTCGCCACGCAGAAGCTGCTGCTGCTGGAAGACGGGCATTGCCTGCGCGACCAGGCACTGGAAGTCTGCCGCCTGTTCGGCGCCAACGAGAAGTCCGAGTTCCGCGCCACCAGCCTGGAAACCTTGCGGCAGATGGTCGCCGCCGACGTCGGCATCACCCTGCTGCCCAGCCTGTCGGTGCAGCCGCCGGTGCCGCGCTCGAACAACATCCGCCTGCTCGATTTCACCGGCGAGGGCCGTCCCAGCCGCCGCATCGCCATGATCTGGCGCCGCAGCTCGGCCATGAACGACTTCCTGATGGAGCTGGCCGACCAGTTCAAGCGCCTGCCGCAGGCGCTGTTCTCCCTGGAAGCGCTGAATGCCGCCAGCGATGCACCGGCCCTGCCCGGCCCCGCGCTGAACGGCTGAGCCCCCGCAGTACCGGCCTGGAATCGGCAGGAGTCGATTCCGGCCGCATTTGTCCCCACAATACAGACAGGCGGCGCCAGCAGGTGCCGCCTTTTGCATGGTTTTCAACCAAGGAGCTTCACCATGAACACCGCCAGCGGCCTGCCGCCGTCGATCACCGTTTCTACCTTCGACATGGACCGCCTGGACGCCATGCTCGAATCCCCTGCGCTGAGCCAGACGCCTGCCGCGCTCGCGCTTGCTGAAGAACTCAACCGGGCCACCGTGCTGGCACCGGACCAGATTCCCGAAGGCATCGTCATGATGCATTCGCGCGTGGAGTGCGAGGATGAGGTGTCGGGCGAAAAGCACATCCTGACCCTGGTCTTCCCCCGCGAAGCCAACGTCGACGAAGGCAAGGTTTCCGTGCTGGCCCCGGTCGGCAGTGCCCTGCTCGGCCTGGCCATCGGCCAGAGCATCGACTGGAACGCGCCCGGCGGCCGCAAGCTGCGCCTGCGCGTGACCGCGGTCCACAACGACCGCCCCTGATTACCGCTGCGCACCGCGCGCGATTCGATCCCCCTGCACCAGGAGCCGTAATGAGTACCCCGTCCAAACTGTCCCAGCTGCGCGAACTGTCCGTGGTCGTTGCCGATACCGGTGACTACGACGCCATCAAGCGCCTGCAGCCGGTGGACTGCACCACCAACCCGACTCTGGTGAAGAAGGCACTGGACCTGCCGGTCTACGCCGAGCTGATCGAACGCGAACTGGCCTGGGGCCGCCAGCAGACCGGCGACCGCGAGGCCGTGGTGCACGCCGTGGCCGACCGCCTGACCATCGGCGTCGGCGCGCTGCTGAGCACGCTGGTGCCGGGCCGCGTGTCCACCGAAGTGGATGCCGACCAGGCCCACGACACCGCCGCCACCGTGGCCAAGGCCCGCCAGTTCATCCAGATGTACGCCGATGCCGGCGTGCCACGCGAGAAGATCCTGATCAAGATCGCCGCCACCTGGGAAGGCGTGGAAGCCGCGCGCATCCTGCAGGCCGAAGGCATCGACTGCAACCTGACCCTGATCTTCAACCCGACCCAGGCGCTGGCCTGCAGCGAAGCCGGCGCGTTCCTGATCTCGCCGTTCGTCGGCCGCATCCTCGATTGGTACGTTGCCAACGGCCAGGCCCCGGCCAGCATCGACGAAGACCCGGGCGTGAAGTTCGTGCGCGGCGTGTACGCCGAATTCAAGCGCCGCGGTTCGCCGACGGTGGTGATGGGCGCCTCGTTCCGTTCGACCGCGCAGATCGAAGCGCTGGCCGGCTGCGACCGCCTGACGATTTCGCCGGACCTGCTGGAGAAGCTGGACGCTGACCACGGCGAGCTGCCGCGCAAGCTGGTGGCCGGTGCCGCCGACGGCGTGGCGGTGACCCCGGTCGATGCGGCGAAGTTCGCAGCGGATCTGGCGGCCGATCCGATGGCCACCGAAAAGCTGGCGACCGGTATCGATGCGTTTGCCAAGGATCTGGAAGCACTGCGCGAGCGGATTCGTTCGGAACTGTGAGGATTTCGGCCAACGGCTGAGCCCCTCGTGGCGGGGGCCTGGTCGCGAAGAGCGGATCATGTGGTTGACAGGGTGGGTAGGCCGTGCAGGGGACGCTGCAAGTACG
>DQIG01000099.1:0-1816 GCA_003525885.1 Stenotrophomonas sp.
GGTTCAGCAGCAGCCAGGCAAGCGCGGCACCCATGGCGATACCGGCCAGCCATTCACTCCAGGCAGTCAGCGACGCGCCGAAGCGATGGCTGATCGACCACGCCCCCCATGCGGCGAACAGGGCGGGCACGATCGCCAGCTTCTGCAGCGAGGTCTCGCCCGGTTTCATGGCGGCGATGCCACGGGTGATCAGGAAGGCCAGGAGCAGCCAGACCCAGACCGGCGTCTGCGAGGCGAGTTGCTGGAGCATGTTCATGAGCGGTCCCCTTGGTGAGTGGTGGCGAGGTGGCCTCGCCTTGGCGCTCACTATTCGCTTCCGCCCGGGATGCAGCCAGTGACAGCTGTCAGCCATCGCGGATTACGCCATGGCGTGCCTGCCCTGCCCTCACCCGGCCGGGCACATGCCGTTAACGGTCCGGCCCTATGCTGGGGGCCTCATTGGAGACCTGCCAGGCACGAACCATGACCAAGCTGCACACCCTGATGCTGGCCGGCGGCCTGTTGGCGCTGAGCCCGCTGGCCTCGGCCGAGACCGTGAATCTGACCAACAGCGCCGAGGGCGCCAACCGCGATGCTGGTATCACCGCGGTCAAGAAGAAACTGCAGGACGCGTGTACCGACCGCAAGGGCTCGCCTGATGCCGCCTCGTTCGAGGTGGTCTTCGAGAAGACCAGCCCGAACCCGAACGTGCCCAAGCCGTACTACGTGGACGGCAAGATGAAGTGCGACCTGCCGGGCTGAGGCGATTCAACCACCGGTGCCGGAAGTACGCCGTCGGTACTGCTCCAGCCACTCCAGCGACGGCGCAATGCCGCCGAACGGGAACAGGTGTGGGCTGACCTGGCCATGGGCGCAGGTCAGCCCCTTCACCAAGCGATCGACGAACACCTCGGGCCCCGCTGTGCCGAGCAGTCGGCCGATCGAGATGCCATACCTGGCCAGCATCGATGCACTGGCGCCCACGCCGCACATCGCGGCGTAACGCAGCAGCCGGGTGATGCTGGCGGGGCCCGGCACACCGACCAGCACCGGAGCCGCGATGCCGCGCGTGCGCAGTGCATCCAGCCAGGCCAGCACGATATCGGCATCGAACGCGAACTGGGTGACGACCAGGGGCGCCATGCCGCGCGCTTCGATGCCCCGGCATTTGCGCTGAAGCACCTGCCAGCGTTCGTCACTGCTCATTACCGGGTGGCCTTCCGGGTGTCCGCCGATGGCGACGACCTTGATGTCGTGTCGCTCCAGAAGATCGGTCTCGATGATCGACATGCTGTCTGCAAACGGTCCGGCAGGTGTGGCCAGGTCACCCGCGATCAGCAGGCAACGCGCGACCCCGGCTTCGCCGGCAGCACGTTCCAGGAAGCGCTCAAGCGCTGCGTGTGACCCGATGCGCCGGGCAGAGAGATGCGGCATCGGTTCGAAGCCCAGCTCGCGCACCGTGCGTGCGGCTGCCAGGCGAGCGTCGTCATCCTCGCTGGCCAGCCAGGGAATGGAGATGATCGTGCCGCGCGGTATGCGGCTCGCCTCGGCACGCAGTGCCGGCATGGCTTTCGCACTGACTTCCAGTGAAAAGGTGTTGATGAAGGCGTCTGCCCGCAGTGGCATGCCTGCTGACATCAACGCGCTCCGCCCACGTTGCCGGCAAGCGGCGAGCTGTTGCGGGCCAGTTCGATGAAGGCCTGCAGATAGTCGATACCGGTATCGGCCTCGCGCGCGCCCAGGTAGATCTGCTTGGGGATGCCTTTGGCGCCCAGGCGCACAGGCACCACGTCCATGCGCGCGGCGTACTCTTCCACCAGCCAGCGCGGCATGGCGG
>DQIG01000099.1:1982-3958 GCA_003525885.1 Stenotrophomonas sp.
CGGCCACGCCGCGGCCGCTGGCCACCATCTGCATCATGATGTCGGTGGTTTCGATGGCCTTGTGGCGCCGCGGCGTGATGCCGGCCGGCAGCAGGAACTGGTTGTAGATGTCCAGCCGCTCGAACGGCACCGGATAGCTGATCAGCACTTCCTGGCTGAGCTGGCGCGGCTTTACGTGATCCACCTTGGCCAGGGCGTGGTTGCTGGCCACCACCAGCACCTGCTCGTAGTCGAACACGGGAATGAACTTCAGGCCCGGCTTCAGCAGCGGATCGGGTGTGACCAGCAGGTCGATCTCGTAGCCGAACAATGCGCCGATGCCGCCGAACTGGAACTTCTGCTTGACGTCCACATCCACATCCGGCCACGCGGCCAGGTACGGCGAGACGATCTTCAGCAGCCACTGGTAACACGGATGGCACTCCATGCCGATGCGCAGCGCGCCACGCTCGCCCTGGGCGAACTGGCCCAGCCGCTCCTCGGCCAGGTCCAGCTGCGGCAGCACCCGGTTGGCCACTGCCAGCAGGTATTGCCCGGCCTGGGTCAGCCGCAGGCTGCGGCCTTCGCGCAGCCAGACATCGGTGCCGAGCTGCTGTTCCAGCTTTTTCATGCTGTGGCTGAGCGCCGACTGGGTCAGGTTGAGCACGCCGGCCGCAGCGGTGAGCGAGCCCTGCTGCTCGACCTGCTGCACGATGCTGAGGTGAATCCGTTCCAGCATGACGATGAATCTCACTCATGGATTGGTGAAGTAATACCATTTTACGTCATGGAAGGGCGTGGCTAGCATCGGGTCATGCCTTCGGTTGCCTGCCAGCCTGCTGATCCAGCCGGCCCGCAGGACTGCGCCCCCGCAGTTCACCCCGAAGGAGTCCCCTCCCCCGCTGAAAGCGAATAGATGACCCGCCCCCTCCATATCGTTGCCGTTTCCGGTGGACTGCAACGCCCCTCCCGGGCCGCCACCCTGGCCGAGCACCTGCTGGGCCTGATCGGCGAGGACATCCGCAGCGAGCAGCAGCTGATCGAACTCGGCGAACTGGCCCCGCAGCTGTCCGGTGCGCTGTGGCGCTCGCAGCTGCCCGAGGTGGTCGAGCGGCAGCTGCTCGCTGTTGAACAGGCTGACGTGTTAGTGGTGGCCACGCCGGTCTACCGCGGCTCCTACACCGGCCTGTTCAAGCACTTCTTCGATTTCATCGACCAGGATGCGCTGGTCGATACCCCGATCCTGCTGGCCGCCACCGGCGGCAGCGAGCGCCACGCGCTGGTGATCGACCATCAGCTGCGGCCGCTTTTCAGCTTCTTCCAGGCCCGCACCCTGCCCCTGGGCGTGTACGCCACCGACCGCGATTTCGTCGAGGGCCGCGTGCACAACGAAGCACTGATCCAACGTGCGCGACTGGCTGTGCAGCGGGCAATGCCGCTGCTGGCGCTGTCCCATCGCGCAGCGCCCGCCATCGCCGAGACCGCCGCAATTCTCTGAATACCGGATGCCAGCACCCCGCATTCGGATGTCACCCCGCAAACCGGAACGCCGCCCATGACGACCGACACCTTCACCTTCAGCATCACGCGCATCCCCTTCAACGAGGATTACCAGCCGGCCGAGGGCACGCGCATCACCACCAATTTCGCCAACCTGGCCCGCGGTGCGTCCCGGCAGGAGAACCTGCGCAACACGATCAGCATGATCAACAACCGCTTCAATGACCTGGCGCATTGGGACAACCCGAACGCGGACCGCTACGCGGTCGAGCTGGACATCATCTCGGTGGAGATGCACATCGACGGTGCTGACGGCAGCGATCCGTTCCCGTTGATCGAGGTGCTGCGGCCGACCATCGTCGACACCCGGACCGGGGTGCGCAGCGAGGGCATCGTCGGCAACAACTTCTCGTCCTATGTACGTGACTACGACTTCAGCGTAGTGCTGCCGGCCAGCAACGAGGGCAAGGCCAGCTTCGGCATTCCGGAGGGCTTTG
>DQIG01000120.1 GCA_003525885.1 Stenotrophomonas sp.
CCATGGTCGCCTTGTCGCTTTCAAGCGTCACCAGGCCCTGGTCCTTCCTGACCGTGTCGCCGACGGCGACAAGCACCTCGATTACCGGGATATCGCTGTAGTCACCGATATCGGGGACAAGTGCTTCCTTGATTTCGGCCATGGGGATAACTCCGGCAATCTGGTGTAGGGAAACGTCTATTGTGCGGCCAGCGGGGTCCAGCGCCAACCGTTACAGGTGTTTTCAGTACGCACGCAGCCGGGACAGGCTGTTGCCCATGGGTCGCGGCCGCGACCAGTCGGTAGCGTATTGTCCGGACGATGTCCGCTTCATGTCGCCAGTGCGTCGGCCACCGGCTGCCAGGCCTGGCGCAGGCGTGGCAACGACCACGCCGCATTGGCCGGGCTGGTCGAGGGCAGTGCGACCAGCTTCGGC
The DNA here is from genome assembly GCA_003525885.1 of Stenotrophomonas sp. Lineage (GTDB taxonomy): Bacteria > Pseudomonadota > Gammaproteobacteria > Xanthomonadales > Xanthomonadaceae > Stenotrophomonas. The sequence continues at coordinate 416 of DQIG01000120.1, forward strand.
GTGGGCTCCAGCCGTGGCAGCACCCAGCGTTGGAACGCCTGCAATGAGGCTCCACCATTGCAGCCGATCAGCTTCAGCTCAGGCAGCGTGGCGATCAGTTCTGGCAGTGCATTGGCCACTTCCGTGCCACGCACGATGTCCGCATCCAGGCTGCCGCGGCGCTCACAGCGGCCGATCACATCCCACAGGCCGATGCCCGCGGCATTCAATGCCTGCAGCCGCGCTGCATAGGCCATATCCGCGTCGAAACCACAGATGTCGGCCATCAGCGGCCAGAAGCGGTTGCGTGGATGCGCGTAGTAGCGCTGCTCCTGCAGGGACGCCACGCCGGGCATCGAGCCCAGCAGCAGCACCCGGCACTCCACGTTCACCTGCGCTTGCAGGCCAATGCACAACGTTGCCGTGCTCACATCCTCTCCAACTGAATGAATGTCAGCGAGTGCCGGAAACCCCATGAATACAGGCATTTCGCACCCGTCGCTGAACAAGGGAAACTATTTTTTAACGTGCGTCGGATTCGATTCATGTTGGGGCGACTACGGTGTGCTCGCCCCGCAACCGGGGGCCCAAAACAAGAAACATTAGGAGATACCCCCATGCGCTCCATCCGTATCCTGAGTCTCGCCCTGCTGACCTCCGCCGCCTTCGCGCCGGCCGCTTTCGCCCAGGACAGCAGCACCACCGATACCGCTTCGGGCAAGCATTTTGCCGTTGTTGGCGGCATCTCGCTGCTGCAGCCGAAGAACGACCCGATCACCGGCGTGAAGAAGACCGACGGTGGCCCGGCGCCGACCGTCAGCTTCAGCTACTACATCAACGACAACTGGGCCGTTGAGCTGTGGGGCGCTGCCGACAAGTTCGACAACAAGTTCAAGGGCCCGAACAACGCCCGCCTGGGCTCGGTCGAGCAGCAGCCGGTCGCGCTGAGCGGCCAGTACCACTTCGGCCAGGCTGACAACGTGTTCCGTCCGTTCGTGGGCGTCGGTTACTACCAGTCGAGCTTCAGCAACGAGAAGCTGGGCAACGGCGCTGACACCGACATCCGCTTCAAGGATGCCAAGGGCGTGATCGGCACCGTCGGCGTCGACATGAACATCAACTCCACCTGGTTCGCCCGTGCTGACGCCCGCTACATGCGCGCCCGCCCGGACATCAAGGTTGGCGGCGAGAAGATCGGCGAAGCCAAGATGGATCCGTGGACCGTCGGCTTCGGCATCGGCGCCCGCTTCTGATCCAGGCAGCACCTGCTTCACTGATGTAACGCGACGGGCCCTTCGGGGCCCGTCGTCGTTTCCGTCACCCGCGTTCTGTACAGTCGAGCTTGCTCGACTGTACACACACGGGACGCGGAGACACGATGGACGACGTCGACCTGCTGGTGATCGGTGGCGGCATCAACGGCGCCGGCATCGCCCGTGACGCCAGCGGCCGCGGCCTGCGCGTGCTGCTGTGCGAACAGCATGACTTGGCCGCGCACACGTCCAGTGCCAGCAGCAAGCTGATCCACGGCGGGCTGCGCTATCTGGAACAGGGCGAGTTCGGCCTGGTGCGCAAGGCACTGGGCGAGCGCGAGGTGGTGCGCCGGCAGGCACCCCATCTGGTCCATCCGCTGCGCTTTGTCCTGCCCTGGGAACCGCACCTGCGCCCCCGCTGGATGCTGCGCGCGGGACTATGGCTGTACGACCACCTGGGTCGGCGCAGCCCCGCTTTTCCCGCATCGCGCACACTGGACCTGCAAGGCGATCCGCTGGGCCACTGGCTCTCGCCGACGCTGCGGCAGGCCTTCAGCTACGCCGATGCGCAGGTCGATGACGCGCGCCTGGTGCTGCTCAACGCCCTCGATGCCGCGCAGCGGGGCGCACAGGTGCGTGTCCGCAGCCGCTGCATCGACCTGCACCCCGTGCAGGGCCGATGGCAGGCCGTTCTGGAATCCGCCGATGGCCAGTCGCACCAGGTGAATGCACGCGCCGTCGCCAATGCGGCGGGACCGTGGGCCGGCGGCCTGCTGGAACGGATGCAGGCGCGCAGCGGTGGCCCCGCGCTGCGCCTGGTGCAGGGCAGCCACATCGTGCTGCGCCGGCCCTGGCCCGAGGACAGCGCCTGCCTGCTGCAGCAGCCCGATGGACGCGTGGTGTTCCTGCTGCCCTTCGCCCACGACCACCTGCTGGTTGGCACCACCGATACCGACTATCGCGGCGACCCCGCGCGCTGCAGCGTGCTGCCTTCGGAGGTGGCGTACCTGTGCGAAGCGGCCAATCGCTACCTGCATGACCCCATCGCGCCGGAAGAGGTGGTCTGGCAGTTCGCCGGTGTACGCCCGCTGCTGGCCGATCCCGATCCGCGCGCGGCAAAACTCAGCCGCGATTACCGTCTGCAGCTGCAGTCCGACCCGGCACCGGCGCTGCATGTGCTGGGCGGCAAGCTGACCACCTACCGGGTGCTGGCGGAAGAGGCGCTGGACCTGCTGCGCCCGGCTCTGCCGCAGATGGGCCCAGCGTGGACGGCAAGCGGAGATCCGCTGCCGGGCGGCGAATGGGGGGACGCCGCACAGGCGCGCTCCCGCCTGCAGGCGCTGGCGCCGTGGTTGCCCGCAGGTATCGCGCGACGCTGGGCCGGGGCCTATGGCAGTCGCAGCGCAGGACTGCTGCAGGGTGTACAGGGCATGGGCGATCTTGGCGAGGACTTTGGCGGCGGCCTGCATGCCCGCGAAGTGGACTTCCTGCGCGACCACGAATGGGCCTGGGACGCCGAGGACGTGCTGTGGCGGCGGAGCAAGCTGGGCCTGCGGCTGGACGCGGCGCAGGTGGCACGGCTGCAGGCGTGGATGGGGGGTCGGATGCCTTTCCCACGGAATGGGCTCTGACCCCCGTATTGCCACGTGTGCCAACCAGGGTTGGCAGCTATCAGGGCGGCCGCGCGCGACACGATCGATGCATTAGGATTTCCCCATCGCCACCGGAGACGCTGCATGACGCCCCGCTACGTGCTGGCCATCGACCAGGGCACCACCAGTTCGCGCGCGATCCTGTTCGACCGTGCCGGCGATATCGTCGGCAGCGCGCAACGCGAGTTCGCGCAGATCTTCCCTCACCCCGGCTGGGTCGAGCATGACCCGCGCGAGATCCTTACCAGCGTCTATGCCACGTTGACCGAACTGCTCAGCCGCGGCCAGATCGACCCACGTCATATCGCCGCGCTGGGCATCACCAACCAGCGCGAAACCACCGTGGTCTGGGACCGTGCCACTGGCCAGCCGATCCACAACGCCATCGTCTGGCAATCGCGGCAGAGCCACGCCATCTGCGAGCGGCTGAAGTCCGACGGGCATGAAGCGCTGATCCGCGAGCGGACCGGCCTGCTGATCGATGCCTATTTCTCTGCGACCAAGGTGCGCTGGATCCTCGACCACGTGGAAGGTGCGCAGCAGCGCGCCGAGCGTGGCGAGCTCCTGTTCGGCACCATCGACAGCTGGCTGGTGTGGAACCTCAGCGGTGGCCAGGCGCATGTGACTGACTACAGCAACGCGGCGCGCACGCTGCTGTTCAACATCCACACGCTGGACTGGGATGACGACCTGCTGGCCCTGCTCGACATCCCGCGCGCGATGCTGCCGCAGGTGCGCGACTCCAGTGCGGTGTACGCACATACCCGGCCGCAGTTCTTCTTCGACCACCCGATCCCGATCGCCGGCATCGCCGGTGACCAGCAGGCGGCGCTGTTCGGCCAGGCCTGTTTCCAGCCGGGCATGGTCAAGAACACCTATGGCACCGGTTGCTTCATGCTGATGCACACCGGCGCGCAGGCGGTGCGGTCGCGCAATGGCCTGCTGACCACCATTGCCTGGGGCCTGGACGGGCGCGTCGAGTATGCGCTGGAGGGCTCGATCTTCATCGCCGGCTCGGTGGTGCAATGGCTTCGCGATGGACTACGCATGATCGAGCGCGCCAGCGACAGCCAGGCACTGGCCGCGCAGGTACCCGACAGTGGCGGCGCCTACCTGGTGCCGGCGTTTGTCGGCCTTGGTGCACCCTATTGGCGCAGTGATGTACGTGGTGCGATGTTCGGATTGACCCGTGGCACCCGCAAGGCGCACTTCGTGCGCGCCGCGCTGGAAGCGATGGCCTACCAGACCCGCGATGTGCTCGATGCGATGCAGTCCGATGCGGGTATCGCGCTGACCGAACTGCGCGCTGATGGCGGGGCGATCGGCAACGACTTCCTGGCTGGCTTCCAGGCCGACATCCTTGGAGTGCCACTGCTGCGGCCACGACTGACCGAGACCACCGCGCTGGGTGCGGCCTACCTGGCCGGCCTGGCGGTAGGGTTCTGGACCAGCCGCGAACAGATCGCCGCGCAGTGGGGCCTGGACCGGCGCTTCGAGCCACAGATGGAGGTGGCCCGGCGCGAGAAACTGTATGCCGGATGGCAGCAGGCGGTTGCCGCCACCCTCGCCTTCCATGTCGATTGAAACCGCGCCACCCTGCCCTGCTGCGGCACCTGGGTTGACCCTGTAGAGCCGAGCCATGCTCGGCTGCCGTTGGTGGACTGCCGAAAACAGCAGAGCCGAGCGTGGGCTCGGCTCTACAGGGAAGGCGGTGTCGACCAAGGTCGACACCCACCATTCAGATCAACAGATCAGCCGCAATCAGAACGCCGGCAGCACCGCGCCCTTGTACTTGGTCTCGATGAAAGCCCTCACCTGCGGGCTGGTCAGGGCCTTGGCCAGCTTCTGCACGCGGGCGTCGTCCTTGTTGTCCGGGCGCGCGACCAGGAAGTTCACGTACGGCGAATCCTTGCTCTCGATCGCCAGTGCATCCTTGGTCGGGTTGAGGCCGGCATCCAGCGCGTAGTTGGTGTTGATCAGGGCCAGGTCCACCTGGTCCAGCACGCGCGGCAGCATCGCCGAGTCCAGCTCGCGGAACTTCAGGTTCTTCGGGTTGGCGATGATGTCGCGCAGGGTCGACAGCGCGTTGGTCGGGTCCTTCAGCTCGATCACGCCCGCCTTGTGCAGCAGGATCAGCGCGCGGCTGTTGTTGCTCGGGTCGTTCGGGATCACGACGTCGGCACCTTCGCGCAGCTCGGCCAGCGACTTGATCTTGCGCGAGTACGCACCGAACGGCTCGATGTGCACGCCGATCACCTTCACCAGGTCGGTCTTGCGGTCACGGTTGTAGGCATCCAGGTACGGTTCGGTCTGGAAGTAGTTGGCGTCCACCTGCTTCTGCACCAGCTGGTCGTTGGGCTGCACGTAGTCATTGAACACGCGCACGTCCAGGTCCACGCCTTCCTGCTTGAGGATCGGCTTGACCACCTCGAGGATCTCGGCATGCGGCACGGCCGTGGCGGCCACCACCAGCTTCTGCGAGGGCTCGCCGGACGAGCCGCAGGCGCTCAGGGCCAACACAGCGGCGAGCAGGGGCAGCAACAGGGTCTTCTTCATGGGGGACTGGGTTCTCGGGGGAGTTTCAGGATTTTTCGTAGTTGCTCAGGGCCAGCTCAAGCAGCGCCTTGGCCTGCTCACGGAGCATCATCGGTTCGACGATCTCGGCATCCGAACCATAGTGCAGCACGTCCATCAGTAGTTCGCGCGAGACGCTGTACGGCACCTTCAGTTCATAGCGGCCATCGGCCAGGAAACGACCCTGCTGCTTGGAATGCCAGTGCTCGTCAGCCACCCAGCGCGCGGCCTTGGCGCTGAACAGGATGGTCGCCCAGCCCTTCGGCGCACCAGAGAAGATGCCGTAGCTGGCACCGAGCTGCTCGTCCAGCTCGCTGTCGGCGACATCACGGGCGGCGCTGTCGATCACCCGCGCCTTGTGAATGCGGTCCACAGCGAAGCTGCGCAGGGCCTCGCGGTCATGGTCCCACGCATCCAGGTACCAGTTGTCGCGGTAGTGGGTGAGGCGCTGCGGCGAGACGGTGCGCTTGGTCGGCTCGTCGGTGGAACGGGCGCGGTACTCGAACGCCAGCTGGCGGCGCTCCAGCACGGCCGAAGCAACGCTGCGGAAGCTGCCTTCGTCGAACTTGCGGCCACGGTGCGGAATCACCCGCACGCGGTCGACCGGCCAGTTGGAGACACCGGCCTGGGCCGCCAGCAGGCTCTCGATGCGTTGCTGCAGCGGCGCCAGCACCGACGACAACACGCCACCGCCGGTACGTGCCAGCAGGTGCTGCGAGGCCAGCAGGGCATGCAGCTCCTCCGAGCTGAGCCACAGGCCGGGCAGCTCGAAGCGGTCGCTCTCGTCGGCCTGGTAACGGAAGCCGGCCTCGCCGTCGCCCTCGATCGGTGCCATCAGCGCATCGCGCAGGAAAGCCAGATCACGGTAGACGGTGGCACGGGAACAACCGAGCTTGTCCTGCAGGGTCGCCACCGTCACCGGATAGCGCGCGGACTTGAGCAGACGATGCAGGGCGGTGATGCGTTCGTATCGGTCCATACCCCCGATTATGTCCGAGTCGCGGGTCTTGTGTGGGACGTTTGGGCTATCGTGGTCGCCCCCACCCCCATGGAATGCCCGATGCGCCGGTTGCCCGCCCTGTCCCTGCTGGCCTGCCTGCTGCTGGCCGCCTGCGATCGCGCGCCGGCGCCGGCCAGCACCGAAGCCCCGGTACCCGCCGCCGATCCGGCACAGGCGGTGCTGGGCGCCAGCCAGCGTTTCGCGGCCCTGCGCAGCTTCCACGCCGAACTGGAGGTGCTGGGTGCGCCGCAGCCGGTACGCAGCGCCATGGACTTCGTCGCGCCTGATCGTTTCCGGGTGGAGACTCCGGCCGGGCCGCAGACCATCATCGGCGACACCATGTTCCTGCAGGCCGACGGTGAGATCCGCCAGGTGCCGACCCCGCCCGGCCTGCTCGAGCAGTGGCGCAACCCGCTGCCGGCCGATGCCCTGTCCGCCGACCTGAAGGCCGAAGACCTCGGCAGCCAGGCGCTGGATGGGGTCGAGACCCGGCACTACCGGCTGCGCGGTACGCAGCCCGGCGAACGCCTGGAGTACTGGGTGGATGCCCAGGGCCTGCCACGCCAGATCGTGCGCAGCGGCAGCAGCAATGGCCGCAGCTTCCAGCTGCGCCTGCGCTATTCACGCTTCAACGACCCCGCATTGCGTGTCGATCTGCCCTGAATAGGCGATCGCGGCAACGTTCGCTGAAGCGCGCATTGGATCGATTCGGACCGCCATCACGCTTCCAGTATCATCACCGGCTGTTAACCGTTTCGGAGAAGCCTCGATGTCCCTGCGCGTGTCCCTGCTGATCCCCCTGCTGCTGTGTGCGCCGCTCGCATACGCGCAGGATGCCTCCGAGCTGGCGGCGATGTCCTCGCCGTGGAGCGGCAGCGGCGGCGAGCTCGGCTTTGCCTCGGCACGCGGCAACAGCAGCACCGAGAGCTTCAACGGCCGCCTGCGCCTGCGCTACACCGACGGCGACTGGGTGCACAGCATGGACCTGTTCGGCCTGCGCTCCAGTTCCAAGGTGACCGAGACCAACGACGACGGCACCACCACCCGCCGCAACAACACCACCGCCAACCGCTACACCGGCAGCGCCGGCAGCGCGCTGCAGCTGGGCGAGCACCGCCAGCTGACCGCCACGGTGCGTACCGAGCGCGATGACTTCGCCACCTACGACCGCCAGAGCTCGTTCGGTCTGGGTTATGGCACCCGCCTGTGGAACACCGAGCGCTTCTCGTTCGACGCGCAGATCGGCCCCGGTGTGCGCCGCACCCACAGCACCGAGGATGACCGCACCCGCACCGGCCTGATCGGCCGCGGTCTGTTCGACATGAAGTACTCGCTGACCGACAACACCGATCTGGTGAACACGCTGCTGGTCGAATCGGGTTCGTACAACACCTTCGGCCAGAACGACTTCGGTGTCTCGGTGAGCATGAACGAGCACCTGGCGCTGAAGGCCGGCTGGCAGGCGCGTTACAACAGTGATGTCGCTGTGGACAAGCGCAAGACCGATACGCTGACCACGATGAACGTGGTCTACAAGTTCAAGTAAGCAGAACGGGCGCCAAGGCGCCCGTTCTTCTTTCGGTAGTGCCGGCTGCTGGCCGGCA
>DQIG01000025.1:0-4540 GCA_003525885.1 Stenotrophomonas sp.
CGGCCAACGGCGGAGCCCCTCGTGGCGTGAAGCGAATCATCGGTTGGGCCGGGCAAGGTGGGTTCGCAGGGGACGCCGTGAACCCTTCCCTGGGGGCTTAGCCGCGCCATCCATGGCGCGGATACCCCTGCGAACCCACCCTGCCCGGCCTTCGACAGGTTGCGGGGCGCCACGGGAAGATCAGGAAAGCGGGAGCAACAGCGGATCGCTGCGCTCGATGGGTGCTGTCGCCGACCTCGGTGGTGGGTCAGTTCCCTGGTAGCTGCCGACCGTTGGTCGGCACCGCCGGTTGCTAGGGCAACACCCGTAGATCCACGCCATGCGTGGATGCGATCAACCGATGCTCGTACGATCGCGGCCGTCGCTCTTGGCGCGGTACAGCGCGCGGTCGGCGCGCTGGTACAGCAGCGCCGGGGTGCGGTCGTCGGCATCCAGTTCCACCAGGCCTGCGCTGAAGGTCACGCGCAGGCCCGCCACGCCGGCCCAGTCGGGATGGTCATGGAATAGACCACGCAGGCGCGCGCATAGCTGCGCGGCTTCCTCCAGGCGAGTGTCGTTGAGCAGCAGCGCGAACTCTTCGCCGCCGGTGCGCGCCGGCAGGTCGGAGTCACGGCAGGCCGCAGCGATCAACGTCGCCACCTGTACCAGCACGGCATCGCCGATGCTGTGGCTGTGGCGGTCGTTGACGTCCTTGAAGTGGTCGATGTCCAGCACCACCAGGCACAGCGGATGACCACTGCGCTGCGAACGGGCGAAATCACGCGCCAGCGTCTCGTCGAAGCCGCGGCGGTTGGCCAGGCCGGTCAGGGCATCCTCGCGGGCCTGGCGCTCGAAGGCTTCGGCCTGGCGCGCCAGGCGCTCGGCCAGTTCGGTCTTTTCCTGGTTCAGCGCCTGCAGGTGCACGGTCTTGGCCTGCAGGTCGAAGGTTGCTTCGTCCACCCGCCGTGCCAGGCGCAGGTTGCTGGCCTTCAGCTGCTGCAGCAGCAGCCGGTACAACGCTACCAGTCCGGCCAGCAGCAACAGCCCGGCCAACACCTGCACGCTGCGGCGCTGCCACCAGAACGGCTCCACGGTGAAGCTCCACACCGCCTCCTGCTGGCCCCAGCTGCCACTGGGGTGAGCGGCCGCCACATGCAGGGTGTAGTCGCCCGGCGGCAGGCCGACGAACTCGACGCTGCGTTGCGGGCCACGCTCGACCCAGCCGGCATCCAGCCCGTCCAGCCGCGTGCGGTAGCGGATCCGGTCGGACATCAGGTAGCTCAGGCCGACGTAGCTCACCGCCAACCGGCGGCCACCGGGAATGTGGTTGCGATCCGGTCCCTCCCAATGCACCGGCGCGCCATCCACCTGCACGCTCTCGATCGCGGCCGGCGGCGATGGCCGTTCGCGGAAGCGCTGCAGGCGCTGCGGGTCGACCGTGCTGAGGCCACCGGCGGTGACCACCCAGAACGTGCCGTCCTGGCGCAGGATCGCCGATGGGCCGGAACTGCCGTTGGCCTGTGCATTGGCCATGCCGTCGATCTCGTTGTATCGCTCCACCACCACCCGCGGCGCGCGGCCATCGGCCACCGCATTGAGGGTGGCCATGTCGGTGCGCAGCACACCGCGGTTGCTGCTGATCCACACATTGCCGAGACGGTCCGGCACCAGCTGGAACACCGCATCCACCGGCATGCCCTGCTCCAGGCCGACCCGCGCCAGCCTGCCGTTGCGCCAGCGGTACAGGCCGCGGTCGCTGCTGATCCACATCGCATCGCCCAGCTGGTGGAAACCGAACACACTGCGGCCCCCGCCCAGCGGCGCCAGGTCGATCGACTGCACGTGATCGCCACGCAGCACGCGGATGCCTTCGATGGTGCCGATCCACAGGTTGCCCTGGTGGTCATGCTCGAGCGCGGTGATCAAGCCGCCGGGCATGCCCGGCACGTTCGAGACCTGCACCCGGTCGCGGTCGATACGCACCACGCCCTTCTGCGTACCGGCCCAGACCACCCCCTGCGGATCAACGCTGATCGCACGGATGTTGCCACCCGGCATGCCGTCAGCCGCCGCATAGTTGTGGCGCAGGCCACCGTCGCGGCCCAGCCGGTAAACGCCATCGCCGAACGTTCCCACCCACAGGTCACCGTCCGGCCCCTGCGCCAGGCTCAGTACCGAGGGCGCCTTGCCGCCACGGTTGTGCAGCGGCATCGCGCGGAAACGGCCGTCGGCGGTCTGCAGGTCAAGGCCACTGGCACTGCCGACCCACAGCTGGCGGTCGCGATCTTCAAACACCGTGCGCACGTAGTCGCCACTGAGCCCATCGCGCTCGGTGTAGCTGCTGAACAATGTTTCGCGCAGGCGGTACAGGCCACCGTTGGCACCCACCCAGATGCTGCCTTCGGCATCCTCGCGCAGGCTGACCACGCGTCCACCCGGCAGGTTCAGGCCGGCCGGCAGCCGCTCCAGGCCATGCGTGGAGATGCGCAGCAGGCCCTGGTTCTCGGTGCCCAGCCACAGGTCACCGTGCCGGTCCTGCAGCATCGAGGTCATGTGCAGCTGGCCGGGCAGGCGGTGCACCAGCACCAGCTGATCGTCCTCCACCCGGTACAGGCGCTCGCCGGCGACGATCCACAGCGCGCCATCCGGCGCGCGGTACGGCCACGACAGGCCGCTGCCGGCGCCCAGCCCCCATGCAGCGGGGGCGCGTTTGAGCACGCCGTCGTTGTCGCGCAGTACCAATCCATCCAGCGTGCCGACCCAGACCCGGTCCTGCGCATCGACCACCAGCTTGGTGAAGCTCATCGCCATCGGCAGGTCCGCCGCCGGTGCCTGGTAGACGATGCCGCTGTCCGGCGTCAGGTAGCCGATGCCCTTGCCTTCGTACAGCAGCCACAGCCGGCCCTGGCTGTCCATCTGCATGGACTGGATCAGCACCTGCGGCGTATCGGCCTGGTGCTCCCAGACCCGCCATTGGCCATCACTGCCACGGTGGCTGACGTTGCCGCGCGAATCGCTGATCCACAGCCCGCCCTGGCGGTCGACGAACAGCGCGCCGATGCCGTTGTCGCGCAGGCCCGGGCGCGTGCTGCGGTCGAACACGGTGAAATCCAGGCCGTTGTAGCGCACCAGTCCTTCCCAGGTGGCGAACCAGAGATGGCCTTCCGGTGTCTGCGCGATGTCGCGCAGCGAGTTGTGCGGCAGGCCGTTGCGCGAGGTCCATACATCGATGGCGTAATCGCGCAGCGGGGGCGCGCCTTCCTGCGCAGCCAGCGGCAGCGCAAGGGCCAGCAGCAGCCACAGCAGGCCCTGCCGCAGTGCCCGCCCGAATCCTGATACGCGGCGCTCCACCCGGCGCCTCTCGTCCCCCTGCCCGCCCATCACCGCAGCGGCGGTGGCCAGGTGTGGCTGCAGGACGCGGCAGCGTGCGGGAACAGCCGGGCAGCGTGCAATGGCATGCCGACGGGAACGGGCTGGCTCATCGGGGGGAGACTGGGGAGATGCGCAGATGATAGGCCAAACCCCTGCCCCGGCGTCACCGTTCGCAGCCCACCGGCTCAGCCGGCGCGGCCGGGCGCCACCACCTGCGCACTGGCCGGCCACTGCACCACGGCCTCCAGTCCACCTTCGGCCCGGTTGCGCAGCCACAGCCGGGCCCCGTCCTTCTCGGCCAGGGCGCGGGCGATGGTCAGGCCCAGGCCGGCCCCGCCGGTCTGGCGCGAACGCGAGGTTTCCACCCGTACGAACGGATCGAACACCGCCTCCAGCTGCTCTTCGGCCAGGCCCGGGCCGTCGTCGGCCACCACCACGGTGATCGCACCGCCGCTGCGCTCGACCCGCACCCGCGCCCGCTGCGCGTACATCACCGCGTTGTCCACCAGGTTGGAGAACAGGCGGTGCATGGCCAGCGGACGCAGCATCAGCACCGAACCACTGCCGCCTTCGAAGACCACATCGGCGCCGTCTTCGGCGGTGTCCTCGACAATGCTCTCCAGCAGCGAATCCAGGTCGAGTGCGGCGCGCTGCTCGGCGCTCTCGGCACTGCGCGCCAGTTCCAGGCCCTCGCGCACCAGCGCCTGCATCGCCGCCAGGTCGCCGATCAGGCGCTCACGCAGGGCCTCGTCGCTGACATTTTCCAGGCGCAGGCGCAGCCGGGTCAGCGGCGTCTGCAGGTCATGGGTGATCGCCGCCAGCATCTGCGTGCGTTCGGCCAGGTGCCGCTGCAGCCGGTGCTGCATGGCGTTGAAAGCTTCGGCGGCACGCTGCACTTCGCGCGGCCCACGTAGTGGCAACGGGTCGCGCTGCAGGTCATCGCCCAGGTCTTCGGCAGCCGCGGCCAGCTCCTGCAGCGGCGCACTGGCCATGCGCGCGACGATGTAGGCCAGCACGGCAATCGCCAGCACCAGCAGGGTCAGGAACCACGGGTCCACGGCAAGGATGCCGTTGTGCGCCACCGCCGGCGAGTCCAGCGCCAGCTTCAGCAGCGTGCCGTCGTTGAGGGTCACGTCCACTGCGCGGCATTTGGGCGGAATGAACGCCGGATCGCGCTCGCGCGGCGGCC
>DQIG01000025.1:4706-5380 GCA_003525885.1 Stenotrophomonas sp.
CGGCGGCCGCCGGTGGCCCGGTGGCGGCGGCGGCAGCAGGTCCTGCAGCTTGGGAATGCAGGAGCGGAACGAAGCGAAGTGCACGTGCGCGCGCGACACCGGCCCGGGACGGTCTTCCAGCACTTCCATCAGCGCCGTGTCGGCACGCCCCAGGCGTGCGCCCGGCTGCAGCGCGCGCACGCTCGGCCCGCCGATCGCCAGCAGGCGATCGCGCAGCTCCGGATTGCCGTCCAGCAGGTTGACGTAGCCCTGCAGGCGGTCGGCGATGCGGTTCAGATTCTGCCGCTCGAACTCCTGCTGGCGCTTGGAGGTGGCGAGCATGGTCGCGCCGATCGCAGCCACTGCCATGCCCAGCAGCAGGATCACGAACAGCCGCCCGACCATCGAGGACAGGAAGTGGCGCAGGCGCTTCATCGCGGCTTATTCCAGGTTGACCGACGAGGCCAGCACGTAGCCTTCATTGCGTACGGTCTTGATCAGTCCATCCGGGCCACCATCGTCGCCCAGCTTGTTGCGCAGGCGGCTGACCTGCAGGTCGATCGCGCGATCCTGTGCCTCGTAGTTGCGGCCACTGCTGAGCGCGACCAGCTGCTCGCGCGACAGCACTTTGTTGGCGTGGGCGATGAACACCCGCAGCAAGCGGAACTCGGCGCCGGACAGCACCACCACGCGGT
>DQIG01000119.1:0-5249 GCA_003525885.1 Stenotrophomonas sp.
CAGCGGGCAGGGGACTTGCGGCGGGCGCGTGCTTCGCGCTTGAGCGGGCCACCGACCGGACAGACTTCGGCCGCCCAGGAAAACAACGTGTTGGCCAAGCGGTCGGGCACCTGCCGGAAGTACACGAACTGGCCGCGCTTTTCGCGTTCGATCAGGCCGGCTTCCTCAAGGATGCGCAGGTGGCTGGACAGCGCGGGCTTGCTGAAATCGAAGCGCTCGGCCAGTTCACCCGCGCTGAGCTCGCCGGCGCTGAGATAGGCCAGGATCTGCCGGCGGGCAGTGGAGGCGAGGGCTTCGAAGATGCGGTCCATGGCGAGCTAATTAACTAATTCGTTAACTGATAGTCCTCCCGCCCGTGCCGGCTGTCAAGCCATGACCCGTTGCGCGCCACGCCCGGGCTTTGCCATCCTCCCCGCTGTTTTCCGTACCGCGGAGTTCCAATGCGCACTGCCTCCTGGCTGATCCTCGCCCTGCTGCCTGCCCTGGTGGCGGCGCAGCCTGCGCGTGTACCCAAGGCGAACGCTCCTGCGCAGGACCCCTTCAGCGAGTTGTTCGATACCGCCTGCATGCAGCACATCGGCGCGCCGGCGCGGTTGCAGTCGTTGATGGAATCCAACGGGCTGTCACCGCTGCAGCCTGCCGAGGCTGCAACGTTGCTGCAGGGGCAGGCGGGCGTGGCCTGGATGGTGCCGCTGGCCAGCGGCCGTTATGCGGTCAGCTGGGCCGACGATGGCACCTGCTCGGTGTATGCGGAGAAGGCCGATGCGGCGGTGGTGCAGAAGGGCTTCGCCCGGCTGGTGCAGGCGGCGCCGAAGCCATTGCAGGCGCGCTCGCTGCCGGGCCGTGGGCCGTTGTCGGCTGACCAGGTCGCGATCCAGTACGGCTGGGCCACGCCGGGACAGGCCAAACTGCAGGTGCGCTTCCGGCTGGTCACGCGGCAGGCGGCCGAGGCGGGTGTACAGGCGATGGCCTCGGTGACGCCGGGCGAAGCGATGCTGGAACCGGCTGCGCCCTCCCGGTAACGCCGGCAAGGCCCTCCGTGCCGCGCAGGCTGCCCATGCCTGCGATTCAGCCTTTCACGCAGCTTGTGGTATATCGTTTATCGATAAATCCACCCCGGGGCGGCGAGGCCACCCCAATGCCGGAGGCCGCTTGACCGCTCGTCCCGCCCGCGCCAGACCCGCGCGAGGCCTGTTCACCCTGGCCCAGGCCGCCGTACAGGCCGTCCGGGCGATGTGCTGGCTGGGCATCCTGGCCGCACTGCTGGCCGTGCCGCTGGTCGCCCATGACCGCCGCTGGCTACTCGACAGTGTCCATGATGCCGGTGCTGTTGCCGCGCATGGCAACGACCTGTTCCTGCACTTCTGCCTCGGCCTGGGCGCGATCGTCGCGCTGCTGGTGCTGTGCCTGCTGTTCCTGCGCCATCTGCTGCGGCTGCTTAAGTCGGCGGCGCGCGAGCGGCCGTTCACCCACGCCAACGCACAGCGCCTGCAACGCATGGCGTGGTTGATGCTGGCGATGGAGCTGCTGTCGATCCTGATCGGCGCTTACGCGGCCTGGATGGGGCCCGACTTCACCTGGATGGAGGTGGGCGGCGGCATGTCGATCACCGGCCTGGTGGCGGTGCTGATGCTGTTCGTGCTGGCGCGCGTGTTCGCCGTGGGCGCAGCGATGCGCGATGACCTCGATGGTGTCATCTGATGGCGATCGTCATCACCCTGGACCGCATGCTGCAGGAACGGGGCATGACCCTGTCCGAGCTGGCCGGGCGCATCGACATCACCCTGGCCAACCTGTCGATCCTGAAGACCGGCAAGGCCCGCGCCATCCGCTTTTCCACGCTGGATGCGATCTGCCGCGAGTTGCAATGCACGCCTGGCGACCTGCTCGGGCATGACCCGGCGCAGGTGCAGGACGCCGACTGAGTGATTGCCCTTTTCCCTTACCTACTGACGAAACGGACCTGAAATGGAATGGTTGGCTGACCCCTCGATATGGATGGGCCTTGCAACCCTGGTCGTGCTGGAGATCGTTCTCGGCATCGACAACCTGGTGTTCATCGCGATCCTTGCCGACAAGCTACCGCCGCACCAGCGCGACCGCGCGCGGGTGATCGGCCTGGCGCTGGCGTTGCTGATGCGGCTGGTGCTGCTGGCGGCGCTGGCCTGGATCATGAAACTCACCGAACCGCTGCTTACGCTGTTCGACCACAGTTTCTCCGGGCGTGACCTGATCCTGCTGGGCGGTGGCCTGTTCCTGCTGTTCAAGGGCACGATGGAGCTGCACGAACGGCTGGAAGGCCGCGAGCACCACGAGGATGGCAAGAAGGTCTATGCCAGCTTCGCGATGGTGGTGGCGCAGATCGTGGTGCTCGATGCGGTGTTCTCGCTCGACTCGGTGATCACCGCGGTCGGCATGGTCGACAACCTGGGCGTGATGTATGCCGCCGTGACCATCGCGATGGCACTGATGCTGGTGGCGAGCAAACCGCTGACCCGCTTCGTCAACAAGCATCCCACGGTGGTGGTGCTGTGCCTGGGCTTCCTGCTGATGATCGGTTTCAGCCTGGTGGCCGAGGGCCTGGGCTACAAGATTCCGAAGGGCTACCTGTACGCGGCCATCGCCTTCTCGATCCTGGTCGAGGCGTTCAACCAGTGGGTGCGCTTCAACCGCGAGCGCAACGAGCGCCGCCAGCCATTCCGCCAGCGTACCGCCGACGCGGTGCTGCGCATGCTGGGTGCGCGTCCGGCCAACGGCCATGCCGATGAAGGCGTGGACGAGCATGTGGACGCCGAAGAACGCCTGCAGCCGGCCGAGCACGAGATGATCCGCAGCGTGCTGGGCCTGGCCGATCGGCCGGTGTCGAGCGTGATGACCGTGCGCGCCGATGTGCAGTGGATCGACCTGGCACGCGGCGCTGACGATGTGGTGGCGCGCCTGGTCGCCTCGCCGCACACCCGCCTGCTGGTCGGCGACGGCGACTTGGACAGCCTGCGCGGCGTGGTGCAGAGCCGCGACCTGCTGGCCGATCTGCTGCAGGGCAAGCCACTACAGCTGGAAGGGAATCTACGTGAGCCGCAGTACGTGCTGTCCAGTGCCAGCGCATTGCAGGCGCTGGAACTGATCCGCCAGCACCCGGTGCCGCTGGCTGTGGCGGTGGACGAGTACGGCAGCGTGGAAGGCCTGGTGACCGCCAACGACCTGCTGGCGGCGATTGCCGGCGATCTGGTCGATACCCAGGACGAGCGCTATGGCGTGGTCGCACAGGGGGAGGACTGCTGGGATGCCGACGGCGCACTGACGCTGGACGACCTGCAGCGCCTGGCCGGTGTATCACTACCGCGCAGTGCGGATTACATGACCATCTCCGGCCTGGTGCTGGAACAGTTGGGGCGCCTGCCCGATGTCGGCGACACGCTGGAGGTGGCCGGTATCCGCATTACCGTGCTGGCGATGGAAAAGCGACGCATCACCCGGTTGCGGGTGGAACGCCTGGGCCAACTGTAGGGCCGGCCCCGGCGTGACTGCCGTTCTGTAGCGTCGAGCCATGCTCGACGGCTTGCTGAGCAGCCGAGCATGGGCTCGGCTCTACACAACACGGCCGGCAACCGTCACCATGGCGGGCCCGCTTTCTGTCATGGATGGTTGCAGTGCTGAGTACGATCGGTTTGTTGATGGGCCTGTACGTGGCCTGGCGCCTGTTCTGGCCACTGCGCATGCCCACCTGGCTGAAGGTCGTGCTGTCGCTGCTGCTGGTGGGCGTGGGCGTGCAGCTGCGCATCGTCGCCACCTTCTGGGGCACGACGGCGTCGCCCGAGATTCCAAAACTGGCCATCGCCACCCTGGCCACCGGCTCCACGGCGGTGTTGCTGTTGGCGTTGCTGATGCTGGCGCTGGATGTGGGCCTGCTCGCTTCCCGCCTGCTGCGCTGGCCACGCGCGGTAGCCGCATTGCGCACGCGGAGCCTGCGACCGGCGGCCGGCTTGCTGGCCCTGCTGGTCAGTGGGTATGGCATCAGCCAGGGCATGGCGGTGCCCCAGCCTCGGCAGATCGACGTGGCGATCAAGGATCTGCCGGCCGCGTTCGACGGCTATCGCGTGCTGCAGCTGACCGACATCCACGCCAGCCGCCTGCTGACCGGTGACTGGGTGCGCAGGGTGGTGGACCAGAGCAACGCGCTGAAGCCGGACCTGATCGTGATCACCGGTGATCTGATCGACGGCAGCGTCGAGGCCCGTCGCGACGACGCGCGACCGTTGGCCGATCTGCATGCGCCGGATGGGGTCATCGCCATCACGGGCAACCACGAGTACTACGCGCAGTACCGGGACTGGATGCAGGCGTTCCGCGCGCTGCACATGCAGGTGCTGGAGAACAGCCACACGCAGGTGAGGCGCGGCGATGCGGCGCTGACCATTGCCGGTGTCACCGATCCGGTGGCCGCACGCTACGGCCTGCCGCTGCCGGATCTGGACGCCGCATTGGCCGGTGCCGATCCCTCCGCGCCGGTGATCCTGCTTGATCATCGCCCACGCAATGCTCGGGCGGCGGCGGCGCGCGGCGTGAAGCTGCAATTGTCCGGGCATACTCACGGCGGGCAGATCATCGGCATGGACCAGCTGGTGAAGCGAGCCAATGGCGGTTTTGTGTCCGGCCGCTACGACGTGGATGGGATGACGCTGTACGTGGGCAACGGTGCGGGCCTCTGGGCCGGTTTCCCGGCGCGCATCGGCGTGCCGTCGGAGATCACCCTGGTGACATTGCGCCGCGCGCCGTGACCGTAGACGGGGTCAGATCCATTTCCCGGGGGAAAGGGATCTGACCCCTGACAAATCTGGAAAGATTCATGTCCGTATCCCGCGCCCCGATGGAACGCCTGATCCGCGCCAATGCGGATGAGATCAACCGGCTGCAGCGGGCCATCCACGAGAGTGCTGCGTTGCGCTGGCGTGACCCGGAACAGAAGCTGCTGCACGCCCAGGCCTGCGCGGCGTTCCACCAGCACTACGAGCGGCTCGCGTTTCCGGGTGGCTACGCCAACGCGCTGAAGCTACTTGCCGAACACGATCCAGATACGCTGGATGTCGCGCTGACCTTTCTCGAAGTGCGGCCGTATTTCTTCCGATCCGGATACATGTGGAAGACGCTGCTGAAGCGCGTGCAACGGGTCCCCATGGGGACGAAGCAGCACGCGCGGCTGCAGAAGATCCTCGATGCCTACGCGGCCTATCAGGCCGCCCGCAGCGGCG
>DQIG01000119.1:5402-6111 GCA_003525885.1 Stenotrophomonas sp.
CCGCCCGCAGCGGCGGCCGCGCATGCGCACTTCGGCGCAGCGCCTGCGTCCGCTTGGCAATGCAGCGCACCACGAAGGCGGTGAACAGCAGCGCCGACGGCACCGCATACCAGAAGTTGCCCGGCACGCGCTTGAAGTACGAGTAAGTAAACACCGCCGCGATGATCCACATGCCGGTGACGTGCAGGCGGCGCCAGGCGGTGGGTCCCATGCGCCGGGCGAGCCAACGGTGCGAGGTGATGGCCAGCGCCAGGATGGCGATGTAGCCCACCGTGCCCGGGAGGTTGGCCAGCGCGGATCGTGCTGGCCAGAATGCCGGGTTGAGGATGCCAAAACTGGTGATGGCGATTGCATGCAGCAGGTGCGAGAACGCGAAGGACAGGCCGATGATGCGCCGTTCGCGCAGCAGGAACCGGGTGAACGGGCCGGGCAGCAGGCTGGCGAACGACGATGCCGTGAACGCCGCCAGGAACAGCAGGAACGATGTGCGTGCAGTGACCCGGATCGCTGCTCGGCTGCCCTCGGCCACATCGGCATGCAGGGCGAACGCTCCCAGTGCGAAGGCGATCAGTACCGCCGCGATGGCCACGAACAGGCGCCAGCCGTACAGCAGGGGGGGATTGGAAACGGCCATGGTCAAACCTCGAAGTAGGGGATGGGTAGCACCGGCCGCTGGCCGGCCAATGAATGGGTAGTGCCGGCCGCTGGC
>DQIG01000116.1:0-5324 GCA_003525885.1 Stenotrophomonas sp.
CGGAGTGCTGGCCGTCGGTGCCGGCGTAGCGGCGACCGCCGCGCTGCTGCCTGCTGCCGCATCCAGGGTAATGACTTCAGCCTTCACATCGGCGCGGATCTTCACAGCCTGCAGCCGGGCGGCCTCGGCCTGGGCACGGTCGGCATACGGCCCGACGCGCACACGCCACGCCTGGCGCCCGCTGATGGTGGTGGTTTCGGCGAAGCCCGGCAGCTGCGAGCGCTTCAGGTAGGCGATCACCGCATCGGCGTCGGCCTTGCTGCCGTACGCACCAAAAGTGACCGCGTAGTTGCCGGCGGCGACCGCCGGGGACGTGTCCACGGTTGGCGGCGTGGCCGGCGCGGCGGCCTCCTGCAGCGGCTTGGCCTGCCCGGTCTGCAGGCCGGTTGCACCACCGGCCGGAGCAACCAGAGGCAGCTCACGGGTTTCGAACTGGCCATCGGCGGGGGCATCCGGCGCGGCGATCGGCACCGAGGCCACACCGCTGTCCGGTGCAGGCCCCTTGACCAGCATCGGCAGGAAAATCACGGCCAGTGCGACCAGCACGATGGCACCAATCAGACGCTGTTTCAGAGGCGTATCCACGTGAGGCGGCAACTGTCCGGAGGTTGCGGTCGATTATACGGGTGCCGGACCGGACGGCGTCGGCATTGGCTGAACGCGGATCAGGCGTCGCCCTGCAACCATTGCAGCGCGGCAGCCGCCGTATGGAAGGAGCCGAACACCAGTACGCGGTCACCTCGCCCGGCCTGGGCCAGTACCTGCGACAGTGCCTGTTCGACGGAATCGGCCAGCTGCGCGCTGGCGGCGGTGGTCCCGGCCAGGCGCGCCTGCAGCTGGGCGGCGCTCTGCCCGCGCGGGCCTTCCAGGCCGGCCAGCGTCCACTCGCCGACCACGTCCTGCAATGCCTGCACCACGCCCACCGCGTCCTTGTCCTGCAGCGCGGCGTACACCGCCAGGGTACGCCCGGCCGACGTTTCGGCCTTCAGCGCGCGCGCCAGCTGGCCCGCCGCCTGCGGGTTGTGCCCGACGTCGACGCGGATCTGCACACCGTCACGCTCGAACGCCTGCAGGCGGCCAGAAATGCGCGCCGCTGCGATACCGGCAGCCCACGCCGCACGCGGCACCGGCTTGTCCAGCGCGCGCAGTGCAGCGATGGCGGCACCGGCATTGGCCAGCTGGATCGGGCCGGCCAGCGCCGGTGTCGGCAGTTCCATGCGCAGGCCGACGTCGCGCCAGCGCCAGCGCTGGGCATCGATCGGCTCGTAGAAATAATCGCTGCCGCCACGGATCGCATTGGCACCGACCAGGTAGGCACGTGCCAGCACGCTCGACGGCGGATCGGTCTCGCCCAGGATCACCGGCTTCCAGCCACGGATGATGCCGGCCTTCTCGGTGCCGATCGCTTCGCGGTCCTCGCCCAGCCATTCGGCATGGTCGATGTCCACAGTAGTGATCACCGCCACATCGGCATCGACGATGTTGACCGCATCCAGTCGACCGCCCAGGCCCACTTCCAGTACCGCCAGGTCCAGCCCGGCGTCGGCGAACAACTGCAGCGCGGCCAGCGTGCCGTACTCGAAATAGGTCAGCGTGGTCTCGCCACGCGCGGCTTCGACCGCATTGAACGCTGCGACCAGCGCCGCATCGTCCACGTCCTGCCCGTCGATGCGCACGCGCTCGTTGTAGCGCAGCAGGTGCGGCGAGGTGTAGGCGCCGACCTTCCAACCGGCAGCACGGCCGATGGCCTCGATGAAGGCCACGGTGGAGCCCTTGCCGTTGGTACCACCGACCACGATGGTGCGCTGGGCCGGCGTGCCCAGGCCCATCGCCGTGGCCACGGTGCGCACGCGCTCCAGGCCCATGTCGATGGTCGCCGGGTGCTGGCGTTCAATGTAGTCCAGCCAGTCGGCCAGGGTGGTCGGGGTGTTCGTCACGGCAGTGCTTCCAGCAGGTACAGGTGGTTCGGTGTGGCGGGTCAGAGTGCGCGGTGCTTGGCTTCGCCGAAGAACGGCGTGTGGTGGGCACAGTCGTTCAGGCGCACCACTTCCAGGCTGTCCAGGTCGGCGCCTTCGAGCAGGTTGAGCGTGGTCGGCGCCTGGCGGAAGGTCCACAGGCGGGAAATCGGCAGGCCCAGCACCTTGCACAGGATCACGCGGTTCACCGCGTCATGGGCCACCACCAGCAGGGTGTCGTGCTCACCGAGGCCTTCGGTGGCCCGGGCCAGGCCGCGCCAGCTGCGCTCCAGCACCAGGCGCAGCGATTCGCCGCCGGGCATCAGCACGGTATCCGGCTCCTCGCGCCAGGCCTGCAGGCGCGACGGATCCTTCTCGTTGATTTCGCTGGCCAGCAGTCCTTCCCACTCACCGTGGGCGATTTCCTGCAGCTCCGGCTCGGTCAGCAGCATGTCGGCACGGGCGGCGCCAAGCGCCAGCTGCGCGGTGCGCTGCGCGCGTGACAGCGGCGAGGCGACGGCACGGGTGATGTCGACCGAGGCCAGACGGGCACCCAGTGCCTGGGCCTGGGCTTCACCGATCGGCGAAAGCGGAATATCGATCTGGCCCTGGTAGCGGCCTTCGGCGTTCCACGGCGTTTCGCCGTGGCGGGCAAGCAGGATGCGCATGCGTGCAAGGGGTCCTGGGGGGAGGAGGTTTCCGCGTTTCGTTCACATCCTGTGAAGTACGCGGAACAGGGATGATACCTGTTCGGCGCACCCGGCCGGGTCGGGCATGAAAAAACCCCGCGACCTGCGTCGCGGGGTTTCGGTATTTCCGGCCCTCGGGTCGGGTTTGCCGGCCAGCGGCCGGCACTACCGTCCGGTACAAGCAGTAGATCCACGCCATGCGTGGATGAACCGCCAGGGACCGCGAACCTTACTTGGCCAGGTTCAGTTCCTTCAGCAGCTGCGGCGCCGGCGCCACTTCCTGCATGATCCACTGCATGTAGCGGCTGTCGACGGCGATCATGCGGGTCATCACCGGATCGAACACCCAGTTGGAGCTGACCGATTCCCAGTTGCCATCGAATGCCAGGCCGACCAGCTTGCCGTTCGCGTCCAGCACCGGCGAACCCGAGTTGCCGCCGGTGATGTCCAGGTTGGACAGGAAGTTCACCGGCACCGAACCGATGCGCTTGTCTTCCAGGCCGCCATAGCGCTTGGCCTTGACCGCGTCGAGCAGCGCCTTCGGCGAATCGAACGGATCTTCGCCGGTTTCCTTCGCCGCTACGCCTTCCAGGGTGGTGAACGGGGTGTACTTTACGCCGTCCTTGCCATAGCCCATGACGTTGCCGAAGGTGATGCGCAGCGACAGGTTGGCGTCCGGGTAGACGAACTCACCCTGGCTCTTCTTGTAGTCGGCCACGGCCTGCAGGTACAGCGGACGCGCGGTCAGCGATTCGCCTTCGCGGATCTTCTTCTGCTCTTCCTGCTTCAGCAGTGCCGGCATGACGGCCACGGCGTACTGGATGGCCGGATCGCTGCTGGCTTCAAACGCGGCACGGTCGGCCTTGAACCACTTCAGGCGGGTGTCCAGGCTGCCCAGCTCGGTGCCGCCCAGCTTGGCCACCAGCGACTTCACCGCAGCGGCATCGCTGCCGGCCAGCCACTTGTTCAGCACTTCGTTGTCACGTTGCGCGGCCGGCAGGGCCACGTACTGGTCCAGCCAGTAGGTCTGCAGCTGCTGGTCCATCTTCGCCACGTAACGGCGGTCCATCTGCTTCAGGCCACCTTCGATGGTGGTCAGGTCGCGTTCCTGGTAACCGGCTTCGCGCTCGGCATCCGGCTTGCTGCGCTCGATCGACAGGCGATACAGGGTGATCGCCGCGCCAACGGCCGAGGTGTTGTTGAACTGGCCGACAAACAGGTCGCGCTCGCGGGTCGACTTGCTGGTATCCAGATGCTTGAGCAGCTGCGCGTGTGCAGCCAGGGCCGGCTTGCCGGCAGCGCCCTGCTTCTTCAGCCACGCCAGCACGGCGGCTTCCTCAGCCTGCTTCTGGCCGGCGGCGTCGATGCGCTTGAAGCCTTCCAGCTGGCCCAGGTAGTTCTTGGCCACGTTGTTCATGCTGGCGGCGGTGGCGGCGTACTTCACCTTGACGTCGGCGTCGGCCTTGCCGGCGTCGGCGATCATTTTCAGCACCGCGTTGTAGTGCTTGGCGATGGTCGGGTAGGTGAAGCTGGCGGTTTCGTTGAATTCACCGGCCAGGGCGTAGCGGTTGGTGCGACCCGGGTAGCCGGCCACCATCACGAAGTCGTCGGCGCCCAGCGGCTGGTCGGCGAACTTCAGGAAGTGCTTGGGCTGGTACGGCACGTTGTCGGTGGCGAAGGCGGCCGGCTTGCCGTCCTTGCCGACGTAGGCGCGGTAGAACGAGAAATCGCCGGTGTGGCGCGGCCACATCCAGTTGTCGACGTCGCCGCCGAACTTGCCGACGCTGCCCGGGGGCGCGTAGACCAGGCGCACGTCCTTGATTTCCATGTTGCGGAACAGGCGATAGGTGTTGCCGCCGGAGAAACTGTACAGACGGCAGCGGAAGCCGGCATCGGCTTCACAGGCGGCGACCTGGGCCTTGTCGAAGGCGTCCAGCGCGCGGCTGCGGGCCAGCGGGTCATTGCCGGCGCCGGCAATGGCAGCCTTGGCCTGGGCGGTGACGTCGGTGATCTGGTCGAGCACGAACACACGGGCGTTCGGGCCGGCGCTCAGTTCGTCCTTCAGGGTCGGCGCGTTGAAGCCGTCCTTGATCAGGTTCTTCTGCGCGGTCGAATTCAGCTGGATGGCGCCATAGGCGCAGTGGTGGTTGGTGA
This sequence comes from Stenotrophomonas sp., assembly GCA_003525885.1. GTDB lineage: Bacteria > Pseudomonadota > Gammaproteobacteria > Xanthomonadales > Xanthomonadaceae > Stenotrophomonas. Next base: position 4,799 of record DQIG01000116.1, read on the forward strand.
CCACCAGGCCCTGCGGCGAGACGAAGCTGGCGGTGCAGCCACCCAGCGCAACCACCGCGCCCATCGGGTCGCCGGTCAGGTTGGCCAGCTGTTCCGGGGACAGCTTCAGGCCGGCCTTCTGCAGCGGCCCGGCGATTTCCGGCAGCTGCTGCGGCACCCACATGCCTTCTGCGGCATGGGCGACCTGGACCAGCCCAAGGCTGGCGACGATGGAGAATGCAAGCAGGTTCGAGCGCATGGAGCGGCCCCTGGTAGTGGAACCCTCGATTGTAGCCCGCCACCCTGCCCCGGCCCGAACCCCGGAAGTCATGGCCTACTTCTTGCTCTGCCATACGCACGTCGGCCGCGCACACGGAAATCGTCCAGAGGGGGCGTGGTCACCCTGGACGGGACCGTTGGCGCCATGGGCCGGGCGCATGCGACTGGCGGGTTGGGCAGGACGCCCAACCCCGGTCTTGCCGTGTGCGCAGGACAGCGCGCACGAGCAAGGCGCCATCGAGCACCATGGATGGGCTTTTGCGTGTCC
>DQIG01000116.1:5477-5989 GCA_003525885.1 Stenotrophomonas sp.
ATGGATGGGCTTTTGCGTGTCCCGGCCAGGGTGGCCACGCCACCTCCCCCGGAATCAGGGAGGCGCTGCTGCTTGCAGCACGTTCGAAACGCCGGCCGGCGCACGCCTTTCGTTCCGCCACTGCACCCGCAGCGCAACATGGGAAATCCGCGCGGCACCCTATAATCCGCGCTTTCCCCCTGATGAGTTCCACCCCGATGGCGCAGCAAACGATGAAGGCCCTGGTCAAGCGCGAAGCGGCCAAGGGCATCTGGCTGGAAGAAGTTCCGGTTCCGACCCCGGGCCCGAACGAGGTCCTGATCAAGCTCGAGAAGACCGCGATCTGCGGCACCGACCTGCACATCTACCTGTGGGACGAGTGGAGCCAGCGCACGATCAAGCCGGGCCTGACCATCGGCCATGAATTCGTCGGTCGCGTCGCCGCACTCGGCTCGGCAGTGACCGGCTATGAAATCGGCCAGCGCGTCTCGGCCGAAGGCCACATCGTCTGCGGCCACTGCCGCAACTGCCGT
>DQIG01000117.1 GCA_003525885.1 Stenotrophomonas sp.
CCGACCCCCCCGGCGCCGGGGGCGCTGGCAATGGCGACGATGGTGTCGGTACGGATCGCCTCGTTCATGGCTCAGAGCTTCTCCAGCTGCGCGCGCGCCTGGGCCGCGCCGCTGCCCTGCGGCTGCAACGCCAGGTAAGTCGTGTACGCCTGCCTGGCCTTGGCCTTGTCGCCTGCGTTGAAGTAGGCATCGCCCAGGTTCAGATGGGCTACCGCGCGCGACGGGTCGATCTTCAGCGTGTTCTCCAGCCAGCGCGCCGCTTCCGCATAGCGCTGCTGGCGGTAGTAGACGAAGCCGAGGTTGTTCGCAGCCTGGGCAAAGTCAGGGCGCAGCTTCAGCGCTTCGGCGAACTGCGCGGCCGCCTCGTCGTACTGCTTCTCGCGGTACAGCTGCAGGCCGCGGTCGTTGGCCTTCTGCGCGCGCTGGCGATCCGACGCCGGGCCGGCAGTGGGCACCACCAGCTTGGCCTTGCCGCCCTGCAGGTCGGCCACGGTCACCGGTGCCTGGCTGCCCTTGCCCTCGCTGGCAGCATCCACCTTGTTGTTCAGTGCAATCGCATCGGCGGTCAGCTGGCGCGTATCGGCGTTGAGGAATTCCTGGCTGTCCGGCACCTGGAACACGAACTCGCCGCCCTGCGAACCGGGCAGGCTGCCGAACGCCGGGGTCTGGTGCGAGACCGCCGATACGGCCGGCGCCACGTAGGCAGCCAGTTCGGTGCCGGTGATCAGGCCGTCGCCGTTGAGGTCACCCTTGCCGGCCAGCGCCTGCAGCAGCACCCAGGTGAACACCGAGTGGCCGTTCGGGCCGGCATCGGCCACCTGCTGGTCGGCACCACCAGCGGTCAGCATCTGCCGCGCGCTGCGACGCGCGTTCTCGCGCAGGAACGACGATGACGACGGGCCACCGCGGGTCAGGCCGAGGCCGCTGTAGCAGGCATCCATCACGAACATCACATGCTTGGCCTGCATGCTTTCGGCGATGTTCTGGATATCGGTCATCGCAATCGCGTCGGTGGCGAATTCCTTCGGGTCCGAATCAACCGGGATGATGTAGCCGAGGTCACGCCCGGAGGCGAGCTGGCGGGTGGCGCCATGGCCGGCGAAGAACACGAACACACGGTCGTTCTTTCCAGTGCGGTCGTCGGCCAGGCGGTCGTGGAAGGCGGCCAGGATGTTGTTGCGGGTGGCCTGCTCGTTCTTCAGCACGATCACCTGCGAAGACGGGAAGCCGAACTGCCCGGTCAGGGTATCGGCCACCGCCTGCGCGTCGTGGCTGGCGTACTCCAGCTTCGGCCACTTGGCGTAGTTGTCGATGCCGACCACGATCGCCCACGACTTCTCGTAGCCGGTGGTGACGGTGGCGGCTCCGGCATCACCCTTGCGCGCACGGGCGACGGTGAAATCGCGGCCGTTCCAGCCGGCGAACTGGTAACCATCTGCGATCAGACGATCGAGGATCTGCGGCAGCGCCTTCACTGCGCGGTCGTGGATGTCATGGAACAGGATGATACCGCGCTGTTCCTTGTTCACCTGGTCGAGCACGCGCTGCACGATCGACTCCGGCACCGGGTCAGCCCAGTCCATCGAATCGATGTTCCACATGATCGACTTCAGGCCGGCTTCGTTGAGCAGCTGCAGGCCTTCAGCGTTGCGCGCGCCATACGGGAAGCGGAACAGGGGCGCGCGCTTGCTGTCGACATCCTTCAGCAGCGTGTCGGTGTCCAGCACCTGCTGGCGCAGCGCGTCGCCGGTGGTGCGCGACAGCTGGGCGTGGGTCAGGCTGTGGTTGCCGACCGCATAGCCCTCTTCCATCAGGTTGCGGCTGATCTTCGCCATCGGGCCGAGGCTGACCTTGCCGTCGGCCTCGACCTTGCCCAGGTTGCGGCCGACTTCGAAGAACACGCCCGGCACGTCGTAGCGCTTGAGGATGGCCACCACTTCATCGGTGTAGGCCTTGTGCGGACCGTCGTCGAAAGTCAGCACCACGGTCTTGGCCGGCAGGTCGCGGCCGAAGATCTCACGGTCGCTGTCCTTCATCGACATCGGATACGGCTCGATCACGCCATAGTCGCGCAGGATCGCTTCGCGGCTGTAGTCCTTGTGCAGGTGGGCGATGTAGTCGTCCCATTTCTCACGCTTCAGTTCGATGGCGCGGGTGCGCTCGAAACGGCTGAAGATGCGGGTCAGTTCCTGGTTGTAGTTGCGTTCGATCTCATCGAGCGCTTCCAGGTCCTCACCGATGCGCTGGTGCAGTTTCACCGCCGGCAGCGAGGAGTCGGTACCGACCCGCTCATGCAGATCACGCAGCACTTCGCGGAAGGCCAAGCGGTCGGCGTCGAACAGTTCCGGCGCCGACTCGATGTAGTCCAGCACGGTGCCGAGGGTGGCGAAGCGCTGTGCGCTGGAACCACGCAGCAGGGTGTCGAACTGCGCGGCGATGGCCGTGCGCTGTTCCAGGCCATCATGGAACAGCTGCTGGCCCACACGCGTGGAGGTGCCGCGGTCAGCGACCGACTGCTGCTCCTCGTCGGCCAGCAACACGATGATCCGGCGATAGCCGTCGAGCTGCTTCTGCAGCGCCACCAGCAACGGCGCTGCGGCGGGATCGGCGGCGGCCGCGGCCTGCGCGCTCGGCTGGGTGACCGTGGTCGCCGGCGCCTTCGCGTCCTTGTCGCCGCAGCCAGCAACAACCAGCGTCAACAACAGCGAGGGCAGGAACAGGCGGAACGACGACGCACGCGGCATGGTGGACTCGAAGGTGGGAGGAACGATGTGCAGGCGATTCTAACGCCGCATGCGAAAAGCCCGCCTTGCGGCGGGCTTTTGCTGGGGTCAGCCGGCCAGTGGCCGGCTCTACCGATTACTTCTTCTTGACCGGGGCCGGAGCGGTGGTGGCCGGGACCGGCTCGCCGCCATGGCGCTTGGTCATCCACCACTGCTGCAGCAGGCCCAGGCCGCCGTTGACCACCCAGTACAGGACCAGGCCGGACGGCATGAAGGCCATCATCACGCCGAACACCAGCGGCATGAACTGCATCATCTTCTGCTGCATCGGGTCCATGCCCGGTGCCGGGGTCAGCTTCTGGGTGAACCACATCACTGCCACGTTGATGACCGGCAGGATGAAGTACGGGTCGCGTGCAGTCAGGTCCTGGATCCAGCCGAACCAAGGCGCCTGGCGCAGTTCGACCGATTCCACCAGCACCCAGTACAGGGCGAAGAAGATCGGCATCTGGATGAGGATCGGCAGGCAGCCGCCCATCGGATTGATCTTTTCCTTCTTGTACAGCTCCATCATCGCGGTCTGGAACTTCTGGCGGTCGTCGCCATAGCGTTCCTTCAGCTGCGCGATGCGCGGCTGGAAGCGACGCATCTTGGCGCCGCTCTTGTACTGGGTCGCCGACAGCGGGTACAGCACCAGCTTCAGCAGCACCACCAGGCCGACGATCGCCCAGCCCCAGTTGCCGACCAGCTTGTGCACCTGGTTCAGCACCCAGAACAGGCCCTGGCCGATCACCGCCATCATCGAGAAGCGGCTGTAGTCGACCACGCGGTCCAGGCCCGGCACGTCTTCCTTGGCGATCAGGTTGACCAGCTTCGGGCCGACCCACAGGCGGGCCTCGGTGCTGGTGGACTGGCCGGGGGCCACGGTGAAGGCCGGGCCACGCGCTTCGATCAGGTCACGACCGGCTACCTGCGAGAGCACGTAGTGCGCGGTCTGGTCCTTCTGCGGGATCCAGGCGGTGAAGAAGTGGTGCTGCAGCATCGCCAGCCAGCCGCCGGTGATGTTCTGGTTCAGCGCGCCGTCGTCCAGGTAATCCTTGAACGCACGACGCTGGTACTTCTTGTCGTTGTCGTACCAGGTGGCGCCGTTGAAGCTGAACGAATCCGGGTTGGTCATGCTCCGCGACAGGATGGTCGGGGTGCGGTCCAGGGTGCGGTAGACGTAGCCGTTCCACGGCGCGGCGCCGGCATTGCTGACTTCGTCCTTGAAGCGCACGGCGTACTCGTTGCGCGAGACGGTCAGGGTGCGCTTGATGGTCACGCCGTTGTCGGCGGTCCACACGAACGGGATCTGCAGTTCGTTCTGGCCCTTGGCCAGCACGAAGTCCTTGGTGTCACCGACCAGCTTGAAGCCATCAGCGCCGGGAACCGGGGTGTTCTTGTCTTCGCTGGCCCAGCCACTGATCGCGCTGTACGGATGCGCGGGATCTTCGGTCAGCAGCCGAACCGGCGGGCTGCCTTCGTCCTTGGTCTGCGGGAACTGCAGCAGCTCGGCATCGAGCACGCGGCCGCCATCAAGCACCAGGCGCAGCACGTCGGTGGTGACGGTCACGCGCTGGCTGGCCGGGGTGGCACTGGCCTGGGCCGGCGCAGCGGCCTGGCCCGGGGCACCCGGGACCTGTGCACTGGGAATGCTGCCCGGGGCAGCGCCCGGAACACTCTGTGCGGCAGCCGGGGCCGACGTGGTCGTCGGTGCCGGGGTCGGAGCAGCCTTTTCACGGCTCCACTCCATCCACAGCAGCACGGCCACCATCAGCCAGGCAAAAATGAGGAATACGCGGGTCTGGTTCATCAGCGGACAGGCTCGGCGGGGCCGGGACGCGATGCCGGCTCGGTCAAAGAAGGAGTTGCGATGCCATCAGGCGGCGGCATTGTGCCGTCCACGCCCGGCGCGGGCAATGCACGCAGGCGACGCAGCAGGCGCAGGAAGGCCTGGCGGATCTCGTCGTTGCTGGCGGAACGCGCAGCACTACGAGCCACGACGACAAAGTCGCCTGGCTGGATTTCGGTACGTGTCTGACGCAGGATGTCGCGCAGGACGCGCTTGATCCGGTTACGCCCAACGGCGTTCGGATCAACCTTGCGGGAAACCGCCAGACCCAGCCTGGCCGGCCGGTCAGCCGGCAGCCAGTGCAGGGTCATCAGCGGATCGGACACACGGCGGGCGCCGTTGAAGACCGTTGAGTATTCGGCACGCGTGCGAACCCGCGCAGAGCGAGGGAATCGCTTGCGCGGGTCTGCAGTATTCACTGTCGAAGGGATTGCGTCTGCCGCGAGGTGCGGCATGGCAATCAGGCGCTCAGGACTTTGCGGCCCTTGGCGCGGCGACGCGACAGGATCTTGCGGCCGTCAGCGGTCTTCATACGGGCACGGAAGCCGTGGTCGCGCTTACGCTTGAGGTTGCTGGGCTGGTAGGTGCGCTTCGTGGCCATTGGGGGCCTCTCGTATGAATGGGACGGAAAGAACCGGAAATTCTAGAGAGGTACCCCGCCCCAAGTCAACCCCTGGCAGCTACGCGAATTCACTGGGCTGTGCAATAGCTGTGGATGTTTTTGTGAATAAGTAGGGGACAAGCATTCCGAAGGCGGACGCTCGGTGGTAGTCTGAGCCATCCATTTCCCCCCTTTCCGGCCTGTGTTTGGGCGCCTTGTCGCGTCCATGCCCCGGCCACCGGACGATTATTGCTGATGGATGCTTGGTCCCGTAGTCTCGAGCGCCTCGAAGCGGAGTTCCCGCCGGAAGACGTTCATACCTGGTTGAAGCCGCTGCAGGCCGATCTGCGCGTGGACAGCCTGGTGCTGTATGCACCGAATGCCTTCATCGTCGACCAGGTCCGCGAGCTGTACCTGGCCCGGATCCGCGAACTGCTGGCTCATTTCGCCGGTTTCAGCGAGGTTTTTCTTGAAATCGGCTCGCGCCCGCGTCCCGTGGAGGCGCAGAACGCGCCGGTTTCCACGCCCTCGGCGCATGTTTCCAGTGAACCGCAGGTGCCCTTCGCCGGCAACCTGGACAATCACTACACGTTCGCCAACTTCGTCGAAGGCCGCAGCAACCAGCTGGGCCTGGCCGCTGCATTCCAGGCAGCGCAGAAGCCGGGCGACCGCGCGCACAACCCGCTGCTGCTGTACGGAGGCACCGGCCTGGGCAAGACCCACCTGATGTTCGCCGCCGGCAACGCGATGCGCCAGGCCAATCCAGGTGCGAAAGTGCTGTACCTGCGTTCGGAACAGTTCTTCAGCGCGATGATCCGGGCCCTGCAGGAAAAAACCATGGATCAGTTCAAGCGCCAGTTCCAGCAGGTTGATGCGCTGCTGATCGATGACATCCAGTTCTTCGCCGGCAAGGACCGCACGCAGGAAGAGTTCTTCCACACGTTCAACGCGTTGTTCGATGGCAAGCAGCAGATCATCCTGACCTGCGACCGCTATCCGCGCGAAGTCGAAGGCCTGGAAGCGCGCCTGAAGTCGCGGCTTGCCTGGGGCCTGTCGGTCGCAATCGAACCGCCGGACTTCGAGACCCGCGCCGCGATCGTGCTGGCCAAGGCACGCGAACGCGGTGCCGAGATTCCCGATGATGTTGCGTTCCTGATCGCCAAGAAGATGCGCTCCAACGTGCGCGACCTCGAGGGTGCGCTGAATACCCTGACCGCCCGCGCCAACTTCACCGGCCGCGCGATCACCACCGAATTCGCCCAGGAAACCCTGCGCGACCTGCTGCGCGCCCAGCAGCAGGCGATCAGCATTCCCAACATCCAGAAAACCGTTGCCGACTACTACGGCCTGCAGATCAAGGATCTGCTGTCGAAGCGTCGAACCCGTTCGCTGGCCCGCCCCCGCCAGGTCGCCATGGCCCTGACCAAGGAACTGACCGAGCACAGCCTGCCCGAGATCGGCGACGCCTTTGCCGGTCGCGATCACACCACGGTGCTGCACGCCTGCCGCCAGATCCGGACCCTGATGGAAACCGACGGCAAGCTCCGCGAGGACTGGGACAAGCTGATCCGGAAGCTGAGCGAATGATGCACGGATGCCGATGAGGCGTCATCGCACAAAACGGTGCAGAATCCGGTAGCAAGCGAGGGACACGTTGTGGATAAAAATGGCGTTTGAAATCCCGCCGGATTTATCCACAGCTTTCCCCACCCCCTGGGGGTCGGTAATACAGAGGGTTTCGAGGTCTGAAATCTCTTTATTTACAAAGACTTAGCGTTGTTTTCCAGCGATTCTGTCTCTACCAGCACCACCAAGCTTTTGATTTATTCCACATTTTTTAAAGCATAGGGGCACGGAACCACATGCGTTTCACACTGCAGCGCGAAGCCTTTCTCAAGCCGTTGGCACAGGTCGTCAACGTGGTCGAACGCCGCCAGACCCTTCCGGTTCTGGCCAATTTCCTGGTCCAGGTGCAGAACGGCCAGCTGTCGCTGACCGGTACCGACCTGGAAGTGGAGATGGTGTCGCGGATCGCGGTTGAAGATGCCCAGGACGGCGAAACCACCATTCCCGCCCGCAAGCTGTTCGAGATCATCCGCGCCCTGCCCGATGGCAGCCGGATCACCGTCTCGCAGACCGGTGACAAGATCACCGTGCAGGCCGGTCGCAGCCGCTTCACCCTGGCGACCCTGCCCTCCAATGACTTCCCGTCGGTTGACGAAGTGGAAGCCACCGAGCGCGTGGCCATCGGCGAAGCGACCCTGAAGGAACTGATTGAGCGCACCGCGTTCGCGATGGCCCAGCAGGACGTGCGCTACTACCTCAACGGCCTGTTGTTCGACCTGCGCGGCGATGCCCTGCGTACCGTCGCCACCGACGGCCATCGCCTGGCGCTGTGTGAAACCGACCTGGCCAAGCCCAGCGGTTCCAAGCGCCAGATCATCGTGCCGCGCAAGGGCGTGACCGAACTGCAGCGCCTGCTGGAGAGCGGCGATCGCGAGATCGAGCTGGAAGTCGGCCGCAGCCATGTCCGCGTCAAGCGCGATGATGTCACCTTCACCTCCAAGCTGATCGACGGCCGCTTCCCGGATTACGAAGCGGTGATTCCGATCGGTGCCGACCGCGAAGTGAAGGTTGACCGCGAAGCACTGCGTGCCTCGCTGCAGCGCGCCGCGATCCTGTCCAACGAGAAGTACCGCGGCATCCGCGTGGAAGTCTCGCCGGGCAACCTGAAGATCAGCGCGCACAACCCGGAACAGGAAGAAGCCCAGGAAGAAATCGAGGCCGATACCACGGTCAGCGATCTGGCGATCGGCTTCAACGTGAACTACCTGCTGGATGCCCTCTCCGCCCTGCGCGATGAGGAAGTCATCATCCAGCTGCGCGATTCCAACTCCTCTGCGCTGGTGCGTGAATCCAGCAGCGAGAAGTCGCGTCACGTGGTGATGCCGCTCCGTCTCTGACAGCAGCGCTGTTCCACGTGGAACCGAACGACGCCCGGGATCTTCCCGGGCGTTTTTTTGCAGGTTCCACGTGGAGCATCGAGAAGACGTAGCCCTCCGGATGACACCACTCCCGTCGATAGGTCCGGTTGAGATCGGTTGCCCTTCTGCAGCATTCGTCCGAAGTGGTGGGAGCAGGACTGCGGTGCCGGGTGGCTGCTCAGCTGCGTTTGATCGAGAGCTCAGTTGCCGGGTCCTCGACCTGGTCACATGCGACCAGATCTGGCCGGACAGAAAGCAACGACTCGCGGTCATGCCTCCCTCTGCCAACGTCTCTGTCCACAGGGAGGATTCGAGCCTGATTGGGGCGAGCCTAGCTTCTAAATCTGGGTATAAATCTAAAGCATGGTGGTGATGGTAGAGCCAGATCTCGTGGAAAAATGCCTTATCTACATGATTTAAAAGAAATTTATGCGCCTGAAACCCCCTGTATATCGGCCTCTCAGCCTGGGGGGGAACCTGTGGATAGTTTCCAAGGCATGGCGAAAGGGCTTTTTTATCCACAGATTGCCCATACCTTGTGTATAAGTCATACAGACCTGCTGTGGACAGCGTGGAACGATTGGTCTGAATTCTTTGAAATCTGTGGAACCGCCCAGGGCATGGGCTCGTAGATTTCAAGGAATCTGCAGGGTCACCCGCTGATACCCGTCGGCAACGAGGCAACTGCTGTCCACGGCTCCCCTGAAATCGATGAAATCTGAGGGGCTACACCCTGCAACCCTGCGCAGAATTGAAGGATTTTCGGGCTCACCGAGGCCGGCATCTGCCGGGACGAGGTAGCAGCACCACGTGGAACCAGCGATCGAGAATCTGGCAGGCCCGCCGTTCCCGGCTCGACAGCCGGCCCGGCACGTCCGGCTTGACCGATGCAGTAAGCTGATGGATTCCCTGCCCCTCTACCGCCCCGTGCGGATGGTCCTTCGCGCCCCATGCTTATCCGCCGCCTCGCCTTGCACCAACTGCGTCGCTTCAGTGCGGTGGACCTGTCGCCCCAGCCGGGATTGAACCTGCTGACCGGCGACAACGGCGCCGGCAAGACCAGTGTGCTCGAGGCCCTGCATCTGATGGCCTATGGACGCAGCTTCCGTGGCCGGGTCCGCGATGGATTGGTGCGCCAGGGCCAGGAGGCGCTGGAGATCTTCGTGGAATGGGACGAACAGCGCGCCAATCACCCCCCGCACCGTCGAAAGGCCGGCCTGCGCCACAGCGGGCAGGACTGGAAGGGACGATTGGACGGCGAAGACGTGGCCCAGCTCGGCAACCTGTGCGCTGCGCTGGCAGTCGTAACCTTCGAGCCTGGCAGCCATGCACTGGTCAGCGGAGGGGGCGAACCCCGCCGGCGTTTCCTGGATTGGGGCTTGTTCCACGTGGAACCTGATTTCCTGTCCTTGTGGCGCCGCTACTCGCGGGCGCTGAAGCAGCGGAACGCCCTGCTCAAGCAAGGCGGCCCGTCGCGGATGCTGGATACCTGGGATCACGAGTTGGCTGAAGCCGGAGAACCCCTGACCAGCCGCCGCCAGCACTACCTTGAGCGCCTGCAGCGGCGCACCGTGGCGCTGGCTGCCAGCCTGGCCCCGCAACTCGGTATCCAGGCCCTGGAACTCAGCCCGGGGTGGCGTCGGCACGAGCTTCCCCTGGCCGATGCCCTGCTTCTGGCCCGGGAACGTGATCGCCAGGCCGGGTACACCTCGGTGGGCCCGCACCGGGCGGACTGGAGTGTGGGTTTCCACAGTATTCCGGGTCGCGATGCACTGTCACGCGGTCAGGCAAAGCTGACGGCATTGGCTTGCCTGTTGGCGCAGGCCGAGGACTATGCGGAACAACGCGGCGAATGGCCGGTGATCGCGCTGGATGATCTGGCCTCCGAACTGGATCGGACCCATCAGGCGCGGGTACTGGAGCGACTGCTCAGTGGACCGGCACAGATCTTCATCACCGCGACTGAAACCCCGGCGGCGCTGCAGGAACTGACCCACATCGCCCGGTTCCACGTGGAACATGCACAGATCGTGGCTGTGCCATAGTGGGCACATCAGGGCCACTCGACCCCGGCTGGTATAATTCGGGTTGGAATCCTTTCATTCTCGGCACATCGCTCCAAGCGGTGGCCGACCTGCGGAGCCTACGGCAAGCGCAATGAGCGACGAACAGAACACCCCGGCAAACAACGGCAATTACGACGCCAACAGCATTACCGCCCTGGAAGGCCTGGAGGCTGTCCGCAAGCGACCCGGCATGTACATCGGTGACGTGCATGACGGCACCGGTCTGCACCACATGGTGTTCGAGGTCGTCGACAACTCGATCGACGAAGCGCTGGCCGGCCACGCCGACCATGTCGCGGTGACGATCCACGCCGACGGCTCGGTCTCGGTGTCCGACAACGGTCGCGGCATCCCGACCGGTAAGCACGAGCAGATGAGCGCAAAGCTCGGTCGCGAAGTCTCCGCCGCCGAAGTGGTGATGACCGTCCTGCACGCAGGTGGCAAGTTCGACGACAACAGCTACAAGGTTTCCGGCGGCCTGCACGGCGTCGGCGTCAGCGTGGTCAACGCGCTGTCGCAGAAGCTGCTGGTGGACGTGTTCCAGAACGGCTCCCACTACCAGCAGGAATTCAGCAACGGCGCAGCCGTGACCGCACTGGCCAAGCTGGAAGCCACCACCAAGCGCGGCACCACCGTGCGCTTCTGGCCGTCGACCGTCGCCTTCCACGACAACGTGGAATTCCACTACGACATCCTGGCCCGCCGCCTGCGCGAGCTGTCGTTCCTGAACTCCGGCGTCAAGATCGTCCTTGCCGACGAGCGCGGCGATGGCCGTCGCGATGACTTCCACTACGAAGGCGGCATCCGCAGCTTCGTGGAGCATCTGGCCCAGCTGAAAACCCCGCTGCACCCGAACGTCATCTCGGTTACCGGCGAGCACAACGGCATCGTCGTGGATGTGGCACTGCAGTGGACCGACTCCTACCAGGAGACGATGTACTGCTTCACCAACAACATTCCGCAGAAGGACGGCGGTACCCACCTCGCCGGTTTCCGCGGTGCGCTGACCCGTGTGCTCAACAACTACATCGAGCAGAACGGCATCGCCAAGCAGGCCAAGATCAACCTGACCGGCGACGACATGCGCGAAGGCATGATCGCGGTGCTGTCGGTGAAGGTGCCGGACCCGAGCTTCTCCAGCCAGACCAAGGAAAAGCTGGTCAGCTCCGACGTGCGCCCGGCAGTGGAAAACGCCTTCGGTGCGCGCCTGGAAGAGTTCCTGCAGGAAAACCCGAACGAAGCCAAGGCAATTGCCGGCAAGATCGTCGATGCCGCGCGTGCACGTGAAGCCGCCCGCAAGGCCCGCGACCTGACCCGCCGCAAGGGCGCGCTGGATATTGCTGGCCTGCCGGGCAAGCTGGCCGACTGCCAGGAAAAGGATCCGGCGCTGTCCGAACTGTTCATCGTCGAGGGTGACTCGGCAGGTGGCTCGGCCAAGCAGGGCCGCAACCGAAAGAACCAGGCCGTGCTGCCGCTGCGCGGCAAGATCCTCAACGTGGAGCGCGCACGCTTCGACCGCATGCTGTCCTCCGACCAGGTCGGTACGCTGATCACCGCGCTGGGCACCGGCATCGGCCGTGACGAGTACAACCCGGACAAGCTGCGTTACCACAAGATCATCATCATGACCGACGCCGACGTCGACGGCGCCCACATCCGCACTCTGCTGCTGACGTTCTTCTACCGTCAGATGCCGGAGCTGATCGAGCGTGGTTACGTCTACATCGGCCTGCCGCCGCTGTACAAGATCAAGCAGGGCAAGCAGGAGCTGTACCTGAAGGATGATCCGGCGCTGGACAGCTACCTGGCCAGCAGTGCAGTGGAAAACGCCGCGCTGGTACCGGCCACCGGCGAACCGGGCATTGAAGGCCTGGCGCTGGAAAAGCTGCTGCTGGCCTATGCCGCCGCGCTCGATTCCATCGAACGCAACGCCCACCGCTACGACCGCAACCTGCTTGAAGCGCTGGTCGATTTCGTGCCGATGGACATGGACAGCCTGCGCAGTGCGGGCGAAGGCGAAGGCCTGGACGCACTGGCCAAGCGCCTCAACCAGGGCAGCCTGGGCAGCCCGCGTTTCAGCCTGGAACTGCAGGACGCCAACGAGGAGCGCCCCGCCGCCGTGCTGGTGACCCGTCGCCACATGGGCGAGCAGCACATCCAGGTGCTGCCGATGTCGGCGTTCGAAAGCGGCGAGCTGCGCGCGATCCATCAGGCCTCCAAGCTGCTGCACGGGCTGGTGCGCGAAGGCGCGACGATTTCCCGTGGCGCCAAGTCGATCGAAGTCGACAGCTTCGCCAAGGCGCAGAACTGGCTGCTTGAGGAGGCCAAGCGCGGCCGTCAGATCCAGCGATTCAAGGGTCTGGGTGAAATGAATCCGGAGCAGTTGTGGGATACCACGGTGAACCCGGAGACCCGTCGCCTGCTGCAGGTGCGTATCGAGGACGCGGTGGCCGCCGACCAGATCTTCAGCACCCTGATGGGCGATGTTGTCGAGCCGCGTCGCGACTTCATCGAAGACAATGCGCTGAAGGTCGCCAACCTGGATATCTGACACAATCGGGACCTGGCCGGTGCGCGGGGAGCTGCACCGGCCTTCGTCCCTTGAACGCAGGTACCTGATGTCCGCATCCGCCCCGGTCTCCGCCGCCCCGCCTCCGGTTCCGCCGGCGTCTACCCCGCCGCGCGCCGTGGCACCGCTGGCAGGTTTCTTCATCGACCTGGGCATCGCCGCCGTCACCCTGGTCGGCCTGAGCATGGTCACCGGTCTGTTCTGGGGCTTTTACCGTGCGATCGTGGTCAGCCGCGCCAACGCTGAGGCCAATGGTGGCGGGCTGACACCTGACACCGTCGGCGCGGCAGTAGGCCAGCCCGGTGCCTTGGCGCAGATCCTGATGGCCCTGATCGCCACCGGTGGCGCCGCGCTGCTGCTGTACTTCTGGCGACGCCCAGCAAACGCTGGCGAACGCCTGGCCTCGCGACAGGCGTTGCTGCGGCCTTCCACCTGGGGCTGGACCCTGCTGGTGGCCACGCTGATCGTACTCGGCAGCAACGGCATCGCGTTCCTTTCCAAGCAGTTCGGCATCGAGCCGGTGCCCACCAACGTGGAACTGATGCAGAGCGCGATCGCTCGCTTCCCGTTGTTCCTGGTGCTGTTCGCGGTCGTCCTTGCCCCCGCCTACGAAGAGCTGCTGTTCCGCCGCGTCCTGTTCGGGCGCCTGTGGCAGGCCGGTCGTCCCTGGCTGGGCCTCATCCTCAGCAGCCTGGCGTTCGCCCTGGTCCATGAAGTGCCCGGTGTCAGCAAGAATTCGCTGCTGGGCATGGCGCAGTTGTGGCTGGTCTACGGCGGCATGGGCGCCGCCTTCTGCTGGCTGTACCGGCGCACCGGCACGCTGTGGGCCGCCATCACTGCCCATGCCCTGAACAACGCTGTCGCCCTTGCCGCCATGGTGTTTCTTGGCGCAACGTAACGCCGTGTCCGCTTGACGAAAGATTAAGCAGGTACGTTACACACTGCACATATGAACACGGGGGTGGACCCATGAAACAACTGCTGCTGGCCCTTGTCATCACCACCCTGCTCAGCGCCTGCGCGACGACCACATCGCCGACCGGGCGTCGGCAGATGGTCGGCGGCGTGTCGCAGGCGCAGCTGGACCAGCTGGGTGCGCAGGCGTTCGCCGAGACCAAGCAGAAAGAGAAGATCAGCACCGACGGCCGCCAGAATGGTTATGTGCAGTGCGTGGTCAACGCATTGGTCGCGCAGCTGCCGCCTCAGTACCGCGGCGTACGGTGGGAGACTGCCGTATTCGTCGACAAGGAACCCAACGCCTTTGCCCTGCCCGGCGGCAAAGTAGGCGTGAACACCGGCATCTTCACCGTCGCCAAGAACCAGGACCAGTTGGCTGCCGTGATCGGCCATGAGATCGGCCATGTCATTGCGCGTCACCACGAAGAACGCATCACCCGGCAGATGGGTGCGCAGACCGGACTGGCGGTGCTCGGGGCGCTGGCCGGCGCCGCCTATGGCGATGGTGCCGCCAGTACGGTCAACCAGCTGGGCGGCATGGGCGCGCAGACGGCCTTCCTGCTGCCAGGCTCGCGAACCCAGGAAAGCGAGGCCGATGTCATCGGCCAGCGACTGATGGCGCAGGCCGGATTCAACCCGGCCCAGGCCGTGGATCTGTGGCAGAACATGATGGCCGCCAGCGGCGGTCGAAGTCCGCAATGGCTGTCCACCCACCCCGATCCGGCCAACCGGATCCAGGAGCTGCGACGTGATGCACCGGGCCTGACGCCGGTCTATCAGCAGGCGCAGGCGGCCGGGCTGCGGCCAAAGTGCGGATGAGTGCGCAGTTCTATGCTGTATTGCAGCACATAAAACGATTTCTCACGCCATCTGTTTCTGATACGTTTGGCGGCTCAGATTTTTCTGACAGTCCGACTTTGCCGCTATCCGGCGGTTCGATCGAGGTGAACGATGATTTTCCGTAACCACAAAGCTGTGCTTTCCGTCCTCGTCGCGACCGCCCTGACCGGCGCCGTGGTCACCGATGCCTTTGCGCAGTCCTCGCGTTCCTCCGACCGTGGCAGCCGCGGCGGCAGCAGCAAGCAGGCCAAGGCCGAACCGCTGTACCCGAATGCGACCCGCCAGGAGCCGGCCGCCAAGGCCTCGGCCAAGATGGGCAGCAAGCTGCAGAAAATGATCGACAGCTACAACAAGGAAAAGTTCCCGGAGACGCGCGAACAGGCTGACGCGATCCTGGCCGACAGCGCTTCCAACGAGTACGACAAGTCGCTGGCCGCGCAGCTGGCCTCGCAGGCTGCCTACCAGACCGACGACACGCCGGGCGCCATCGCCTACCTGAAGCAGGTCATCCAGTTCAACGGCCTGGACAACAACGGCCACTTCCAGTCGATGCTGATGCTGGGCCAGCTGCAGCTGCAGGAAGACAAGACCGCCGAAGGCCTGGCCACCCTGGACAAGTACTTCGCCGAGAGCAAGTCGACCAAGCCGGAAGAGCTGATCGCCAAGGGCCAGGCGCTGTACCAGCTGGAGCGCTACCAGGAAGCGATCCCGGTGCTGAAGCAGGCCATCGCCGGCGCCACCGAGCCGAAGGACAACTGGAACCAGCTGCTGATGGCGGCCCTGTCCGAAGCCGGCCAGACCGGTGAAGCCGTGCAGGCCGCAGAGGCACTGGCGGCCAAGAACCCGACGGACAAGAAGGCCCAGCTGAATCTGGCCAACATGTACATGCAGGCTGACCAGATGCCGAAGGCCGCCGCGGTGATGGACAAGCTGCGCAGCAGCGGCCAGCTCACCGAAGAGCGCGAGTACAAGCAGCTGTACTCGATCTATGCCAACACCGAGAACAAGGAAAAGGACGTCATCGCGGTCATCAACGAAGGGTTGCAGAAGGGCATCCTGAAGCCGGACTACCAGGTCTACCTGGCGCTGGCCCAGTCCTACTACTACTCCGACCAGGTGCCGCAGGCGATCGATGCGTGGCAGAAGGCCGCCCCGCTCTCCAAGGACGGTGAGACCTACCTGAACCTGGCACGCGTCCTGCATGCCGAGGGTCGCGTCCCCGAGGCCAAGCAGGCCGCCCAGCAGGCGCTGGCGAAGGGCGTGAAGAACCAGGCTGATGCCAAAAAAATCATCAACCTGAAGTAAGTAGGAATAACGCCTGAATGCCTGCTCAGTTGATGCGCAGGCGCTCAGGATTGGTATAAGCTTGGAGGTTCCTGCGGTGTCATGCACCGCTGATCAGGGATCCCGCCCCCGGGATTCCGGCCCCACTATTGAGCTCTTGGCGCATGACGGAACAACTAGTCGTTCACCGGTACGAACAACCCGATGACAAGGGGCTGAGCTGGCCTCGCATCGTCGGCATCGCGTTTGTAATCGCCCTGCATCTGGCCGCCTTCATGATGCTCCTGATCCCCGCCGTGGCCCCCAAGGCCGTGGCTGAGAAGGAGCGTAACGTCATGGTGACCATCGTCGACGCACCGCCGCCGCCGCCCCCGCC
>DQIG01000230.1:0-13700 GCA_003525885.1 Stenotrophomonas sp.
CCGAAGATCAGCAGGAACACCAGGTTGCCCAGCAGGTGCGACCAGTCGGCGTGCAGGAACAGCGCGGTGAACAGGCGCAGCACGCTGCCGTCCTGCAGGGTGGCCCACCAGTCCAGAGGACGGGTCAGGCCGGTGGACAGGGCGCCCCAGTCCAGCCAGAGGCTGCCGCGTGCATCGTCCGGGCGCGAGATCGACCACAGGAATGCCAGCCACAATGACGCGAACAGCACGGGCGTGGCCCAGCGCAGGGCCGCCTTCTTGCGCGACGGGAGGGAGACGAACATGGGCATAAGCCTAGCGTGACGACGCCTGCGGCGGGGATTGTCCTGTTCAGCTTTTGAGACGAAAAAAGCGCCGTTGCTGTTATTGTTTCATTAACAGCTCTGGGTAATACTCGCATACGGCGTCGTATGTCGGGAGGGGAATCCGGCGCGCTCCGTAGGGCCCCAGGGCCAGCCGGGCGCAGGCGCACTCAGAGCAACATCACCGCTTACCGGAGAGAGAACTACGATGCAAACCGCTTCCACCATTGCCCGTCTGACCCTGCTGGCCGTCGGCGTTGCCGGTGCGCTGGCCGCCGCCGATGCCAACGCCGCCGCCTTCCAGCTGAAGGAAAACAGCGCCAAGGGCCTCGGCCGTGCGTTCGCCGGCTCCACCTCCGCTGAAGGCGATGCCTCGGTGGTCGCCACCAACCCGGCGTCGATGCGCCTGCTCGAAGGCACCCAGATCCAGGGCGACGTCAGCGCCATCAGCTTCGGCGCCAAGTTCCGTGGCCAGGGCAAGTACGCCAACGGCGCTCCGATTTCTGGCGGCAACGGCGGCGACGCCGGCATGATCGCCCCGGTTCCGGCAGCCTACTTCCACCTGCCGTTCGGCGAGAACGACAACATGCACTTCGGTGCATCGCTGACCGTGCCGTTCGGCTTCAAGACCGAATACGACCGTGACTGGGTCGGCCGCTACAACGGCGTCAAGACCGAGCTGCAGGCGATCGACCTGGGTGTCGCGTTCTCCTACGACATCAACCCGTACCTGTCGTTCGGTGCGTCGGTGTTCGCCGAGCGCCTGAACGTCGACCTGACCAGCGCAGTCGATACCGGCACCGCGATCAACGCCAGCGCCCAGCAGAAGGCTGCCGCTGCCGTGCTGGCCGCCGGTGGCACTGCCGCCCAGGCCGCCGCTGCTTCGCGTCAGGCCGCCGTGGCCATGGCCCAGCAGGGCTTCGCTCCGGGCACCGCCGATGGCTACCTGCGCATCAAGGGTGACGAAGTGTCGATGGGCTACACCCTGGGCATGACCGTCAGCCCGGTGGAAGGCACCAACATCGCCTTCAGCTACCGCTCGGAGGTCAAGCACAAGATCAACGACGGCAAGGCCGACTTCACCATTCCGGGCAACGCTGCGACCTTCCTGGCCGCTGCTGCTCCGGGCACCTTCATCGACAGCAAGGGCCGTGCCTCGATCACCCTGCCGGCCAGCGCCACCGTCAGCTTCACCCACCGCGTGAACGACCAGTGGAAGATCATGGCCGACGTCTCGCGCACCGCGTGGAGCAAGTTCGACCAGGTCGTCGTCGACTATGACTCCAACCAGCCGGACAGCGTGCTGCCGTTCCACTACCGCGATACCACCTTCGCGTCGATCGGTACCGAGTACCGCATGAACGAGAAGCTGACCCTCCGCGGCGGTCTCGCCTACGACCAGACCCCGACCACCGACGCCCACCGCGACGTGCGCGTGCCGGACACCACCCGCAAGTGGCTGTCGCTGGGTCTGACCTACGCGGCTTCGGACAAGATGGAATACAGCGTGGGCTACACCCACCTGTTCACCAAGGATCCGAACATCACCTCGACCTCGGCCACCGGCAACACCGTGACCGGCAAGTACAAGGTCAGCGGCGACGTGCTGGCGGCTTCGATGCAGTACAAGTTCTGATTCGGGCGATCGCCTGAAGCAGTACGAAGGAGGCCCCGCGCAAGCGGGGCTTTCTTTTTGTGTGGTGTGGCATCTGGCTGCTGCGTCCGCGGGTCGGCCTTGATACCTTGCCGCCATACGTGAATGAGGGCAGTGGACGATGGTTGATCGTCGTTACCGGAAGAAGATGTTCCGCTACTGGGCCCGGGAGGAGTCCAAGGCGGATGCGATCCTGGCCAGGGCTCTGGAGTCGGACTGGTTCGACTACTGGCATACCCACCTTGACTGGAAAAGCCGTGGCAATCGCCACCAGACCGACAGAGTGGCCATCGCTGCGGCCTTGCTTCGGCTGTTGCAGCGGGTTGTGTCCGCAGGTAGGAACGATGTCCAGAGCTGGGTGATGCTGGCAGCGGATACCGGTCAGAGTGCGTTGTTCCTGCATTCGCCGAATCCTCAGGGAACGCGATGGCCGCATCCGTTCGATGGTGTGATCTGGGACATCTCCCCACCTGACTGGCTTGCGCCGTTGCTCTCTTCAACCGGCCTGCAGCCAGGACGCTGGGGAAACGGAGAGAGCCAGCGGTTGCTGGTGCGCGTGCGGCCTTGATCCCCATCCACGCATGGCGTGGATCTACCGGCAGCCACGCGTAGCGCGCGGATCAACGACAATAGCGCCATGAACCTGTCCGACCCGAACTTCCAGCTGGAGCTGGCTGCCAACATCGCCGTCGCCGGCTCGATCCTGCTGGCCGGTCGCAACAACGTGCACACCTGGTGGTTGGGCATCGTCGGCTGCGCCTTGTTTGCTGCCGTGTTCGAACGATCGCACCTGTATGCGGACATGGTGCTGCAGTTCTTCTTCATCGCCATCAGCGTGCTGGGCTGGTGGCAGTGGCTGCGTGGCGACCATGGTGCGCCGCTGCCGATCACCGCGCTGCGACCGCGTGCGTGGGCCTGGCTGGCACCGCTGGCAGTGGTGGCCACTTTCGGTTACGGCTGGATGCTGACCCGACTGACCAACGCCTATGCGCCTTACATCGATTCGGCGGTGCTAGTGCTGAGCGTGATCGCGCAGATCCTGATGATGCGGCGCAAGCTGGAATCGTGGTGGGTGTGGTTGCTGGTGAACACCGTTGCGGTACCGCTGTATTACAGCCGTGGCCTGCATCTGACCTCGATCCTGTATGTGGGCTTCTGGGTCAACGCGCTGGTGGCACTGCGCCATTGGCGGCATCTGATGCGCGATGAGGCAAAGGCGGCCGATGCCGCTGCCTGAGCGTGTCGAGCGCGGCCTGGTGGTGGGCAAGTTCTGCCCGCTGCACCTCGGCCATGAACGACTGATCGACTTCGCCGCCACGCGCTGCCAGCAGTTGCTGGTGATCGGCTGGTCGCAGCCGGGTTTTGCCGGCTACGGTGCGGCACGTCGCGAGCGCTGGCTGCGTCTGCGCTTCCCGCAGGCGACGGTGGTGGTGCTGGATGACGCGCGGCTGGCAGCCCTGTGTGCCGAACATGGTGTGCCACCACGCGTGTTGCCGCAGGACAGCGACAGCGAGCGGGTGCAGCGCATGTTCACCGCTTGGCTGTGCCAGCGCCTGTTGGGTGGCCCGGTGCAGGCGGTATTCACCGGCGAGGACTACGGCGATGGCTTTGCCGACGCGCTGGCGTCCTGCTTCAACGCGCCGGTGCGCCATGAGCGGCTGGAGCGCATGCGTGATGTCGGCCAGGCCAGTGGCACCCAGCTGCGTGCCGATCCACATGCACATCGGCACAGCCTTTCCGCCGAGGTGTATGCGGGCTACGTGCAGCGCGTTGCGTTCATTGGTGGCGAGTCCAGTGGCAAGACCACGCTCGCGCGGGTGCTGGCCGAGCGTCTGCAGACCGCCTGGGTGCCGGAGTATGGCCGCACATTATGGGAGCAGCAGGGGGGCGAACTGCAGCCCGGCGATCTTCTTCGCATCGCAATGACACAGCCGCAGCTTGAAGATGAGGCTGCGCGGCGGGCGCATCGCTGGTTGTTCTGCGATACCACGCCGCTGGTGACGCTGGGCTACAGCGGCTGGATGTTTGGTACGGCGCCGGAGTCGCTGCGGCAGGCTGCATTGCGGCCGTATGACCTGCTGTTCCTGTGTGCGCCGGATATCCCGTTCGACCAGGACGGCACGCGGGTGGGGGAGGCATTCCGGGCGCAGCAGCATGCGTGGTACGTGCGTGAGTTGCAGGCGCGGGGAGTCGAGTACGTGCTGCTGGAGGGCGACCTGGAAGCGCGCATCGCGCGCGTGCAGCGCGAGCTGGCGACGCGTGCGGACAGCCGGTTCAGTGTGGCGGCATGATCGTCGCCGGGCATGGCCCGGCGCTATCGGTAAAGCACAAAAAACCCCGCTTTCGCGGGGTTTTTCGTTCACTGCATGACGCTGGCGATCAGTCGCCCAGGGTCAGCAGCGAGGCGTTGCCGCCGGCGGCGGTGGTGTTCACCGTCACCGTCTTTTCGGTGGCGAAACGCAGCAGGTAGTGCGGGCCGCCGGCCTTCGGGCCGGTGCCGGACAGGCCCTGGCCGCCGAACGGCTGCACGCCGACCACGGCACCGATCTGGTTGCGGTTGACGTAGACGTTGCCGACGTGGACGCCGTTGCTGATGCGATCGACAGTCTCGTCGATGCGCGAATGCACGCCCAGGGTCAGGCCGTAGCCGGTGGCGTTGATCTGGTCGATCACCGTATCGAGCTGGTCGCCCTTCCAGCGGATCACGTGCAGGACCGGACCGAAGACTTCCTTGTGCAGCTGGCCGAGGTCCTTCAGTTCGTACGCACGCGGTGCGAAGAAGGTGCCATTGGCCGCTTCGGTGGACAGCTCGGCGGCAGCGATCAGGCGCGCTTCGCGGTCCATGCGTTCGGCGTGGTCCTGCAGGATCTTCAGCGCATCGGCGTCGATCACCGGGCCGACGTCGGTGGACAGCAGGCCCGGGTTGCCGACCTTCAGTTCCTTCATCGCGCCGGCCAGCATGGTCATCACCTTGTCGGCGATGTCGTCCTGCACGAACAGCACGCGCGCGGCCGAGCAACGCTGGCCGGCGGAGGTGAAGGCCGAACCGATCGCGTCCTTGACCAGCTGTTCCGGCAGCGCCGAGGAGTCGGCGATGAAGGCGTTCTGGCCACCGGTCTCGGCGATCAGTACACCGATGGCGGCGTCACGTGCAGCCATCGCGCGGTTGATCGCACGGGCGGTGTCGGTGGAGCCGGTGAAGGCCACGCCGGCTACGCGCGGGTCGGCGGTCAGTGCGGCGCCGACGGTGGCACCGTCGCCCGGCAGGAACTGCACCACCTCGGCCGGTACGCCGGCGTCGTGCAGCAGCTTCACCGCGTAGTAGCCGATCAGGTTGGTCTGCTCGGCCGGCTTGGCGATGACGCTGTTGCCGGCGGCCAGGGCGGCAGCGACCTGGCCCAGGAAGATCGCCAGCGGGAAGTTCCACGGGCTGATGCAGACCACCGGGCCCAGTGGGCGGTGGGCATCGTTGGTGAAATCGTTGCGTGCCTGCACTGCGTAGTAGCGCAGGAAATCCACGGCTTCGCGCACTTCGGCGATGGCATTGGCGAAGGTCTTGCCAGCTTCGCGAGCCAGCAGGCCCATCAATGGCTGAATCTCACCTTCCATCAGGTCGGCGGCGCGTTCCAGGATCGCGGCGCGCTCGGCGGGCGGGGTGGCCTGCCAGATCGGGCCGGCGCTGATGGCGCACTGGATAGCGTTGTCGACGTCTTGAACGGTGGCTTCTTGCACGTGGCCGACTACATCACGCAGGTCGGACGGGTTCAGTACCGGTGCCGGCGGTTGCTCGCTGGAGGCGCAACCGAGCATTGGCGCGGCTTTCCAGTTGTTGTGAGCGGTGGCCAGCAAGGCACAGGACAGCGACGCCAGGCGATGTTCATTGGCCAGGTCGATACCGGCCGAGTTGGCGCGGTCGCTGCCGTAGAGGTCACGCGGCAACGGGATGCGTGGGTGCGGCAGGCCGAAGCCACCTTCCAGCGTGGCCATGTGTTCGATGCTGGCCACCGGGTCGGCCACCAGCTCCTGGATCGAGATGGACTGGTCGGCGATACGGTTGACGAACGAGGTGTTCGCGCCGTTTTCCAGCAGGCGACGCACCAGGTAAGCCAGCAGGGTTTCGTGGGTGCCGACCGGAGCGTACACGCGGCACGGACGGTTCAGCTTGCCATCGGAGACCTTGCCTACAACCTGCTCGTACAACGGTTCACCCATGCCGTGCAGGCATTGGAACTCGTACTGGCCGGGGTAATAGTTCTGGCCGGCAATATGGTAGATGGCCGACAAGGTGTGGGCATTGTGCGTGGCGAACTGCGGGTAGATGACTTCCGGCACCGACAGCAGTTTGCGTGCACAGGCGATGTAGGACACGTCGGTGTACACCTTGCGGGTGTACACCGGGTAGCCTTCCAGGCCTTCGACCTGGGCGCGCTTGATTTCGCTGTCCCAGTACGCGCCTTTTACCAGGCGGATCATCAGGCGATGACGGCTGCGGCGCGCCAGGTCGATGACGTAGTCGATCACATATGGGCAGCGCTTCTGGTAGGCCTGGATCACGAAACCGATGCCGTTCCAGCCGGTCAGTTGCGGCTCGAAGCACAGGCGCTCCAGCAGGTCCAGGGACAGCTCCAGGCGGTCGGCCTCTTCGGCGTCGATGTTCAAACCGATGTCGTATTGCTTGGCCAGCAGGGTCAGGGACAGCAGGCGTGGGTACAGCTCATCCATCACGCGTTCGTACTGCGCGCGGCTGTAGCGTGGGTGCAATGCCGACAGCTTGATGGAGATGCCCGGGCCTTCATAAATCCCACGGCCGTGGGACGCTTTGCCGATGGAGTGAATGGCTTGTTCGTACGAGGCCAGGTATTTCTGTGCGTCGTGTTCGGTAAGTGCAGCTTCACCGAGCATGTCGTAGGAATAGCGGAAGCCCTTGGCTTCGAACTTGCTCGCGTTGGCCAAGGCTTCGGCGATGGTTTCACCGGTGACGAACTGCTCGCCCATCAGGCGCATGGCCATGTCGACGCCCTTGCGGATCATCGGCTCGCCGCTCTTGCCAATGATGCGGCTCAAGGACGACGTCAGGCCGGCTTCATTGTGGGTGGCGACCAATTTGCCGGTCAGCAGCAGGCCCCACGTGGCGGCGTTGACGAACAGCGACGGGCTGTTGCCCAGGTGCGGCTGCCAGTTGCCGGTGCTGATCTTGTCGCGGATCAGTGCGTCGCGGGTGCCTTTGTCCGGGATGCGCAACAGCGCCTCGGCCAGGCACATCAGTGCCACGCCTTCCTGGGACGACAGGGAGAATTCTTGCAGCAGGCCCTGAACAATACCGGCACGGCCGCCAGCACTTTTCTGGTTACGCAGTTTTTCGGCGATCGAGGCGGCCAGCTTGTTGGTGGCTTCGGCCATCGGTGCCGGCAGACGGGCTTGTTCGATCAGCATCGGTACCACTTCCGGCTCGGGGCGGCGGTAAGCGGCGGTGATCGAGGCGCGCAACACGGATTGCGGCAGGATGCTTTCGGCGAACTCAAGGAAGCACTGGTGGGCGTGGTCGGTCTGGACTTCGCCTGCGTCGTCGGCGTCCTTGGTGCTCAAACCGTTGAGCTCGGTCAGGGTTGCACCACCCTCGAGTTTCTCCAGGTAATTGAAAATCGCCTGCTTGATCAGCCAGTGGGGCGTGCGATCAATGGAGGCCGCGGCAGCTTTCAGGCGCTCGCGGGTCGGGTCGTCGAGTTTGACCCCAAGGGTGGTTGTCGCCATTTTCTTATCCTCATGGGTGCCACTACCGAGTGGCATCTGCTGGCGGCAAGATTAGCTTTGCCCATGAGGAGGTGCAACCGGGTGCAACCCTTTTTATTCAGGAAATTTTTGATCGTGATCGGGAAAATAATGCGAGGTCGACGGATTCCGCTCTGCCTTGGTGCATTTACTTCTGAGATCGGCTGTTCTTGCTCCGAAAAGGAGCAAAAACGGGGTGTTTGCTGTATTTCACATCAAGGTGCAACTTATTCTCACGAAACTGGTTGCACCTTATTTGCTTTGTTGAATAGCATTCGCGCCCTAGGTGCAACCGACTCAACGAGCCGGTTCATCGGCTGACGGCTTTCCTGGGGAAACGTCAGTCATAAATGCGCGGCACACCGTTACGTCTACCTACTTCCAGTGGGTGGCCGTCTCACAGACCGCTGCTACATAAAAACAAAGCCAGGGCGTCACTCTTATGAGCGTTAGTAATCCAACCCTGATCACGTTCGTGATCTATATCGCAGCAATGGTGCTGATCGGCTTCATGGCCTATCGCTCCACCAACAACCTTTCCGATTACATCCTGGGCGGTCGCAGCCTCGGCAGCGTGGTGACGGCCTTGTCCGCCGGCGCTTCCGACATGAGTGGCTGGTTGTTGATGGGCTTGCCAGGCGCGATCTACATGTCCGGCCTGTCGGAAAGCTGGATCGCCATCGGCCTGATCGTCGGTGCCTACCTCAACTGGCTGTTTGTTGCCGGTCGCCTGCGGGTGCAGACCGAGCACAACGGCGACGCCCTGACACTGCCGGATTACTTCTCCAGCCGTTTCGAAGATAAAAGCGGCCTGTTGCGGATCATCTCCGCCGTCGTGATCCTGGTGTTCTTCACCATCTACTGCGCTTCGGGCATCGTGGCCGGTGCCCGCCTGTTCGAAAGCACCTTCGGCATGTCCTACGAAACGGCGCTGTGGGCCGGCGCTGCGGCGACGATTGCCTACACCTTTGTCGGTGGTTTCCTGGCCGTTAGCTGGACCGACACCGTACAAGCCACCCTGATGATCTTCGCGCTGATCCTCACGCCGATCATCGTGCTGCTGGCCACTGGTGGCGTCGACACCACGTTCCTGGCCATCGAAGCCAAGAACCCCGACAACTTCAACATGCTGAAGAACACCACCTTCATCGGCATCATCTCGCTGATGGGCTGGGGCCTGGGTTACTTCGGCCAGCCGCACATCCTGGCGCGTTTCATGGCGGCGGATTCGGTGAAGTCGATCGCCAATGCACGTCGCATTTCCATGACCTGGATGATCCTGTGCCTGGGCGGCACCGTCGCGGTGGGTTTCTTCGGTATCGCCTACTTCTCGGCCCATCCGGAAGTGGCGGGCCCGGTCACCGAAAACCACGAGCGTGTGTTCATCGAGTTGGCCAAGCTGCTGTTCAACCCATGGATCGCCGGCGTGCTGCTGTCGGCCATCCTGGCTGCCGTGATGAGCACCTTGAGCTGCCAGCTGCTGGTGTGCTCCAGTGCCCTGACCGAAGACTTCTACAAAACCTTCCTGCGCAAGAATGCCTCCCAGCTTGAGCTGGTATGGGTCGGCCGTGCGATGGTGCTGGTGGTTGCCCTGATCGCCATCGCCATGGCCGCCAACCCGGACAACCGCGTCCTGGGCCTGGTGAGCTACGCCTGGGCCGGTTTTGGTGCGGCCTTCGGCCCTGTCGTCCTGATCTCGGTGATCTGGAAAGGCATGACCCGCAACGGCGCATTGGCCGGCATCCTGGTGGGTGCGATCACTGTGATCGTGTGGAAACACTTCAGCCTGTTGGGGCTGTACGAAATCATCCCGGGCTTCATCTTTGCCAGCCTGGCGATCTACTTCGTGAGCAAGCTGGGCGCGCCGACGGCAGGCATGGTTGCGCGTTTTGATGCTGCGGAAAAAGACTACAACCTCAACAAGTAATCCTCGGGCGCCGAGCGTCCGTTGAGTTGAAAAAAAGGCCCGCATCCTACGGATGGCGGGCCTTTTTTTATGGTCGGTTCAATCCGTGTCCGGCTGGTTGAGAAAGATCAGCACGCCCACAATCGCCATGTAGAACTTGAAGGCCGCTTCCTGGCCATTCCATTGGTGGGACTGCCACATCAAGAACCATTCACCGCCCACCACCATGAAACCGAAAAACCACACCACGAAGCCGAGGGCGAGGCCGGTGGTGGCGCGTACCTTGGCACGGTTGAATTCGGCAGCGCTGCCTTGGCGGGTGCGCCACAACGCCAACGCACCCCAAGAGAGCATCAGCGCAGTGAGGGCTTCACCGAGGATGATCAGGCCGTAGGCGCCGTGCCACAGCCAGGGCGTGGTGATGGCGCGGTACATGGCGGCGTTGCCGGGAGACGTGGTGTCCATGCTCAACACATGTTTGACGAAGGCAAAGTTGGAGCCGTAGTCGGTGATGTTGTTGAACGCCACCAGGCTGGCGAAGGCGGCAAGAGCGAGGACCAGTGTGATTTTTGCGTAGCGTGTACCCATGTTCTTTACCGGCAATTGTGCGAAGAGGGGCAGTTACGCTAGCACGGCGTCGAGGTGTCTACGACGCCTCGCACATGAAGAATTAGGCACTCCAAACGTAGGACGCAACTGATTTTCCAGCAGCCCGCTCAGGCCCGGGCAAAGCTGGTGCAGAATCGGTCGCCCACCCTTCGCAGAGAAACACCGGATGTTCGCTCCTGCCAATCAAAGTGCCTTTACCCTGACCGTCGATGGAGAGCCCAGTGAGCTCAAGGTGTTCGCTTTCACCGGCACCGAAGCCATCAGTCAGCCTTACTGTTTCGACCTGGAACTGGTCAGCGAACAGCCTGATCTTGACCTTGAAAGCCTGCTGCATCGCCAGGTGTACCTGGGCTTTGATGACCGAGGGCACGGTGTTCATGGCCAGGTTTACCGGGTGGCGCAAGGCGACTCCGGGCGTCGCCTTACGCGTTACCAGATCAGCCTGGTGCCGCAATTGGCGTACTTGGCCCACAGCAGCCGCCAACGTATTTTCCAGCACAAGACCGTGCCGCAGATTATTGCGCAGGTCTTGACGGGCCAGGGTATTCAGAGCGACCGCTTCGAGTTCCGCCTGAGTGGCACCTACCTGGAGCGTGAATACTGCGTGCAGTTCGGTGAGACTGACCTGGCCTTCATCCAGCGGTTGTGTGCCGAGCTGGGCATTCACTATCACTTCCAGCATTCAGCCGAACGGCACTTGCTGGTGTTCGGTGATGACCAGGCCGTATTTGCCCAGGCCGATCACACCACGCCCTACATGCCCGGTTCAGGGATGGTGGCCGATACACCGGCGATCAAGCGTTTTGCGGTGCAAATGGAAACCCGTACCACGGCGCTGAACCTGAGGGACTATGACTTCCGCAAGCCGCGCCTGGCACTGGAAAGCGCTGTGGCGGGCGAGCAGCTTCCCAGCCTCGAAACCCAGGACTATCCCGGTTATTTCAGCGACCGCGCCCATGGCAAGTACCTCGCGCAACGTGGCCTTGAACGTCACCGCCGTGACTATCAAGTGGCCCGCGGCGAGGGTGATGAACCGGCCTTGCTGTGCGGGCGTTTTCTGAAGCTTGCGGGCCACCCGCGTGAAGCGTGGAATGACTTGTGGCTGGTGACGCAGGTCACTCACGACGGCAAGCAGCCTCAGGTGCTGGAAGAAGCGGTGACTGAAGTAGCGGGCAGTGATTTTCGCCAGGGTTATCGCAATAAATTTGTTGCCGCGCCTTGGGATGTGATCTTTCGTCCTCCGATGCCCGAGCAACCGCGACCGGCTGTAGCCGGATATCAACATGCCGTGGTCACCGGCCCTGGTGACAGCGAGATCCACTGTGACGAGTTCGGCCGGGTCAAAGTGCAAATGGCTTGGGATCGCGCGGGGGAGCACAACGAACATTCCAGTTGCTGGCTGAGAGTGGCCACCGGGTGGGCCCATGACCGCTACGGCTCGGTGCTTATTCCACGGGTCGGGATGGAAGTGCTGGTGGGCTTCGTCAATGGCGACCTGGACATGCCGGTGGTGATGGGCTGCCTGCCGAATGCGGCGACCCCGGTGCCCCTCGACCTGCCTGCGGAAAAGACCCGCAGTATCTGGCGCAGCCACAGCAGCCCCGGTGGAGGTGGGTACAACGAACTGCGCATTGAAGACCGCAAAGGCGCCGAGGAAATCTACCTGCGCGCCCAGCGGGACTGGACCCAGCATGTGCTGAATGACCAGCAGGTGCAGGTGGATAACCGGCGCCAGGTGAAGGTGGGCGGTGAGTCGCACCATGAATTGCAGGGCGAGGAGCAGCGCATTACCCACGGTAATCGCCTGACTGAGCTCAAGCAGGATGACCACTTGGTGATCGGCGGTTCGCAGCAGATGCGTGCGGGGCGAACCATCCAGATCGGTGCAGGGCAAAGCGTCGTGATTGACGCGGGCGCCATCGTGACGATTCAGGCCGGGGGGCAGTCGATCACGTTGTCGGCGGCAGGGATATTCAGCAGCGTGCCGATCATGCTGGGCGGGGTGCCCGCCGTGGGCGCTTCGCCGTTGAAGCCTGGACTCACGGAGAAACTGCTGGCGGTGATACCCGCACCGCTCAGCGCGGTACAAGTGGCCAGCCTGAAGCGCAGTGCGCCGTTTTGCGAGGAGTGCGAGCGTTGCAGGAACGGGCAGTGCGATATCCCATGACACAGCAAGCCACCCAACTCGAAAAGGAATTTACCCCCATGGATCAACCTTTGGCTCCCCGCGCTTGGCTGGCACAACATCCTCTGCAACCTGAGGAACAACTCTTTGCGGTGCTGGGCAATGCCAGCGACGCCAAGCCTCTGGAGGCCTGGCGAACAGTGTCAGAGGGGATGGCACCAGAATCGATCTGGGCGGGCACGGCCTATGCCGAGTGGCGTGAGGTGATGCCGTATGTCGTCGCCGTAGAGCCCGGCAGCCCCTTCCTCGATTGGATAGCCAATACCGGCTCAACCGACTGGGGTTGGCTAGCGGTATCGTCCAGCTCGTTGCAAACCGTGGCTGCGCATTTGCAAAGCCTCACGAAGGTCTACCTGCCCGACGGCCAGGAGGTGTTCCTGCGTTTCTGGGATGGGGCCCAGACTTTGCCGATCATTCAGCAATGTGGGGCTGAAATATTGCCGGTTTTCCAGCGCTACCTGATCAATGGCCAGTCGCTGACTACGACGACTGGCCCGGACACCGCTGCGAAAACCAGCCCTTGGTGGACGGTGCCTGCGCTGTTACTGGGGCACCTGGCCGAGCAATCACCGCGCACCCTGATCGACAACCTGCTGCAATGGCTCGAAGAGCAGCGCCCCGACCTCTACACCGCCTTCACGCCGACGACCCTGCAGCACAAGGTCGCCTATTTCGTGCGCTCGCCGGGTATCAGCCATGAAGCGCTGGCCGACTACCTGACTTCAGAGCTGAGTTGAAGTCAGCGCCTGTTGCAGGTCTTCGATCAAGTCTTCGATGGCTTCGATGCCCACTGATAGGCGAATCATTTCCGGTTTCACACCGGCCTTGGCCTGCTCTGCCTCGTTCATCTGCCGATGGGTAGTGGAGGCAGGGTGACAGGCCAGGGACTTGGCATCGCCAATGTTCACCAGGCGCTTGAAGATCTGCAACGTGTCGTAGAAGCGCACGCCGGCCTGGTAGCCACCTTTGAGGCCGAACGACAGGATCGCCGACGGTTTGCCTTGCAGGTATTTCTGCGCCAGCTCGTGGTGAGGGTGGTCTGGAAGGCCGGCGTAGCTGACCCATTCCACACCGGCGTGGCCTTGCAGGAACTGCGCGACCTTCAGGGCGTTTTCGGTGTGACGCTCCATGCGCAGGGCCAGGGTTTCCAGGCCTTGCAGCAACAGGAAGGCGTTCATCGGGGCGAGGGCTGCGCCGGTATTTCGCAGTGGCACAGTGCGGGCGCGGGCGATGAAGGCGGCTGGGCCGAATTTTTCGGTGTAGACCACGCCGTGG
>DQIG01000230.1:13851-14358 GCA_003525885.1 Stenotrophomonas sp.
GGTGTAGACCACGCCGTGGTAGGCCGGCTCGGGGTTGTTGAGGCCGGGGAATTTCTCCGGGTAGTCGGCCCAGGGGAAGGTGCCGCTGTCGACGATGACACCGCCCAGGGAGTTGCCGTGGCCGCCAATGTATTTGGTGACCGAGTGCACCACGATATCGGCGCCGAACCGAATGGGCTTGCACAGGATCGGCGTGGCCACGGTGTTGTCCACAACCAAAGGCACGCCACGGGCGTGAGCCACCGTTGCCAGGGCTTCCAGGTCGATGATATTGCCAGCCGGGTTGCCGATGCTTTCGCAGTACACCAGCTTGGTGTTGTCGTCGATCAGCTCGGCGATGGCTTCGGCGGAGTCGTTGCGGGCGAAGCGCACGTCGACGCCAAAGCTGGGCAGCAAATGGGCGAACAGCGTGTAGGTGCCGCCATACAGTTGTGGCGTGGTGACGATGTTGTCGCCGGCGCGGGTGAGGGTCTGGATCGCATAGTGAATCGCGGCGCTGCCGGCCGA
>DQIG01000244.1:0-233 GCA_003525885.1 Stenotrophomonas sp.
CGGCCGGCACTACCTCAGCGGCGGGCCGCTTCGCTCTTGTCGCGCGCGCCGCGGAACTCCGATTCCTTTTCCCACGTCGGCCAGCGGCGGCTGTTGGCCAACTCGGCACCCAGGTCATAGACCAGCAGGGTGTCGGCGGCGTGGCCGCTCGGGTCCCAGCTCGGCGTCCAGGCATCGCAGGCCTGGTGGTAGCAGTCGGCGAAGTACTTCTCGCGCAGCGCGCGGCCGGCTTC
>DQIG01000244.1:385-761 GCA_003525885.1 Stenotrophomonas sp.
CGCGCAGCGCGCGGCCGGCTTCAACCCCACCGTCCAGCTTGTCCAGGCCCGGGCCGATGGTGATCGCCGGCACGCCCAGACGGGCGAAGGCGAAGTGGTCGGCGCGGTAGAAGAAGCCGGCTTCCAGGTTCGGGTCCGGGCTGTAGCTGCGGCCACGGGCCTTGGCCACGCGCTCCAGGTCGCCTTCCAGCGACACCCGGCCCTTGCCCCACGAAGCAATGTCGCGGGTCGGGCCATCCGGGCTGAACATTTCGATGTTCAGCACTGCGGCGGTCTTGTCCAGCGGCGCCAGCGGGTGTGCGGCGTAGTAGCTGGCGCCCAGCAGGCCCTTCTCTTCGGCGGTCAATGCCACGAAGTACAGCGTGCGCTGCGGCTG
>DQIG01000244.1:908-15540 GCA_003525885.1 Stenotrophomonas sp.
AGTACAGCGTGCGCTGCGGCTGCGGGCCGGCGGCGAATACGCGGCCCAGTTCCAGCACCGTGGCCACGCCGGTGGCGTTGTCGATCGCGCCACGGCGGATGCGGTCACCCTTGGCGTCGGGCTGGCCGATACCGAACGCATCCCAGTGCGCGGAGAAGATCACCGCCTCGTCGCCATGCTCACCACCGGGCAGCTTGGCCACCACGTTGCGGGTCACCACCTGCTCGCGCTTGAGCGCGAAATCCACGCTCAGCTTCGCGTTGTCCAGCGCAACCGGGCGGAAGTCGGCGCGCATCGCCTTGCGCTTCTCGGCGTCGAAGTCCAGGCCGGCGTCGGCGAAGATCGCCTCGGCCAGCTCGCGCTGCATCCAGCCGCGCAGCGGCGTGTGCTGCGCCATCGCCTCGGCCTGGCCACGCTCGATGTCGAACAGCGGCGAGGTACCCGAGCTCTTCACCGTGGCCCAGCCATACGCAGCCGGCGCGGTCTCGTGCACGATCAGCACGCCTTCGGCACCACGGCGCGCTGCTTCCTCGAACTTGTAGGTCCAACGGCCGTAGTAGGTCACCGCCTTGCCGTCGAACGCACCCGGCGCATCGGCCTCGAAATCGGCGTCGTTGATCAGCACCACGGCGATCTTGCCGTGCAGGTCCACGTCCTTGTAGTCGTTCCACTGGCGTTCCGGCGCATCGATGCCGTAGCCGACGAACACCAGCGGCGCATCCTTGATCTGCACGCGCTTGCGCGGCTGCAGGCTCTGCAGGGTCACGTCCACGCCATTGGCCAGCGCACGGTTGCCCTGCTTCAGCGACAGGCTGGCCTTGGCCGGGCCCTCCAGCTGCGCGCGTACCAGTGGCACCGGCTGCACCCAGCTGCCATCCACGCCACCCGGCTGCAGGCCGTAGCTGCGGAACTGCTCGATCAGGTACTGCACCGTGCGCTCTTCGCCCTCGGTGGCCGGCGCGCGGCCCTCGAATTCATCCGATGCCAGCACACGCACATGGCGCGACAGTGCCTGCGGATCGATGCCACCACCCGGCAGGTCGTTGGCCGCATGGGCCAGGCCGCCGACAAACAGGCAGGACGACAGCAGCAACACGCGCATCGGATTCACGGCAGTACCACGGCTAGCTTGGAAGTCACCAGAGTGTAACGTGGTCGTGACATCACGGTGCGGCGTGGATCTACCTGCTGATGCGATCCAGCCAGCAGGCCAGGCCCTGTGCGTTGAGCTCGATGTCCATCGCCAGCACATCGGCCACCGCCGCCTGGTCCAGCGCACAACCATGCAACTGCGCACGTTCCAGGTACAGCGCCTGCAATGCCGCCAGCAGGCAGCGGTGGCGGTCCGGGCGGCCATCGCACTGGCGGCCGATGGTGGCCATCGCATCGATCTGCTCGAACAGGTCCGCTGCCAGTTTTTCCACCCGTTCCACGCGCCCATAGTGGGTCAGGTACATCGCCTGCGGCGCGTAGCCCAGCATGCGTCGGATCGAGGCCTTCATCGCCTCCGGATCGAACTGCACCGGCGAGGAGGTCGGGAAGATGAAAGCGCCCTGTGCGCTGTCCAGCTCGCGGTAGGAGATACCGAACGTATCGCCGGTGAACCAGCTGCGGCTGCGCGCATCCCACACGCAGTAGTGGTGCAGCGCGTGGCCCGGCGTGTGCAGCAGCACCAGCTCGCGGCCGGCCAGGTCGATGCGGTGGCCGTCCTCGGCCACCACCACGCGGTGTTCGGCAATCGCCTCGATGCGGCCATAGCTGCGTGCGATCTCTTCGGCGCCGTACACCGCCGTCGCACCGGCAATCAGCCGGGTCGGGTCGATCATGTGCGGCGCACCGCGCGGGTGCAGCACCGCCTTTGCGTTCGGCAGCTGCTGCATCAGCAGGCCTGCGCCGCCGGCGTGGTCCAGGTGCACGTGCGTGAGCAGCAGCCAATCCACCGCTTCCACGCCCAGGCCGGCGTCCGCCAGCGCCTGCAGCATGGCCGGCACCGACAGCCCGGTGCCGCAGTCGACGAAGGCCGCGCGGTCGTTTTCAACGACCAGGTAGGCCGCGTCGAAGTCGGGACGCTGGAAGCCGGTATCGATGGTGTGGATGCTGGGGTCGGCGGTCATCGGCACGCACCTGGCAGGATCGGGAACGGACCCCCATGGTAGGTGCGCAGGCGGCCCGGGTTCGATGCGGCTTTGGTCGGGTAGTGCCGGCCGCTGGCCGGCAATCTCATGAACCTTCGGAAAGAATGTGGCGTTGCCGGCCAGCGGCCGGCACTACCTCTGCAGCCAACGCGGCCGCAGCAGCAACGCCAGCACCAGCACCAGCACCGCCAGGAACGCGCCGTAGGCGTAGAGCACCGCCAGCACCTGCGGCCAGATCGGGCCGGCGCCGGGCTGCACCACGCCGATGCGGTAGCCCCACAGCATCGACACGATGCTCAGCGCGAAAGCCACTACCAGGGTGGTGCCATCGAACAAGCGCCGCCGCGCGGTACGCGGCTGGCGCGGGAACAACCAGTACAGGCTGCCCAGCAGCAGGAACCAGGGCAGGAACAGCAGCAGCGACAACCAGGCCATCGCAGACTCCATGTCATCGCGCCGGAGGCGCGCGGACATCATGCCATGGGCGCTGTGCCGCGGTCGTGCCGGCCGCTGGCTGGCATTGCCCATGCAAATGCCGTGGTAGTGCCGGCCGCTGGCCGGCGTTTCCTATGCAAATGCCGGCCAGCGGCCGGCACTACCTTTACGCTTCGCGCAGCACGGCCAGCGCGGTCAGCACCGCATCCACCTCGGCTTCCAGCTTGAACAGCTCGCTCTGCAGCTGGTCGCCCTGCTCGGCCTGCTTGATCACGGCGATCAACTGGCCGGCATCGCGCGGCGAATCGAAGCCTTCGCTCTGGATCAGCAGCGTGCCGTCACCGGCGGTCAGCTTGAAGTAGAAGCGGCCATCCTTTTCGCGGTACTGCTTGAACAGCGGCGGTGCCACGCGGGCCACGCCGGCATCCTCGCTGGCGATGTCGCCGGCGCTGGACAGGTCACGCAGGCCCACGGCATGGCGCAGCTCTTCCAGCAGCGGTGCCGCCAGCTGCTCGCGCAGCTGCTGGCCACGGCGCTTGAGCAGCGCTTCGATCTTCTCCGGCTCGGCCATCAGCGCGTTGTAGCGCTCGCGCAGCGGCGACAGCTCGCTGTCGATGCGCTCGAACAGCTGCTGCTTGGCATCGCCCCAGCTGATACCGGCGGCGAACGCCTTGGCGAATTCCGCGGTCTGTTCCGGGGTAGCGAACGCCTGGTACATCTGGAACAGTGCCGAGCCCTCGGTGTCCTTGGGTTCGCCCGGTGCGCGCGAGTCGGTCAGGATCGAGAACACCAGCTTCTTCAGCTCCTCGCGCGGCACGAACAGCGGAATGGTGTTGTGGTAGCTCTTGCTCATCTTGCGGCCATCCAGGCCCGCCAGCGTCGCCACCTGCTCGTCGATCACCACATCCGGCAGCGGGAAGTACTCCTTCCCGTACACGTGGTTGAAGCGCTGGGCGAAGTCGCGCGCCATCTCGATGTGCTGGATCTGGTCACGGCCCACCGGTACCTGGTTGGCCTTGAAGATCAGGATGTCGGCGGCCATCAGCACCGGGTACATGAACAGGCCTGCGCTGACGCCTGCATCCTCGTCCACGCCTTCCTCGCGGTTCTTGTCCACCGCCGCCTTGTAAGCGTGCGCACGGTTGAGGATGCCCTTGCTGGCGATGGCGGTCAGGAACCACATCAGCTCGGTGGTCTCGCGGATGTCGCTCTGGCGGTAGAACCACACGTGTTCCGGGTCCAGGCCGCAGGCCAGCCAGCTGGCTGCGATCTCCAGAGTCGCGCGCTGGGTGCGCTGCGGGTCCTGCGACTTGATCAGGCTGTGCAGGTCGGCCAGGAAGAAGAAGCTCTCGATCCCCGGCGCGCGGCTGGCCGCGATGGCCGGACGGATGGCGCCAACGTAGTTGCCCAGGTGGGGCGTGCCGGAGGGGGTGATGCCGGTAAGGACTCGGGTCGTCATGACTGCGTGGGGTAACCTTCGATGAACGGGGCCAGTTTACCTTGCACGCCACCAACCCCGTCAGGGCCTGCGGCGCGTTCATTCACGCAACCCCGCTGGAGACGCCCGATGAAACGCCTGCTGCCCCTGCTGCTGATCCTGCCCCTGGCCGGCTTCCGCCCGGCTCCGCCACCGCCGCCGGTATACGAGAGCGGCCCCGTGCGCATGGCCCTGGTCGACCGCGACCGTGGCACCGAACTGCGCAGCTACCCCGCCGAGGGCCAGCGCTGGGTGGCCGGCGAGCGCGGCCACCGCTATGCCGTGCGCCTGTACAACGACAGCCCGCGCCGGGTGCTGGTGGTGCTGTCGGTGGACGGCATCAACGCCATCTCCGGCGAGAATGCTGATCCCTCGCAGACCGGCTATGTGCTCAACCCCGGCCAGCGCGCCGACATCACCGGCTGGCGCAAGAGCCAGGACGAAGTGGCCCAGTTCGTGTTCAGCAGCCCCAGCGGCAGCTACGCCAGCCGCACCGGTCGTCCGGACAACATCGGCGTGGTCGGCGTGGCCGTGTTCGAAGAAGCGCGGCGCTGGCGCCCGGAGCCGATCCTGCGCCGTGGCCTGCCGCTGCCGGCACCAGCCGCGCAGGCCGAAGCCGCCGCCGATGCCAGTGCCAGCCGCATCGAAGGTTACGCCAGCAAGTCGCAGGCGCCGGCACTGGGTACCGGCCATGGCGCGCGCGAGCAGTCCTCGGTGCGCGATACCGACTTCGAGCGCGCCAGCCGCAGCCCCGCCCAGGTCCTGCAGCTGCGCTACGACAGCGCACGCAACCTGCGCGCGCGCGGCATCCTGGTGGATTCGCCTTCGCGCCTGCCGCGTGAACCGCAGGCCTTCCCCAACCGCTACGTGCCGGACCCGCCGGCGCGCTGATCGTCCCACCCAGACAGCACAACGCCCGCAACCTCACGGTGCGGGCGTTGTGCTGTGGGGGAAACCGTAGCGCTTACTTGTAGTCCGGATAGTCCTTGCTCACGCTGTCCTGGAACTCACGGACTTCCTTCTCGGCGCGATCCTTGGCCCAGCCATAACGTTCCTGCAGGCGACCGGCCAGATACTCGGCATTGCCTTCGGCCACATCGAAGTCGTCGTTGGTCAGATCGCCCCACTTGGCCTGGGCCTTGCCCTTCAGCTGCGACCACTTGCCGGAAATGATGTCTTTGTTCATTGCTGGGAGTCCTTGGTTGCAACGGCGTTCTTACCGTGGCTCCAGCTTCGCGTGGCGGCTGTTGAATGCCGGTCAACCAGCAATGAAATGCATGCTCACCTGCTTGAATGGTTCACTCCCCCTGCACGCCCACGCACATAAACACGCACGAAAAAGGCCGGGGATGTCCCCGGCCTTTTCGCTTTCCAATCCGCGCCGGGCTCACTTGCCCTTGGCGGCGTCCTCAACCTTTTCACCCGCCTTCTGCACATCCTTGCCTGCACCGGCAACGGTGTTGCAACCGGCCAGCAAGGCCACCGAGAACATCGACAACAGCATCAGGGCAACTACGCGCTTCATGGGCTTCTCCTTGGGTTCGCCGCTACACCGCTTCATTCGCGGATGGGGTTCTGTCGCTCGGCGGGAAGGACCAATGCCACCACCGCCGCGTGAAGTGCAATCTGGCGGCAGTGGCGTGGAGCGCATGTGAACGGATCACCGATCCGTTCAGGCCGAGCCCTCAGTCGCGCATCAGGGTGGACTTGCCGAACAGGCTTTCCACCAGGTCCACGGCCAGTTCGGCGGTGGCATTCTGCTTGTCCAACAAGGGGTTGAGTTCGACGATGTCCAGCGAGCCCATGCGCCCGGTATCGGCAATCATCTCCATCACCAGCTGCGCCTCGCGGTAGTTCACCCCGCCCGGCACGGTGGTGCCCACGCCCGGCGCGATGCTCGGGTCGAGGAAGTCCACATCGAAGCTGACATGCAGGTGGGTGTTCTCGTCGATGCCGGCCAGCGCCGCTTCCACCGCGCGCTTCATGCCGTTCTCGTCGATGTAGCGCATGTCGTACACATCGACCTTGTGGGTCTTGATCAGGCGCTTCTCTTCCGGGTCCACCGAGCGGATGCCGATCTGGTGCATCTGCGCCGGGGTGATCGCCGGCACGGTGCCACCCAGGCGGGTCAGCGCATCCGGGCCGAGGCCGCACAGGCAGGCCACCGGCATGCCGTGGATGTTGCCCGACGGGGTGACATCGCTGGTGTTGAAGTCCGAATGCGCATCCAGCCACAGCACGCGCAGGGTCTTGCCCTGCTCGCGGCACCAGCGCGCCACGGCGGTGATCGAACCGATGCCCAGGCAGTGGTCGCCGCCGAGCATGATCGGCATGCGCCCGGCCTGCAGTTCGGCATAGCTGGCTTCCATCAGCGCGTGGTTCCACGCCACCACTTCATCCAGATGGCGATAGCCCTCCACCGGCGCGGTCCACGGGTTGCGCGGGCCATCCAGGTTACCCAGGTCACGCACGTCCACGCCGCGCGCTTCCAGCGCCTCCGGCAGGCCCGCCACGCGCAGCGCTTCCGGCCCAAGCCGGGCACCGCGATGGCCCGCACCGACATCGGTGGGAACGCCAATCAGGGATACGGAAATGGGATGGGCCATGGGTGCCTCCTGCGCGGAAAAAGAAGCACAGTCTAGCCAGAGCTGTGTGACACCACTCGCGGCGGTGCAGCAGGGCAAAGCGCCCATCGCCGTAGCCAGGAAAGCAGCCCCGGTCAGTTGTTCCCGCGCTGAGGGGTCAGGAATCCGGCCTTCTGCGATCGGCCTCACATCCGCGTCGGTATCGCCTCTTATGCCACGCCATGGCCACCGCCACCCTGCGTCGGCACCCTGAACGTGCCTCTGCAATGTCCCATCTTTGGAGAACGACGACTATGAAACATGCATTCATTGGGTCTGCGGTACTGGCGATGGCCCTGGGCGCACTGCTTCCGGCAGGTGCCAGCGCATCCTCGCAGCGCATCATCCACACGGTGACCACCGATGCCTATCCCATGCAGACAACGGGCGCACGCCAGGTGCTGGACTGGGTGACGCAGCGCGTAAAGCCGTCGTTCGCTCCCCAGGGCTACGGCTACGTACAGGTGGAAAGGCGTGCGTTCTCCGTAGGGCGCGCGTCTGCACGCTCGGATGAATCTATTCCCGGCAAGCTGCCGGAGCAGGGCATCCCCGGTGAGATCTACCGGGTGGAGAACCTGCTTCCCGACGGCTCCCTGCAGACGTGGGAATTCACCTGGGTGGAACCCTCGTCCGGCCATGGCGGCGGCTGGGATGTCACCGGGTACACCTACAAGAAGGGAAATGACCCGGTAAACCAGCAGTAACAGGACGGGGGCAACGCTTGCTGCATTGCCCCCTTCAGACTCGCGGCCGACGGCGGGCGCGCCGGCCCGGCATCTCAACCGCCGTGGTGGCGAACCGGCGTCAGGCTCTGCACCTGGCCGTTGTTGCGCATCATGCACAGGAAGCGGCCATCGGGATAATCGATGATCAGTTCCTGGTAATCGCTGCCCACCGGCATCTGGGTCACCAGGGTGCCCTGC
The DNA here is from genome assembly GCA_003525885.1 of Stenotrophomonas sp. Classification (GTDB taxonomy): domain Bacteria; phylum Pseudomonadota; class Gammaproteobacteria; order Xanthomonadales; family Xanthomonadaceae; genus Stenotrophomonas. The sequence goes on from DQIG01000244.1 coordinate 8,503, forward strand.
GCGCCCTTGCGCGTATTGCAGGAGCCCAGCGCGGTATCACGCGCGGGAGCGCTGTACGCCACCTTGGACACATTGCGGAACACCGCACGGCAACCGCCGTTCACCCATACCGAGTGCCGCGACAGGCCCCAGTTCTGCCCTTGTTCGCAGCGGGTGCGGCTCAGCTGGCGCACCACCTCCACGTTGCCGCGCGTATCCATGTTGCACGACACCTGCTTCTGGTCGGTGGATTCGCAGGTGACTTCGCGCGGTAGCGCGGCATCCCCGGCGGCAGCGTCGCGAGGGCGTGCGCTGTTTGCGGCGGGCGCGGGCGCACCACTGCTACTGACCTGGCAGATGCCATTGGCGCCGCCACGGCCGGTGTAACTGATCTGCGGCGTGCCGTCATCGCTGCTGCTGATCGACAACGTGATGCCACTGTTGGCATCGCGTGCTTCGAAGTAGCGGTCGTTGAAGCGCTTCAACGCCGTCTCGCGGCCCTGCACGTAGACCGGCCCACCCTCATCGGCGTGCACATCGACGCCGCCCGGGCAGCTGGCGTTGAAGAACGGAACCGCGGCCATGGCCGGGGCGACGAAAGCGGTGGACACCAGTGCGAGGGTGAGCGACAGGGCATGGCGACGCATGTGCGGATCCCGAGGGGGCCCAGGGTGGGCGTGTGGCGGCAGTATGCGGTGGGGCGCTGCGGCCTGTCCGTGAGGAATATCAAGAACCCGGCGGCGCTCGCGGGGGTTCGGGCCTGGTAGGGTGTTCCTGAAGCCCTGCCCGGGCGGTTAAGCCAGCTTTACATCGCGGGCCGCGATGGGCGGTGCGACAGCGATGGCACAGCCGAATGTATCGTGGGCTGCGGCGCCGCGCGAACTGTCGCTTCTGGCATTGCGCTGCTCTAAACAGGCCAAACGCGATAATTCATTTTTCCTTTCAGATCACCCGATGCCATCGAAACAAACGACTGGCAGGCGGTGATTTCGCGTGCGCATGATGAATCGCCACCTTCAGCGGGGTGGCCGGGATTTCCAACCCGAAGACTGAAAGCTGTTTACGCTTGCCAGCCGGCGTCGTCCTCTGAGGAACGGCGCCGGCTGGCAATCCGTTCGCCGATCGACGGCGGGCGGTGCGTGGGGGCCTTGTGCCCACCGGCTCATTCAGTCCCGGGATTGGAAACCACGTATCGCCCGCCACCCTCTGCCGATGGCACCTCTGTTCCCGACGAGGATGCCCGCATGCCCAAGACCCATCACCCGTACCTGACCGCCACCCTGGGCGAGGCTGCCCTGCGCCTGCCGCCCGAACTGGCACAGCCGCTGGAAGCCGCTTTCGCCGCTGCGAACGAAACGCCCGCGCCGATCAACCTTCCCGGCTGCCTGCAGCGCATCCGCGCCGGTGATGCCGCAGATGGACAGCCGTGGACGGGGCCATCCAGCACGCCCGGCCATGCCGTGGCCGCCGCACGCAGGGACCGCGCCGCGGTGGGTTTGGTGTCGCTGTTGGAGCTGTACCACGCCACCGAGCGCGTGCGCGTGGACGGGGAAGAGAAGGACGACATCGGCGACGGCACGCGCGAAGGGCTGATGCTGGCCTGCCGGGGGCTGGCGGAGTATGTGGCGTTGCAGGTGGGCGGGGCTCAATAATGCGCAACGTTGGCATCCCAAACGCACAGGTTCAACACGTCGCAACCCCGGCCAACGAATCAGGCGAACCGCTGCTGGAATGAGCACACCCTACCCAAACCTGAAACCTGTTCTCGTTGAGCTGCGGCTGGACGAAGTGGATTCGCGCGGCGGCGCTGTTGCCGAGATGATCGCCTCCACCGCGCGCCCCATGGCGCTTTCCATAAGCCCTGAACTCATGTGGTACAGCTTCGCCTTGAATGACAGAGCCATCACCCGGATCCGTCCCGGAACGCGGACAAACTGCACAATCTCATTCATCAATTACGAAGGTGCGAAGGAGGCCTTCCCCTGTGGCACGCTGGCCGCCTTCGGAGATGGATCATTGACCAAGGGGTTGATTCGCATCATCCGGTTTGATTGAACCTGTTCGCTCCAGACTACCTGGAATTCGAAGGACGGGATTGCGCCAACCACCCGTCGCCGTACTTGTGCATGGAGATGTAGTAAACAACAGGAGATGCGGATGCACCTTGAGCACCCACATCTTGGGGAGAAGCGATGAAAGGAGTCGTACTCACCGCATTCGCCGCCTCCATCCTGGCAGGCTGCGCCACAACGATTGGATTGCCACAAGGCATTCCTCCGGATGGCTACACCGAGCTGGTGTCCACGCCTCTCGGGCCATTCCGCTACTTCCGGTCCCTGTCCATTGTTCCAGGGCGCAGAAGCCTGCCTTCGCTGGAGTCGTTTCAGTGCACCCACACTCAGCACGAGATCGTGCTCATGATGACTGCGGGATCACAGGTTGACGTTGCAGATACCTGCAAGCGCATTGATGCAGCAGCGAAATTCTCCGAATCATGGATAGAAGCAAAGGCGAACAGATACCGGATCCTTCTCGCGCCAACGGATACCGCCGCAACGATACAGTCGCGCACTTTGGGGTCGTTTTCGGGTGGGAAGACATTGGCACTTGCGGCTTCGATACATGACGACCGCGGACGGACGGTTGCGAACCTTGTCGATCTGGTCGCACACGAGACATTCCATGCGCTAGGTCATGCCACGAGGCACCCTCAGGCGCTTGATGAACGCATCGCCTACTACGCCGGTATCTGCGCACAGCTTCAGGTAAATGGCATTGTGCGAGAAGATTCGCTGCCTGGAGCCACGATCAGCACGGACGACGATGCAGTGCAGCTGTCTTCGCAAGCGGCCTATCGGGTCCGTCTCGAGACACATCCCCTTCTCGCTGATGGCAGCATTCAACTCAAGGAGCAATCTGGCGAACGTATGCTCCAACGTTGCAGTCAAATCAGAAGTGGCCTTGCGGCCTCACGGTGACCATGCCTGCATGGCTCCCATTCTTTCCCAGAACGGCACCACACAAACAGCCGCCATTGCAGCGGGTTGATTGTTCTCCGTGGACATTTGCGGATGCAGGCGACCACCTAAACTTCGTGCAATGGTTTATTGACTTCACTAAATGTAGTGAAATCCCGCTCGAGGCCTACACTCCCTACGGGGCCGTCGAACTGACGGAAGCAAATAACTCCATTGGTGCAAAGTGGCGGGCTATCACTAAGGGGGCGAGCTGCTCCTCGTGGTGGGTTGCCTTGCAAGCGAACGGCTGCGGAGCGAATTGATGAAATCGAAAATATTCTACTCGGGATTACTACTAACCACCTTGCTCGGTGGATGCTCCAAGGATACCGAGCAGGCAGCCTCTCCCGATTCCAACGTTGCAACCCGATCGGCGACAGGGGAAAGCCTGGAGACCAGAACGCCCCCCACTTCCCCGCGGCCAGTCACATCGCCGACGAAAGAGGACCTTTCGGCGTACATATGCAGGAAAGACTGCTTCACAACTGGACCGCTTGAGGCAAAGTCAGAGGCTGAAGCAGCATGGATGGTGAAGCATAAATATCCGACTCAGATGGAAATAGATCGTCTGGGCGCGATGTCGCCATCCGAACTGGAACTCGAATACAAAACAGGAAACCCGACCGCAGCAGTTGTACTCGGAAAGAAGATATCTCTGGAAAGAAATTTTTTCGAAGGGCAGGCAATTCTTCGAGATCAGACGATGTCTGGAAATACTTACGCGTTCTATGCGATGTCAGACTCGTATCTTGACAAGAGTCAGCCAAACCTGGTCGAAGGCATCGCCTTTCTTCGAATTGCCTATCTACTTGGTGATTACAAAGCTGCACGGGAGATTGGCAATTTAGGACTGACCTCGGTGGAGGTTGCCGCTGGGGATGCGCGCGCCTTGCGACTTCTTAATCTCTTTGCCGCAGGCCAGCAGCCGGATCCACGCCCGGAAGAATGAAGGGGCAGTGACACCCCCAGAAGGTTCGCTGATTTTCCCGGCAGTTTTCCCGGCAGACACAAGAAAGGCCAGCGCACCGCGCTGGCCCTTTTCATTGAAAGCCCTGTTTTCAAGGGCTCTCGGCGCTTCCCGAGTGGTGCCGCTTATCCGAATCGAACGGATGACCTACTGTTTACAAGACAGTTGCTCTACCAACTGAGCTAAAGCGGCATGGGTGGATCACCGGCGGCAGCGCCGCGGTCCGGGGGATTCTAGCGCAACCGTGTGCATTCCAGCGACCGGCTCTGTGCCGCCCCGCTGCGCTGCTGGGCCTGGGCCGGCTGCGTGCCCGCCGACAGCTGGCCTTCCAGCCACCACTGACCGGCGTCGCCGCTGGCGACCAGGCGCGGCTGGAAGCCGGCGGCCTGCACCGCCGCCATGCGGCGCTCGGCGCCTTCGCGGTTGCGGTATTGGCCCAGGGCCACGGCGTTGGCGTCCTCGCCCTGGCTGATGATGTAGTAGTCGCTCAGGCCGGCGGCGACGATGCGCTTTACGGTGGCCTGCGCTTCGTCGCGGTTCGCCGCGGCCGGCAGCATCACCCGGTAACGGGCACTCCCACTGGCAGCGGGCTGTTCGCGCAGGCGCACCTGGCTGAGCAGCGTGCCGGCCTTGCCCTGCGCGCTGCTCGCGGCGGCGCGGTCGGAGAACGGGCCCAGGGCGACGCAGCGCGGCGGTTCGGCGGCTGCGGGCGGGGTTACGGGCTTTTCCGGTGCCGGAACGGGTGCAGGCGGTGCTACCGGCTTGGCAGCGGCAGCAAGCGGCGTAGCGTCAGCCGTCTGCGGCTTGGGAATTTCCGGCTTGGCCGGCACGGTCGGCGCCGGCGTCGCAGCCACCGCTGTCTTCGCCGCCGGTTCGCGCTCCACCAGTGGCGCGGTCGGGGTGGCGGCAGCGGCCTCGGCTGCGGCATTCGCATCCACGCCACCGGGTACCCAGCGCAGCTCGGCGACGCCAGCCGGTTGCGGCGCAGGCGCGGGCGGCTGCGGTGCATCGCGCAGCAGCCACCAGCAGGCGACGCCAAGATTGAGGATGGCCAGTACGACGATCAAGGCACGGGTCAGCATGCGCGGATACTAGCCTGCGGGCTGGTGCACCGCCCAGCGGGCGAGGCCATCCAGCACCAGTGAGGGGTGGTAGTCGGCGCCGGGCAGCAACGGCATCAGCGCCGGTGCGCCGCCACCGTGCACCAGCAGCGAGGGTGCCACGCCCAGCAGCGCGTGCGCCTGCTGCGCGCTGCGTTCGATCAGCGCCACCGCAGCGCCATCGCAGCCGGAAGCCAGCGCATCGGCGGTGTCGTTGGCGAACTCGCTGTAGTCGCCACCGGTAGCGGGCAGCTGCACGGCACGGGCGTGCAGTGCTTCGCGCATGGTGGTGGGCGATGCGGAAATGCGGCCACCGTGGTGCTGGCCGTCGGCGTCGAGCAGATCGATCGTCAGTGCGGTGCCCACGCCGACCACCAGCACCGGGCGCTGCGCCTTGGCCGCGGCCAGCAGGGCCAGGAATCGGTCGACGCCGAACTTTTCCGGCTTGGCATAGGCAATGCGCACGCCGGCGCATTCGGCGCTGGTGCGCACGACGTGCACGTTCTCGAAACGGCGCTGCAGCTGGTCCAGCATGGCGCTGGTCAGCGACGGTGCGGCTACGCTGGCCACGAACGCGGTGGTGCCGCTGGGCAGGCTGTGCGGCGGCTGCCCGGCCATGCCTTCGGCGCCATGCGCCCAGGCCTGTACATCACCGGCACGGTCACCCTGCAACGGCGCGAACTTGAAGCGCGAGTTGCCGAGGTCGAACAACCAATCGCTCATGCCGCCCTCACGCTGACTTCGCCGGCGTGCAGCAGGCGTTCCTGGCCATCGATACGCACGCGCAATGCGCCGTCATCGGCCAGGCCGAGCGCGGTACCGTGCTGCCACTGCCCGTCCAGTTCCACGCGTACTTCGCGGCCGGCCAGCATGTCGAAGGCGGCGTAGCGCGGCAGGAACGGAGCGAGGCCTTCGCGATCGAATTCTTCCAGCGCCGGCAGCAGGCGCGCCAGCACGGCAGCAACCACCACGTTGCGGTCCACCGGCTTGCCGGCCAGCGTGTCCAGGTCCACCCACGGCTGGGTGATCTGCTCGGCGAACGACGGCGGCATGTGCGTGTTGATGCCGATGCCGATCACCGCGCGCGCCGGGCCGGCGTATTCGCCACCGCCTTCTGCGAGCAGGCCGACCAGCTTGCGCTTGCCATCGACGATCAGGTCGTTCGGCCACTTCAGCTGCGCCTGGGTATAGCCCAGATCGTGCAGCGCTTCGGCCACGGCGATGCCGGCCACCAGGCTCAGCCCGGCCAGGCGGCCGAGGCCACCGGAGTACAGGCGCATCACCGACAGGTAGATATGTGCGGCCAGCGGTGAGGCCCAGGTACGGCCACGACGGCCGCGGCCACCGGTCTGGCGTTCAGCCAGCAGGACGCTGACCCCGCGCTGGGGCGCGCTGCACCGCAGCAATTCGGCGTTGGTGGAGTCCACCGTCCAGGCCACCTGCAGGTCGTGCAGCAGGGCCTGGGCGTCGGCCGGCAAGCCGGCGCGGATCGCGGCCGGGTCCAGCAGGTCGACCGGGCGGGTCAGGCCATAGCCTTCGCCAGCGCGGCCCTCGATGTCCACACCTGCGGCCCTAAGCCCTTGAATACGCTTCCAAATAGCCGCCCGGGTCTGGCCCAGCTCACGGGCCAGGGCGTCGCCGGACAGGCGACCGGCAGCGAGTTTGGCCAGCAATTGGCGATCGTCCACGGCAGCTTCCACGAAGTCAGGAAGGAATTATGCGGGAAAGCCGTCAGCGACGCCCGCCACGCTGGGTTCCGCAGGGGCTTCCAACGGGGCGCCGGGTTCGGGCTAGAATCGGGAACTCACCCTCCCTTAACGTGGATGTCGTCAATGCGCCGCTATGCCCATTGCCTGATCCTGCTGATGATGCCCTTCGCGGCGTCTGCGACGGCAGCGCTGGACGACAGCCGCGGCGCCTGCGTGTCCTCCAACGGTGATGCCGCCTCGCAGCGCGCGCCGACCGCGACCGCCTC
>DQIG01000344.1:0-3404 GCA_003525885.1 Stenotrophomonas sp.
GACCAGCACATCAAGGGCCTGCAGGCGCTGGGCGCCGAGATCGTGGTCGAGAACGGCTTCATCAAGGCCACGGCCAAGCGCCTGAAGGGCGGTCATTTCACCTTCGACATGGTCAGCGTCACCGGCACCGAGAACGTGCTGATGGGCGCGGTGCTGGCCGAAGGCACCACCATCCTCGACAACTGCGCGATGGAACCGGAAGTGACCGATCTGGCGCATTGCCTGATCGCGCTGGGCGCGAAGATCGAAGGCCTGGGCACCGCCCGCCTGGTGATCGAAGGCGTCGAGCGCCTGTCCGGTGGCCGCCACGAAGTGCTGCCCGACCGCATCGAGACCGGTACCTTCCTGGTCGCCGCGGCGATGACCGGCGGCAAGGTCACGGTCAACCGTGCGCGCCCGAACACCATGGACGCGGTGCTGTCCAAGCTGGTCGAGGCCGGTGCGAAGATCGAGACCACCGACGACACCATCACCCTGGACATGCAGGGCAAGCGGCCGAAGGCGGTCAACCTGACCACCGCGCCGTACCCGGCGTTCCCGACCGACATGCAGGCGCAGTTCATGGCGCTCAACTGCGTGGCCGACGGCGTCGGCGTGATCAACGAAACGATCTTCGAGAACCGTTTCATGCACGTCAACGAACTGCTGCGCCTGGGCGCGGACATCCAGGTCGAAGGCCACACCGCCATCGTGCGTGGCAGCGAGCACCTGAGCGGTGCGCCGGTAATGGCCACCGACCTGCGTGCCTCGGCCTCGCTGATCCTGGCCGGCCTGATGGCCAGCGGCGAGACCACCATCGACCGCATCTACCACCTTGATCGTGGCTACGAGAACATCGAAGAGAAGCTGTCTTCGCTCGGTGCCACCATCCGGCGCGTGCCATGATCCTGCGCGGCAAGTTCAGCCCGCGTCGCAAGGCGCTGCTGGCCCTGGTGCTGATCGTGCTGGCGTGGCTGGGTTATGCCTGGTACGCCAACATCGCCATCACCCAGGGCATCGAGCAGAAGGACATGGACTGGAACGGCGATGGCACGGTCTCGCGCGACGAGATCATCGAGTCGTTCTATGCCGTAGCAGTGAATGACAGCCAGGATGGCAACCGTCATTGCCGCACCTTCGTCTGGCGCAGCACCGGCGAGCAGATCCGCGTGGACTGCAGCACCGAGTTCAAGGCGGCCGAAGAGAAACCGGCCGAAGCGAAGAAATAAGAAAACGCCCGCGAAAGCGGGCGTTTCTTTGCGCGGGGCCCGGGATCAGAGCCCATCCCCGAGGGGATGGGATCCGACCCCGGCACTCAGTTCATCGCCTTGATGGTCAGGTCCAGCGCATCGCGGTCGTTTTCCCGCTGCAGCATGCGTGCCGGCACCGGGAATTCCGGCACGATCCACGCGATCAGTTCCTTGTTGCCGTCGGCACGCGAGACCTTGGTGGCTTCGTAGCTCTTGCCGCCCACGGTGATCGACTCCTTGCCGATCACGCGGTAGGTCATGTTCTTGATGCGTCCTTCGTCGACCATGCGATAGGTCAGCGGCTTGCCGGCGGCCAGGTCGCGGGCGATCGCCAGGTTGATCAGCAGTGCATCCATGTCACCGGATTTCAGCGCGATCGGGCCGGCGCGGTCCGGCTTGATGTCGCCGGTCCAGGTGGCCTGGTTGCTGGTCCAGTTGTAGTTGGCCTGCACGTTGCGCTTCTTCACCAGCAGCGCCGAACGATCCTGGCTGCTGAGCGGGCGCAGCTGGCCGCGCACCTCTTCGAATACGGTGCTCTGGCTCAGGTCGGCCAGCTGGTTCTTCACCTGCAGCGTGTAGCGCCACTTGTTGGCGCCCTCGCTGCTCAGCGTCATGCTGCCATTGGCCTGCATGCCCATGTAGCTGGCCAGATAGTCGGCCTTGAACGGCTGCAGGGCCATGGCCGGCAGGCTGGCCACCGACAGCGCGGCTGCAGCGATCCAGGTGAGGGGGCGGGTCAGGGTGCTCATGCTCAGACTCCTTGGTATTCGATCAGGCGCAGATCGACGCGGTCTTCGCCGTCTTCGCGTTGCAGGATGCGCACCGGGGTGGGGACACCGTTGGCGATCCAGAGGATGGTTTCGTTGTTGCCGCCGTTGGTCCGGTAGACCCGCAGCGCGTTGTAGGACAGGTCGCCGACCTCGACGTTCTCGGTCTGCGGCGCGGCCTGGTAGTCGTGCTGGCGGACCTTGCCCATGTCCACGTAGCGGTAGTGCATGGTGGCACCCGGGCGGGCATCACGCATGATCGCCAGATTGATCAGCAGGGCGCTCTGGTCGCCGGGCTGCAGCGGGATCGGCTGCGCACGGTCCTTCTTGACGTCACCGCTCCACTGCGCGGTGCCGGCCTGCCAGTTGTAGGTGCCGACCGCCTTCTTGCCCAGGAACAGGCCCTTGCGCACCGTGCTCTGGCTGAGCGGCGCATAGACGCCGCTGCGCTCTTCGAACACCGTGCTCTGTTCGATGTTCAGGCCCAGCACGCTGGCAAAGCCGCGACGGCCGACCACCTGCATGTCCACCCGCCACTGGTTGCCACCGGTGTGGGTGACCTGCATGCTGGCGTCCCCGGCCTCCTTGCTCTTGTAAAAGGCCTGGTAGGTGGCGGTGAACGGCTGCAGCGGCGGCGGCTCCCAGGCCAGCGCCGGAGGCATCGGCACGGCCGGTTCCGCGGGCGGCTGTACAACGGGCACCGGCTGCGCAGGGGCCGCAGGCGCTTGCGCCTGGCCCCAGCCCACGCCGGGAAGCACGGCCAGCGACAACAGCAGTGAAGTGGACAGCAGGGTCGTGGTCTTCATGGAGGACAGGGACCGCAGGAGGGGGCAGGATGACAGCCCCGCAGTCAGCGGGGCGTGTGCAAGGGGGTTACCGGTTCAGGTTCCCGGCGGAATCTAGAGCCAGCGGGCTAAACAGGGGGTGACCGTCCAGTTGCGGCTGGCCCTCCCGTTCAGCCAGGCGGCCGCTGCACAACAGCTGCAGGGTGGCGATCAGCAGCGGATGCTCCACCGCCAGCACGCGTGCAGCCAGGCTGTTCGCGTCATCGCCGGGCAGCACCGGCACCCGCACCTGGGCCAGCACGGCGCCGGCGTCCAGCTCGGGCACGACCAGGTGCACGCTGGCACCGTGCTCGGCATCACCGGCGTCCAGTGCCCGCGCATGCGTGTCCAGCCCCTTGTGCAGCGGCAGCAGCGATGGGTGGATGTTGACCAGGCGGCCATCGAAGCGCTGCACGAAGGCGGCGCCGAGGATGCGCATGTAGCCGGCGCAGATGATCCAGTCCGGTGCGACTGCGGCCAGCGCATCGCCCAGCGCCTGCTCGTAGGCGGCGCGGTCGTCGAATTCCTTCGGTGCATGTGCCCAGCGCAGGCCGGCGCTGACCCGCTGCAGCGCAGCGGCAGCC
>DQIG01000344.1:3570-31458 GCA_003525885.1 Stenotrophomonas sp.
CAGCCGGGCGGTCGGAAAACACGCCCACCACCTCGGCGGGCAGGCGGCCCGCTGCGATGGCATCGAGGATGGCCTGCAGGTTGCTGCCGCGGCCGGAGGCAAGCACGGCAATGCGGATGGGCGCGGTCATTGCTGGATGCTCCGGCGGATCAACGGCCAGGTCAGCAGGCTGCCCACGGTGGCCATCAGCATGTCGGCGTGCGCGTCCCACATGTCACCCTGCTGCCCGTTGTAGGCCTCGGCGGCATCCGGCGACAGGGCAAGCGCGATGGCCCACTCGAACCACTCGTAGACCAGGCTGGCGCACATCACCGCCATCACCGCCAGGGTGAAGGCCTGGCCGCGGCGCAGCGCCGGCCAGGCATGGCGTGCCAGCTGCAGCAGCGCCGGAGTGAAGCAGACGCCGAACAGGAAGTGGATGAGGCGGTCGAAATGATTGCGCTGCCAGCCGAACGCCGCATTCGGCGACCAGCCGGTCAGCGCCTGCGCCCATGCGTCGTAGGGCACGTTCGAGTAGAGCCAGCGCGCAGCCACGCAGTGCAGGGCGATGAAGCCGCAGATCGCGATGAAGGCACCGTTGCCCAGCCAGCCACCCCGGCGGTCGACCCACAGCAGGGCAGCCAGCCCGATCACGGTCAGGGTGCTGTGCAGGGCCTGCTCGGTGGGCCACAGCGGGTGGACCCAGCTGATCGCGAACACCGCCAGCACGGCGGCGAAGGCCAGCTTCTTGGGGCCCGAGAAACGGAAGGCGGTGGGCGAGGCGGTCGTCGGGAGGGCAGGCGCGGACATGGGGAGTCGATCAGGGAAGGGCGGGGCGTCTGCCGGCAAGCTCAGACGCTGAGATGGTCGCCGCGGTCGAACAGCGCGGCCATGTCAGGCTTGGACAGGAACACCCAGGCATAGGCGGTCAGGGCCATGCCCAGCGGGCCGGCCAGCACCGCCAGCCAGGCCGCGCGCTGGCACCAGGCCAGCCCGGTGCGACGCGACAGCAGGCGCGCGGTGCGCAGCTGCACGAAGCCGAGCGCGGCAGCCAGCAGCGAAATGACGCCGTACACCGTGGCCAGCACCGCGCCATCGTCCAGCCCGCGCGAGCTGGCGACCAGACCGATGAAACCGAGGAAGGTCAACGCGGCCACCCAGTGGAAAACCGCCAGCGCGTAGAACAGCACCTTCAGCGTCTGCAGGTGGCTGGCCAGCTGCAGGTGCGCAAGGGTCTGCTGCGGCAGCGGCGGAGGTGCGCCCGGGCTCGTCATGCCGCAGTGCCCGCAGTGTCGAACGCGGCCTTGACCTGCGGACGCAGCAGCGTGATCAGGCTGAACACCCCCAGCACGGTACCGATCGGCGTGAACAGGCAGGCCAGGCCGGCCATGATCAGGCACAACAGGTAGCGGCGGCGGCGAGCCAGGCAGCGGCCGGCATAGGCGACAAACGCGCCCAGGGTCACGCCACCGAACACGATGACGCAGCCGATGAGGGTGAACATCCAGCCGAACAGGCGCTGTTCGGCCGGCGACGAGGGCTGGTCGCCGGAGTTCATCGGCAGATTGCCGGTGAGGGCGGTGATGCCCAGCACGATGTGGACGATGAAGATCATCGAGAACAGCGCGATCAGTCCACCGACCACATAGTGCGCAATCGACAGCATGCGCAGATGGTCAGCGTCCTGGGGGCTGAACGCCGGTGCCGTCGTCGCTGGCGGCGGCACCGGTGCGGGGGGCAGTGGGGGCGTTGCGTCCATGCGGGCTCCTGGGTTGCCGGGTTCAGCCGATGTGGACGCGCTCGGCGCCTTCAGCAGTGACCACCTGGCCGATGGTCCAGTGGTCCAGGCCCTGCGCCTTGACCGCCTCGGACACGGCGCTGACCTGGTCCGCTGCCACGATCAGCACGAAGCCGATGCCGCAGTTGAAAGTGCGCCACATCTCGCTGTCGGCCACGGCGCCTTCCTTCTGCAGCCACTGGAACACCGGCGGCAGAGTCCAGGACGAGGCCTGGATGTCCAGGCCGAGGCCGTCGGGCACCACGCGGATGATGTTCTCGGTCAGGCCGCCACCGGTGATGTGGGCCATGCCGTGGATGGCGCCGCCGTGCGACTTCAGCAGGGACAGGATCGGCTTCACATACAGGCGGGTCGGCGCCATCAGCGCATCGACCAGCTTCACGCCGCCTTCCAGCTCCAGATCGGCCGGGCGGCCGGCGCGGTCGTAGATGCGGCGCACCAGCGAATAGCCGTTGGAATGCGGGCCGGACGAGGCGATGCCGATCAGCACGTCGCCGGCAGCTACGCTGGCGCCGTCCTTCAGCTCGCTCTTCTCGACCGCTGCGACCGTGAAGCCGGCCAGGTCGTACTCGCCCGGGGCGTACATGTCGGGCATTTCAGCGGTTTCGCCGCCGATCAGCGCGCAACCGGCCTCGGTGCAGCCGTTGGCGATGCCGCCCACGACCGCCGCGGCCGTGTCGATGTCCAGCTTGCCGGTGGCGAAGTAGTCGAGGAAGAACAGCGGCTCGGCGCCCTGCACCAGCACGTCGTTCACGCACATCGCGACCAGGTCGATGCCGATGGTATCGTGGCGGTTCAGCTGGTGGGCCAGCTTCAGCTTGGTGCCCACGCCGTCGGTACCCGACACCAGCACCGGCTCGCGGTACTTGTTGGACAGGTCGAACAGGGCGCCGAAGCCACCCAGGCCGCCCATCACTTCCGGGCGGAAGCTGCGCTTGACCAGGGGCTTGATCCGCTCGACCAGCTCGTTGCCGGCGTCGATGTCGACACCCGCGTCACGGTAGGTGAGGGGGGAGGGGGCGGAAGACGGGGTGTTGGTCACGGGCGTCGGCGCTGGCAGGGGTTGAACGAGCGATTTTAACAGGCCGCATTGGCGCAAAGGCCGTATTCGGGCAACAATTCCCCCGGATTCGTCGAGCCAATGGATGTCCTGATGCGCCGCAGCCTGATTCTGACCCTGCTCCTTGCACTGAGCCTGCCGGTGGCCACGATGGCCCAGAGCGGCCTGCGCACCGAGGGAGATGTCGCCACCGCCTCGGGTGCGTACGAGGCCGAAGTGCCCGTCAACAGCCAGGCCGAAGCCGATCGTAACGGCGCCCTGGCCCGTGCCCTGAGCGTGGTGCTGGGCAAACTGTCCGGCGACCGCAACGTGATGTCCCGCCCCGGCGTGGTGCAGGCGCTGCGCAATGCCAAGGACTACGTGGCCAGCTACGACTACAAGCAGGACCAGAGCGTGGGCGCCAGCGGCGCACCGAGCTTCAGGACCCTGCTGGTGGCCCGCTTCCGCGAGGATGATGTCGATTCGCTGGTCTCGGCGCTGGGCCTGCCGTTGTGGCCGCAGCCGCGACCGAAGCCGGTGCTGTGGCTGGCCGTCGACGACGGCAGTGGCCCGCGCCTGGTCAGCGTGCAGCAGGCCAATGCCGCCCGTCCGCTGCTGAACCGCGCCATCGAGCGGGGATACAAGCTGGGCCTGCCCAGCGGCGGCGCTGCCGAACAGGCCCTGGCCGGTGCCATCTGGCGCCAGGACAGTGCCGCCGTGGCCCGTGCCTCCTCGCGCTATTCGCCGCCGATGCAGCTGATCGGCAAGCTGTACCGTGCCAACGGCGGCTGGCAGGCGGACTGGGTGTTCGTCGACAACGGTCGTGAACTGAACAAGTGGACCAGCAAGGACGCCAACGCCATGCGCGCGATGGCCGCGGGTGCCGATGGCGCCGCCGATGCGCTGGTCAAGCGTTACGCCAAGGCCGGCGTGGCCACTGGCCAGGCCGGCACCTACCGCGTGGTGGTGACCGGCATCAACAGTGCCGATGACTACCTGCGCCTGGCTGCCGGCCTGCGCGAAGTACCGGTGGTGCGCAATGTCACCCCGCTGCACGCCTCGGCCGGCCAGCTGGAGCTGAGCGTGGAGATGACCACCGGCCTGGCCGGCTTCAACCGCATGCTCGGCGACAACGGCGTTCTGGTGCCCAGCGCGCCGCTGCCGGCGCTGCCGACCCCGATCGATGACACCACCGGTGCTCCGGTGGCCGCACCGGTCAGCAACGAGTACCGGCTGCGATGACTCTGACCCCGGAAGCGGAAATCGCGCAGTTCCTGCGCCGCCTGAAGTACATCCTGTTCGCCGGCCTGATCGGCTGGGTGGTGTGGCTGCTGGCGCCGATCCTGACCCCGTTCGTGCTGGCGCTGGCGCTGGCCTGGCTGGGTGACCCGCTGGTGGACCGCATCGAGGCCACCGGCCGCTCGCGCATGACCGGCGTGGTGCTGGTGTTCGCGGCGATGGTGCTGGTGATCGTGGCGCTGCTGCTGGTGCTGGTGCCGATGATCGAGCGCCAGATCACCACCGTTATCGCGGTCGCGCCGCAGGCGCAGGCGTGGCTGATGCAGACCGGCATCCCCTGGTTCGAGCACAAGACCGGGCTGGAAGTGATGCAGTGGCTGGATCCGGATCGCCTGATCGACTGGGTGCGCAGCCACTGGCAGCAGGCCGGCGGCTTCGCCACCACGTTCATGGGCTACGTCTCGCGTTCGGGCTTTGCGATGGTGACCTGGGTGGTCAACATCCTGCTGCTGCCGATCCTGGCGTTCTACTTCCTGCGCGACTGGGACAAGCTGGTCGAGCGGGTGGCCTCGGTGATCCCGCGCAACCACATCGGCACCATCAGCGCGCTGGCGCGCGAGTCCAACGAGGTGCTGGGTGCGTTCATCCGCGGCCAGTTCCTGGTGATGCTGGCGCTGGGCGTGATCTACGCCGGCGGCCTGTCGCTGGTCGGCCTCAAGCTGGGCCTGCTGATCGGCCTGATTGCCGGCCTGATCAGCTTCATCCCCTACCTGGGCGCGACCACCGGCATCCTGATGGCCATCGTGGCTGCGCTGGTGCAGGCACAGGGCTTCGACCTGAAGCTGCTGATCCTGGTCGGCGTGGTGTTCACCGTGGGCCAGCTGCTGGAAAGCTACGTGCTGACCCCGCGCATCGTCGGTGACAAGATCGGCCTGCACCCGGTGGCGGTGATCTTCGCGGTGATGGCCGGTGGCCAGCTGTTCGGCTTCCTCGGCATGCTGCTGGCGCTGCCGGTGGCGGCGGTGACCAACGTGCTGCTGCGCTATGCCCACCAGCGCTACCGCCAGAGCGAGCTGTACGTGGGGGAGAAGCCGGCGATCGTGCTTGATGGCGTGGTCGATACCCCCCATATCATTGTTCCGAACGACAAGGGCCCCGACCTGAAGTGATGGGTGTGCCGCAACTGCCGCTGGCCCTGCATTACCCGCGGGACCAGCGCCTGGAGACCTTCATCGGCGCGCCGGATGGCGCGCTGGCGCAGCTGCGCGCGATCGCGGTCGGTGCCAGCCACGATTGGGTCTACCTGGAAGGGGCGGCGGGAACCGGCAAGACCCACCAGGCGCTGGCGATGTGCTCCAGCGCCGAGCAGGCGGGCCGCCTGCCGACGTACGTGCCGTTGGCCAGTGCCGCGGGCCGCGTACGCGCAGCACTCGACGGGCTGGAAGCGCGCGAACTGGTGGCGCTGGACGGCCTGGACGAGGTCGCCGGCAACCGGGAGGACGAGGTCGCGCTGTTTGATTTCCACAACCGCGCACGCGCTGCAGGTGTGACCGTGCTCTACACCGCGCAGAAGGCACCGGGCGAGCTGGGCCTGGTGCTGCCGGACCTGCGCTCGCGGCTGGGCCAGTGCGTGCGCGTGCTGCTGCAGCCGCTGGATGAGGAAGGGCGGGCAGCGGTGCTGCGCGAGCGTGCACTGCGACGCGGCCTGGCCATCGACGAGGCGGCCATCGAGTGGCTGCTGTCGCACACCGGCCGCGAGCTGGGTGGATTGATCACGTTGCTGGACTGGCTGGACCGCGAATCGCTGGCGGCGAAGCGGCGGATCACTGTGCCGTTCCTGCGCCAGGTGCTGGAAGAAGGCCGGCCTCGTTATTGAGGGGTGTTGTTTGGCAGGGCTGCGCCCTGCACCCGCCGAAGCCGAAGCAACGTCAACGTCAAAGGCTGGCTTCCTGAGGGGAGGCGGGGTGGCTCAGGTTGCGGGGGACGGCGCAAGTCCCCCTCCGGGGCCCGGCCCAGCCGCTGGCGGCTGTGCGTTCGGGCGCTTGCGAAGCAGTGCTTCGCAAGCAAAGCGCCCTCACCCATGGGGGCTCGACGGCGCCATCCATGGCGCCAACGGTCCTGCCCACCCACACCGCCCCACCTCTGACAGATTCCTGCGGCTGTTGGTGGGTGCCGACCGTTGGTCGGCACATCTGTCAGACATCGAATGAATCATCCACGCATGGCATGGATCTACTGGCAATTGCGGTTGTTGGTAGGTGTCGACCATGCAGGGGCGTTGGCGCCATGGATGGCGCCATCGAGCTTACAGGGACGTACTTGCAGCGTCCCCTGCATGGCCTACCCGCCCCGCCAAACCCATGAGCCGCATTCCGCGACCCACCACGAGGGGTTCAGCCGTTCGCCGCCGCAAACTCCGGCCGCGTCAGGTTGTCCGCTTCGCCCTCGGTGCACAGCACTTCGTCTTCGATGCGGATGCCGCCATACGGACGGAAGAAGTCCACGCGGTCCCAGTTGATCGCATCGCCATGGCCGGCGTCCTTCACTTCGTTCAACAGCATGTCGATGAAGTACAGGCCCGGTTCGATGGTCACCACCATGCCCGGTTCCAGCACGCGGGTCAGGCGCAGGTACGGATGGCCCGCCGGGCGCTCGATGCGGCCGCCTTCGTCGCTGGCCGCGAAACCGGCCACGTCGTGCACCTGCAGGCCGATCAGGTGGCCGATGCCGTGCGGGAAGAATGCGGCGCTGACGCCGGTCTCCAGCGCGGTCTGCGGCGACACCCTGATCACGCCGAAGTCCTTCAGCACGCCCATCAGCGCAAGATGTGCGTCCACGTGCAGCTGCTTGTAGTCGAAGCCCGGGCGCACCGCCAAACACATCTGCTGCTGGGCAGCGTCGACGGCGGCGATCATTGCAGCGAATTCGTCGTGGCCCTGCGCGGCGTAAGTGCGGGTGATGTCACTGGCGTAGCCCTGCGCGCTGGCGCCGGCATCGATCAGGAAACTGCGCAGCGGTTGCGGTGCCTTGCGGCCCAGCTCGGTGTAATGCAGCACGGCGGCATGTTCGTTCAGCGCTACGATGTTGCCGTAGGGCAGCTCGTTGGCGTCCTGGCCGACGGCCTGGCAGTACGCCATGTGGATGCTGAACTCGTCGGCGCCGTTGCGGAACGCGGCCTCGGCGGCGCGGTGGCCACGCACGCCCAGCACCTGCGCCTGGCGCATCAGCGCGATTTCATACGGCGTCTTGCTACTGCGGTGCCATTCCAGGTAGTTCACTACCGGTGCCGGGTTGTTCGGCACATAGCTGCCCAGCGCGCTCTGCGGTTCGCCGAGGATCGCGCAGCGCGACGGGTCGGCCGGCAGCAGGGCCAGCGCCTCTTCCGGCTTGCGGATGATGTGGATGTCAAAGTGTTCCACCCACCAGCCGCTGGGGGCGTCGGGCACCACGTGCCAGTAGTCGAAGGGCTGGTGGAAGATCACCGCCGGGCGCTTGCCGGGGGTGAACACGATCCAGCTGTTGGGCACGCGGGTCAGTGGCAGCCAGGCCTTGAACTGCGGATTGACCGCGTAAGGGTAGTCGCGATCGTCGAACACCTGGTAGTGCAGGGTGCCGCTGGGCACCACCAGGTGATCGAAGCCGCCGCGGGCCAGCGCCTGTTCGGCGCGTCGGCACAGCACGGCCAGGTGGTCGGGATACAGGGCGCCGGGGTCTTGCTGGATCATTGCGGTGGCTCGACACGGAAAACGGCCCTAGATTCTGCCGCATACCGGGGAAAACCGCTGTGCTGGAACCGGCACTCAGGCCGTCGAAACCGGCCCCTCGTCGCTGTCTTCGCCCACCCACTGGCGCAGCAGCTGCCGATGTTCGCGCGACAGGGTGAGAAAACGGAAGCCGGTCCAGCTCTGGCCGGGCACATGCGCAGGTTCGCTCCACAGCAGGTGCACGCCCACGTCGATGGCCTCGTGGCGGCCGTCGCCCATCGGTAACGGGAAGCGGAACTGGTACAGCGCATCCTCGCGCAGCGGCGTGCTGGCCAGCATCAGCATGCCGGTCTCGGAGACGTTGCCGAGCCGGCCCACCACGCTTTCGCGCATCTGGTCGGTAACCGGCACCAGGTCCGAGACCTGGCGGCGCGGTGCGCGGCGGGTGTCCTGCGGTGGTTGCGTATTCAAACGGACGTCTCCCTGGAACGGCCGCCGGCCAGCGCACGCAGCGCACCGAGGCTGGCCTGCCATGCGCGATCGACCAGCCGTCCCTTGTCTTCGGTGACCAGCTGCGCGCGTCCGGCGCTGATCTGCCGGGCAAGCGTGTCGAGGTCGGTATCGGCGATCTTCTGCCCACGCGGATTGACGAACAGGGCGTGGCCGGTCAGCAGGCTGTACCAGGACAGGCGCTGGCGGCGCAGCGTGCCATCACCATTGTCGATGTCGAACCAGCTGCCGAAGGGCAGGGTGGCCAGCTGCTGGTAGGCGGCCTCTTCGGCGCTGCTGCGTGGTGCCAGCGACGCAGGGCCGCTGCCGCTGGCGGCATGTTCGCCCAGCCGTGCACGCGCCTTCAGCCGTGCGCTGAGTTCAGTGCGCGAGGTGCTTTCGTCCTCGCCCCCGGGCGTGGCCAGGCGACGGGCAACGGCAGCGGCTTCCTCGGCGTGATAGCCGACCTGTACCAGCGCGGACTCGACATCGCTGGCCAGCGATGCATCGGTACCGCCGGGCGCATCGACGGCCTGCGCGGTCACCGCGGCAATGCGTTCGGTCTGGTGCAGGCGTTCCTGCCATTGCGGTGAATCGTCGCCATGGCGCAGGCGGGTGAGGGTGAGTGCATCGGCCCAGGCCTGCCGCAGCAGGGTCTGCACGAAGCGCGGTGGTTCCTGTGCGTCGCAGCACTGGTCGATCTGTGCGTTGGCCTGGCGACGCGCCAGTTCCAGCCGTTCCTTGCCGCGTGCAGCTTCGACGTGGCGGCGCTCGGCCAGTTCGGCGCGATGGGCCGCCGCGCGCTGGTGCTGCTGCACGTCTTCGTTGGCGGTGGCGAAGGCCTCGGGCGAGCGCGCGTCCTGGCCGAGCAGGCCCTGCACGCTCTGCGCCATGCGCTGCAGCAACTGTGGGTCCACATCATCGTCGCCCAGCCAATTGGCGCCGACTTCGGCAATCTGGTTGAGCAGTTCGCGTGCGGGATGTTCGTCGCGCACGAAGAAGCCGGGGTCGGCCATCGCCGCGCGCGCCAGCGGCACCTGCAGGCGCGCCAGCAGCGCGGCCGGTACCGGATCGGGGCGCTGCTGCTGCTGTACCTGCTGCATCAGCAGGCGCAGCAGGTCGAGGTTGTCGCGGTCGTGGCTGCCCAGCTGGGCCTGCGCGCCGTGCTCGCTGCGCAGCTGGGCGACCACCGCGGCCTGCAGGTCGGCGACGCCGGTGGCCGTGCTGGACTGGGCCTGCAGGCGTGCAAGGACCGCATCGACTGCTGCGCTGGGCACGGCAGCGGTTTCCGCAGGGGGTGGAGTGGCATGGCGGGCCTGCTGCAGCAGCTCGTGCAGCGCACTGCTGGTGGACGTAGTCACGCCCGGAGCGCCGGGACCCGCGCTGCTTGTATCGTTGAAGGCGTCCTGCACCAGGTTCGACCAGGAGCCGGCGGGGGCGGAGCCGTTCCAGCCGGTCAACGGCGCGGCGGCGCGCTTGGCAGGCTGGGTTGCGCGGCCGCCTCCGACCGACTGGGTAATGATCCGCCGGGTGCTCGACGAGCGTGCCAGGTACGGGGTATAGACCAGCCCCGGCAGCACGCCGTGCTGGGCCAGCAGCGCATTGGCGCGGTCCAGGACATCGCCCAGGCGTTCCAGCACCTGCCGCTCGAAGCTGCGGTACAGCGCAAGCTGCACTTCCACGCCGAGAGCATCCTGTTCGGCGATCCTGCGCACCATCGCGCACAGGGCCTGCGGCGCCAGCGGCAGGGTGTCGGCCTCGAATGCCGGCGCCGCTGCAAGCACGCCCAGGCGTTGGCCCAGCAGGTTCAGCGTATTGGTTGAACGCAGGGTCTCGCGCCGGATCATCTCGGTCAGCAGCAGATCGCGATCCACCTCGTGCTCGTCGACCAGCGACAGACCGAGCATGCCAGGCAGGGGCGGCGGCGTGGCATGGGCTGCAGTGGCGGTGGACGGCTCGCGCAGGCCGGCCAGCGCCTCGGCCACGGCATCGAGCATGCGGTCGGCGAAGTGACCGGCGAAGGCATGCAGCTGGCCACGCTGGGCCATCAGATCCGCCTGCTGCATCGGATTGCGTGCGCGGTCGGCGTCGTGCAGCAGCGTCTGCTCCAGCGCTTCAACGGTCAGGATCAGCGGCGCGGCCAGCGTTTGCCGGCACAGGCCGATCAACGCGCCCAGCAGCTCACGCACCCGCGGTGGCAGGTCGCTGGCGGCCAGGCGGGCTTTGTCGGCAGAGGTAATGGAAAAGACAGCTGACATCGGCGAGCGGTACCCGGATTCCCGCGGATCGATCTTGTGAATCTACCGTGTCGGCCGATGTCGGCGCTACTTTAGGGTGAATGTGTCTCACGTTCGGCGGGCATGGCCCGGCGGATGAACGGTCGTGGCGGTCGCTGGCCGGCAGCTCTGTCCTCACCGGATTGCCGGCCAGCGGCCGGCACGGCCCTCTGCCACGCGAGGATCAATCCTCCAGGAACAGGCTCACCACATCGTTGGTGAAGCGGCGGCCCAGCTCGGTTGGCTGCACATGGCCATCCGTCACTTCCAGCCAGCCGCGCTGCATGGCCTGGGCCAGGGGGGCATCCAGTACGCTGCGCGGCAGGCCGGTGCGCGACTCGAAATCACGCAGGCCGAAACCTTCGTGCAGGCGCAGCAGGTTGAGCATGTACTCGAACGGCAGCCGCTCGGCTGCGATCACGTCGTCGCCGCCGAACGAGGCCGGAGTGCCAGCGCTGTCCAGGTAGGCCTGCGGGTGCTTCAGCTTCCAGCGGCGCAGTACATGTTCCTCGGCGCCCGAACTGATCTTGCCGTGCGCGCCGGCACCGATGCCCAGGTAATCGCCGAAACGCCAGTAGTTCAGGTTGTGTGCGCTCTGCCGGCCGGGGCGCGCGTAGGCGCTGACCTCGTACTGGCCGAAACCAGCCTGCGCCAGCAGTGCCTGGCAGTGTTCCTGCATGTCCCAGGCGTTGTCTTCATCGGGAATGCCCTGCGGCGGCCGCGCGAAGAACACCGTGTTCGGTTCCAGAGTCAGCTGGTAGTGCGAGATGTGCGCAGGCTGCAGTGCGAACGCACGTTCCAGATCGGCCTCGGCACCGGCCAGGGTCTGTTCCGGCAGTGCGTACATCAGGTCGATGTTGAAGTTGTCGTAGCCCGCGTCCTGCGCCATCTTTACCGCTCGCTCGGCTTCACCACTGTCGTGGATACGGCCCAGGCGCTTGAGCATGGCGTCGTCGAAACTCTGGATGCCGAAGCTGAGGCGGTTCACGCCGGCCGCGCGGTAGCGGTCGAAACGGCCATGCTCGGCGGTGCCCGGGTTGGTTTCCAGGGTGATTTCGGCGTTGGGGGCGAAGCGCAGGCGCGCACTGGCCTGCTGCAGGAAGCGGTCGATCGCTTCCGGCGGGAACAGGCTGGGCGTTCCGCCACCGAAGAACACGCTGTGCACCACCCGGCCCCAGACCAGCGGCAGGTCCTGGTCCAGGTCGCGCAGCAGTGCATCGATGTAGGCATCGAACGGCAGTTCGCCCTTGGCCTGGTGCGAATTGAAATCGCAGTACGGGCACTTGCGCACGCACCACGGCAGGTGCACGTACAACGACAGCGGCGGCGGCACCAGCCGCGGCGGGCTGTCGTGGTCAGCGGAGCAGGCTTCGCCGGGCAGGTGATTGCAGTGGTCGTGGGCGTGCGGCATGGGCTTCATCGGTAGTGCCGGCCATTGGCCGGCTTCCCTGGTTCGATCGGGTGGCGTCAGTACAGCGTCACCAGCTGCTGCTTGAGCTGCTGCAGGGCGAGGGCGCGATGGCTGATGGTGTTCTTCAGCGTGGTGTCCATTTCCGCGGCCGTCTGGCCGTGGGTGGTATCCAGGAACACCGGGTTGTAACCGAAGCCATTGCTGCCGCGCAGTTCGCGGATGATCTCGCCTTCCCAGCGACCCTCGCAGATCAGCGGCTGCGGGTCGGTGGCGTGGCGCAGCAGCACGATCACCGCGTAGAAGCGCGCGCGGCGCTGGCCATCGGGCACGTCGGCCATGGCGTCCAGCAGCTTGGCATTGTTGGCCGCGTCATTGGTCGGGCGACCGGCATAGCGCGCGCTGTACAGGCCCGGCGCACCGCCGAGGGCATCGACGATCAGGCCCGAATCATCGGCCAGCGCCGGCAGGCCGGTTGCTTCGCAGGCCGCGCGTGCCTTCAGCAGCGCGTTCTCGACGAAGGTCAGGCCGGTCTCTTCCACGTCACCCAGGCCCAGCTCGGCGGCCGAGGTGATCTGCAGCGGCAGGTCGGCGAGGATCTCGCGCATTTCCACCAGCTTGCCGGCGTTGTGGCTGGCCAGTACCAGTTTCTTCATTGACGGGGCTCCAGCAGGTCCCAGGTGTTGCCGTAGAGATCGCGGAATACCGCGACCGTCGCATAGGGTTCTTCGCGAGGCGCTTCCAGGAACTCGACCCCGGCGGCCAGCATCGCCGCGTGGTCGCGGTGGAAGTCGTCGGTGTTGAGGAAGAAGGCGACGCGGCCACCGGTCTGGTTGCCGATGCGGCTGCGTTGCGCCTCGTCGCTGGCGCGTGCCAGCAACAGGGCAGCGGCGCTGCCGTCGGTCGGGCCGACCACCACCCAACGCTTGTGGCCCTGGTCGATGTCCTCCAACAGTGCGAAGCCGAGCTTGCCGGTGTACCAGGCAATGGCTTCGTCATAGTCGGCCACCACCAGGGTGGTCAGGGCAAGGCGCCGGTTCATGCCGACAGCGCCGCCTGCTGCGCGGCCAGCAGCTCGGCCACGCCCTTCTCGGCCAGGCCCAGCAGCGCGTCCAGTTCATCGCGACGGAAGGCGTGGCCTTCGGCGGTACCCTGCAGCTCGATGAAGCCGCCGCCGTCGTTCATCACCACGTTCATGTCGGTGTCGCAGTCGCTGTCTTCGGCGTAGTCCAGGTCCAGCACCGGGGTGCCGCGGTACACGCCCACCGACACCGCGGCCACTGCGCCCAGGATCGGGTTGCGCTTGATGTCGCCACGCTTCATCAGCACGTTCACCGCATCGACCAGGGCCACGTAGGCGCCGGTGATGGCGGCGGTGCGGGTGCCACCGTCGGCCTGCAGCACGTCGCAGTCAAGAGTGATGGTGCGCTCGCCCAGCGCGTTGCGGTCCACGCAGGCACGCAGGCTGCGGCCGATCAGGCGCTGGATCTCCAGCGTGCGGCCGCCCTGCTTGCCACGGGCCGCTTCACGGTCGCTGCGGGTGTGGGTGGCGCGCGGCAGCATGCCGTACTCGGCGGTCACCCAGCCTTCGCCCTTGCCGCGCAGGAAGCCCGGCACGCGGTTCTCGACGCTGGCGGTGCACAGCACACGGGTTTCACCGAAGCAGACCAGTACCGAACCTTCGGCATGGCGGGTGAAGCCGCGTTGGATGACGACCGGGCGGAGCTGGTCGGGCTGGCGGCCGCTGGGGCGGGAATCGGACATGGTGCGGGTTCCGTAATGGCGAGGGAGTACGCCGCCACGCCCGCGGCCTTCACGGGGCGGGCAAGGGGGCTCTGGTGAGGGCGCTAGGGTACCATTCCCCCTTTGCACGCACCGGACACATTCCATGATTCGAAGCATGACCGCCTATGCCGGCGGCGAGCGGGTCACCCCGTGGGGCACGCTGGGCTGCGAGCTGCGCTCGGTCAACCACCGCTTCCTGGAGGTGGGCACCCGCCTGCCCGAGGAACTGCGGGCGCTCGAACCGCAGCTGCGCGAGCGCATTGCCGCGCGCCTGAGCCGTGGCAAGCTGGATCTGGTGATGCGCCTGCGCGCGCCGGAAGCGGCGGCCAACCTGCAGGTGGACGAAGCCCTGCTGGGCCAGCTGGGCCGCCTGGCGCATCGCCTGACCTCCGATTTCCCCAACCTGCAGGTCAGCTTCACCGACCTGCTGCAGCTGCCGGGCGTGACCCGCGGCGAAGCCACCGATGCCGCCGCCCTGCAGGTCGAGGCATTGGCGCTGCTGGACCAGGTGCTGGACGGCTTCGTCGAGGCTCGTGAGCGCGAAGGCAGCAAGTTGTCGACCGCCATCAGTGAACGCGTGGACGGCATCGAACGCATCGCCACTGAAGTTCGCACGCTGATTCCGGCCATTCGCGACGGCCAGCGCGCCAAGCTGGCCGCGCGCCTGGCCGATCTGCCGCACCCGGTCGACCCTGGTCGCGCCGAGCAGGAACTGGTGCTGTGGCTGCAGAAGCTGGACGTGGATGAAGAGCTGGACCGTCTTGGCAGCCATATCGTCGAGATCCGCCGCGTGCTCAAGCAGCGCGAGCCGGTCGGTCGTCGCCTGGACTTCCTGCTGCAGGAGTTCAACCGCGAAGCCAACACGCTGGGCTCGAAGTCGGTGGACAGCCGTACGTCCAATGCTGCGGTGGAGCTGAAGGTGCTGATCGACCAGATCCGCGAACAGGTGCAGAACATCGAGTGATGTTGCATCCAGCGATACAGCAGGGGCGCCTTCGGGCGCCCTTGTCGTTTCAGCGCATCAGCGCACGCTGACGCCCGGCGCGCCTTCGCCCAATCGCCCCACCACGGCCGCCTGGCCGAACCCCGCGTCGTGGAAGCAGGCCAGCACCGCATCCACCGCTTCCGGGGCGCAGGACACCAGCAGGCCGCCGCTGGTCTGCGGGTCGGTCAGCAGTGGCTGCCAGTGGGCGGCCAAGCCTTCGGCGAAGCGCACCTCGGTGCCATAGGAAGCCCAGTTGCGGTTGGAGGCGCCGGTCACGCAGCCACGCTGCAGCAGCTCCAGCGTCTGCGGCAGCAGCGGGACATGCGCGCTGTCCACTTCGGCGGCAACACCGCTGGCACGGCACACTTCCAGCAGGTGGCCGAGCAGGCCGAAGCCGGTGACGTCGGTCATGGCATGCACGCCGTCCAGCGCGGCCAGGGGTATGCCCACGGTATTCAGGCGGGTGGTTGACTCGATCATCTGCCGGTAGCCCTCGGCATCCAGCACCTCCTTCTTCAGCGCCGACGAATACACGCCCACGCCCAACGGCTTGCCCAGCACCAGCACGTCGCCGGCGCGGGCATCGGCATTGCGCTTGAGCCGCTTCGGATCGAGCACGCCGATCGCAGCCAGGCCGTAGATGGGTTCCACCGAATCGATGCTGTGGCCGCCGGCCACCACGATGCCGGCATCAGCGCAGGCGCGTTCGCCGCCCAGCAGGATGCCGCGGATGGTGTCTTGTGGCAGCGTATTGATCGGCATGCCGACGATGGCCAGTGCGAACAGTGGGCGCGCGCCCATCGCATACAGGTCCGACAGCGCGTTGGTGGCGGCGATGCGGCCGAAGTCGAACGGGTCGTCGACGATGGGCATGAAGAAATCGGTGGTGGCGACGATTGCCTGGCGATCATCGAGTCGGTACACCGCGGCGTCGTCGCTGGTCTCGCGACCGACCAGCAGCTCAGCCGGTGCCGGAAGCGCCGGAACGCCGCGCAGCAGTTCGCTCAGCACGCCCGGCGCGATCTTGCAGCCGCAGCCGCCACCGTGTGCCAGCGAGGTCAGTCGTTGCGGGGCATCGGCCGTTGAAGGGGCGGGGGACTGCGCGTGCGTGGCCATGCCGACATCTCCTGCGGAAACACGAATGGCGGAAGGCAGCAGGAGTCGAACCTACCAGGGGACGATCGACGCCCCCTACTGGGTTTGAAGCCCAGCCGCATGCCCGGATGCGCATGCCTTCCGAAAGTACGGCGGTACCGGTGGGCTCAGTCGCGGGCCGCGTTCCACTGCAGGTCGCCGCGCGGCCGATGCTGGTCACCGACGCGTCGAGTGTAGCCAACGCGATTGAAGAACTCCAAGATCTGGATGCTGCGTTTGCGGCCCAGGCCGATGGCATCGCGGAAGGCCGCTGCGTCCACCGTGCCGCTGGCCTGTGACAGCTGCGCGACGATCGCGGCGAGTTCGGCAATGCGGGCCGGTGCATAGAACAGGTCCGGTACCACCTGGAACAGTTCGCCACGCGCGGCGGCGCGGCGCAGCACCGCCCGAACCTCGTCTTCGGCCAGGCCGATCTCGGCGGCCAGAGTGCGCACCCATGGCGGATCGAAGCCACCGGCATGCAGCTGCGGAAGCACGCGTTCCAGCAGCAGGCGTTCACGCTCCGGTGGTGCATGGTCATGGCCGGGCAGGCGCCACCAGGCGCCCGCGCGCTGCAGCGTGCCGTCGGCGAGCAGGTCCTGCAGCAGGGAATTCCAGAGGCTCGCCGCAACCGCGGGCAGGGTGCTGCGCTGCAGGCGCCCGCTGTCGACACCAGGTTCGTCGGGGCGTCGCTCATGCCAGCTGCGTAGAGAGGCGATTACCTGCTCGCGCAGTGCCTGCCAGTGCGAGGCGAGGATGACCACCGTGTCTTCGCGGGTGACGATGCGCTGTGTGTCTGCAGGAAGATCGATCCGGTCGGCGGCGCGCCGGCAGTAGCGTTGCAGCGCGGCCATGGGTATGCCGAAGGGAGCCTGTCGCAATAGCGGACCGATTCCGGCCCCCGCAGCCAGTTGCTCAAGTGCTTCCAGCCATGCGAGCCGTGCCGGGCTGCGCCGGCGCCGCTGCGGCGGGTCCGGGTCCAGCACGATGCCACCGCCCAGCGTGCGGGTCGCTGCTGAATCACGGGCGATGAAGCGATCACCACACATCGCACAGACCGGTACATCGAAGACCAGCTGCACGAGCTGTCCGTTGCCGTGATCGTCGTCCTCCAGCAGTACCACATGGGCCTGCCGGTGCATCGTGCCCCAGTGGACGTGCAGCGGCGCCCAGTCGCGCAACGGTGCGGCCAGCGCGGAAAGCCGCAGCCGCACGTCGATGCGGGTGGTCGCCAGCAGGGCGCGCGGGTCGGCGATCCAGTCGCCACGGTGGATGTCGTCGCGCGCGATGGCAGCCAGGTTCAACGCGCAGCGCTGGCCGGCCATGGCGCGGTCGCTGGCCCGGTTCTGCGCGTGGATGCTGCGCACGCGTACGTCGGTGGCGGCGGGCATCAGCTGCAGGTGGTCGCCAACCGTGGCGACGCCGCCATGCACCGCGCCGGTCACCAGCGTGCCGTGGCCGGCCAGCGAGAACACGCGATCCACCGGCATGCGGAACAGCTCGCTGCGCGGCTCGTCCCGGCGCGCGTTGGCATCCCCTGCGGCCCAGGCATGCAGGTGGGCGCGCAATGCGTTGATGCCGGCATCATCGGGTGAGGTGCTGTTGCAGGCGAATACAGGGGAATCCTGCAGCGGCGTTCCGGCCAGCAGAGCGGCGATCTCGATCTCGACCCGGGCGACGCGCGCGGCGTCCACGCGGTCGATCTTGGTCAGGGCGACCGCACCGCGATCCACGCCCAGCAATTGCAGGATCGCCAGGTGCTCGCGGGTCTGCGGCATCACGCCGTCGTCGGCGGCGATCACCAGCAGGGCAACATCGATGCCGGTGGCGCCGGCCACCATCGTATGCACGAAGCGCTCATGGCCCGGCACGTCGACGAAGCCCAACGTCGACTCGGCATTCCCGTCGCCCGTGCTTTTCACAGGGACATAGGCATAGCCCAGTTCGATGGAGATGCCGCGCGTGCGCTCTTCCTGCAGGCGATCGGTTTCGATGCCGGTCAGCGCCCGCACCAGGCGTGTCTTGCCATGGTCGATATGCCCGGCGGTACCGACGATCATGCCTGCAGCGTGCTCCATTGGGCCAGGAACGCCGCTTCATCTGCAGGTTCCAGGCAGCGCAGGTCAAGCCACAGTGCGTCATCGGCGATGCGGCCCAGCACCGGCCGTGGCAGCTGCCGCAGGCGTTTGGCCAAGCGGTCCAGTCCGCCACGGTGCGCAGTGGTGATGCGCAGACCGGCACTGCCGAGCTGCGCCCGCGGCTGTGCACCGCTGCCGATCTGGCTGTGCATCGATGCCCGTTCAAGCGTGTAGCCGGTCGCCAGCGCGGAACGCATCGGCTGCAGCAGGCGCTGGGCCTGCGCATCAATGTCATCCTGCGCTCGCGAGAGCGTACGCAGTGTCGGCAGCCGCTGTGCCAGCAGTTCCGGCTCGCGGTACAGGGCCAGCACCGCTTCCAGCGCAGCCAGGCCCATCTTGTCCATGCGCAGCGCACGCTTGAGCGGATTGCGGTTGATCCGTGCGATCAGGTCGGCGCGGCCGGCGACGATGCCGGCCTGTGGCCCGCCCAGCAGCTTGTCGCCACTGAACGAGACCAGATCGGCGCCGGCCGCCAGTGTTTCCTGCACGGTCGGCTCGTGTGGCAGGCCGAAAGCCGCCAGGTCGCACAGGCTGCCACTGCCCAGGTCCACCACCAGCGGCAGGCCATGGTCGTGCGCGATGGCCGCCATTGCAGCGGTGTCAACCTTGGCGGTGAAGCCGGTGATCGCGTAGTTGCTGGCATGCACTTCCATCAGCAGCGCAGTGCGGGTGCCGATGGCATGGGTGAAATCGGCCGGGTGGGTGCGGTTGGTGGTACCCACTTCCAGCAGTCGCGCGCCGGCGCTGCGCATCACATCGGGGATGCGGAAGGCGCCGCCGATCTCCACCAGCTCGCCGCGTGAGACGACCACCTCGCGGCGGTTGGCCAGGCTGTTGAGCAGCAGCAGGACCGCCGCTGCATTGTTGTTGACCACGGTGGCGGCTTCGGCGCCGGTCAGCTCGCAGACCAGCGCCTGCACCCGTGCATCGCGGTCGCCGCGGCGGCCTCGGGTGATGTCGAATTCCAGATCGACCGGCGCGGTCATCGCGCGGGTGACCGCCTGTACGGCGGCATCAGGCAACAGCGCGCGGCCCAGGTTGGTGTGCAGCACGGTGCCGGTCAGGTTGAATATCGGCTGCAGGTCCAGCCGTGCATCGGCGGCAAGGGCGGCGTCGAGCGCCGCGACCAGAGCCGGGCCTTCAATCGCCTGTTGCAACTGTTCGGCCGAGAGCTGTGCGGCACTGATACGCTCACGCAGCGCCTGCAGATGTACGCGCAGCAGCTGGGTGATTCGGCTGCGACCGTGGACGTCAATCAGTGGCGACAAGGCCGGCAGGCGCAGCAGCCGGTCCAGCGAGGGCAGGGCAGCGGCCGATGCCGGGGTGGGGGACGTGCGTGGCATCGTTCAGTCGCTGTCGGATTGCCACAGCAGTGGATTCTGGCTGGCGCGCGCGTAGCCCTCCTCGCCCAGCAGCAGGTCCAGGGCCAGTGTGCCGAGGTCATCGGCCACCGGTTCCAGTGACGGGTCCTTTTCCAGGTACAGGATCTTGCGGTAACTGTGGCAGTGGTCGCAGGTCTCGGCACGCACCGCGCTGTCACGCACTGCCTTGCCGGCGTCGCCATCCACATCGGCCAGGGCGCGGTAGGCGATGTCCTTGCCGGCGGCACCACACTGGCTGCACTGCACGCGCACGTAGTGCCACTGGCAAGCGCACAGCGAACACGCCAGGTAGCGGTAAGAGGCATAGGGTGGGCGCGCCTGCACCACGCTGGTCACCGGCAGGGTGCCGCACAGCGGGCACAGCCCTGGCGCATCGGCCAGCGGTTTCAGGTCGGTCGGGCGGAAGCTGGCGGCGAGTACTGCCCAGTACACCTGCAGTGCATTCATCACCAGCAGCGCCGCGACCGCGTCCACCGAGGGCGCGTCGTCGCGCTCCAGCACGGCATGGGCCTGCGCATCCAGCCAGGCATCGTCGCCAGCGGCAACGCGCAGCAGTTCCTGCCGCGTTTCCACCGGCAGCCCGGCTTCATCGGCGCAGTGTTGGCACAGCGCGCGCAGCCAGTCGCGCCAGCGTCCATCCAGATGAAGCGTATTGGCCGGCCGCAACGGCATGCCTGCACTGGCGGCCGCACTCGACTGCTGCGCGCGCGCCTGAACCTGCAGCGCTTCGCGCTGCTGCGGTGTCAGGTCGTCCAGCAGCGCCTGCTGTGCATCTGCCAACGCCGCCAGCAGCTGCAGGTAGCCGCCGATGGCACTGTGCGCGGCCAGGCTGCGCAGGCGTGCCGCGCGTGCAACGAACAGTGACTCGGTATCGGGCAGGATGATGCGCGGCACGTCGCGCGAGGCGAGCGTCTCGATCTCACCGGGTTCAAGGATGCGTTGCGCCATGCAGGGCCAGCCAGAAGAACCAGCCTCCATCCTCGCCGTTGTCGGCGCTGGCGTCCAGCGTGCTGCCGGCAATCTGAAATGGTTGGGGTCAGATCCGTTTTCCATAGGAAAACGGATCTGACCCCATCGGTTGTTGCCGTGTTCATCGTGTCGACCAAGGTCGACACCCACCAACAGCAGCCCGCCCCGCCATCCCCCAGGAAGCCTGCTCTTGACGTTGACGTTGATCCGGCGGGTGCAGGGCCGCAGGCCCTGCCGCTACCCCTGTTCCCGACGCCCGCGCAGGATGTCCCGGAACCATTGCCGGTGGTGCTTGTACGCCCACCCATAGGTCACCTTGCCCTGGGTCATCGCCCGCACCGAGCCCTTGATCCAGATCGCCGCATAGATGTGCACCACGATCGCGCAGACCAGCACCCAGCCGAACAGCGCATGGGCAAGGACCGAGAAACGGATCAGCCCGATCGGGAAGAAGTGGCTGAAGTACTGCCGCCAGATCACGAAGCCGGTCAGCAGCAGCGCCGACAGGCAACCGATGATGGCCCAGAACAGCAGCTTCTGGCCGGCGTTGAAGCGGCCCACCGGCGGCAGCTTCTCGTCCTCGTTGCGCAGCACATCGCGCATGCCGCGCATCCACGCGCGATCGTCCGCGCTGAGAAAGTTGTCACGCCACATCCGCAGCGCCAGCAGCGCAAAGCCCACCACCATCGCCAGGCCGACGAACGGGTGCAGGATGCGCGTCCACGGTCCGCCGCCGAACAGCTGGGTCAGCGGGAACAGGGCAGGGTGGAACAACGCCAGCCCGGACAAGGCGGTCAGTACGAAGCAGATCGCCACGATCCAGTGGTTGATGCGGGTCGGCGCACGGTAGCGGATGATCTGGCGGGGGCGCGGGGCGCGGCTCATGACCGGTCCTCCTCGATTTTCTCGGCTTCGCGCTCGGCGTGTTCTTCCTCTTCCTCATCCACCGTGTTGCGGCCGATGCCGATGTAGTGCAGGAAGCCGGCGAAGGCGGTGGCGGCGATCGCCAGCACGCCCAGCGGCTTGGCCACGCCCTTCCAGACTTCCACCATCGGGCTGATGCGCGGGTCCTTGGGCAGGTCGGCGTACAGCTCCGGCTTGTCCACATGCTGCAGCACGTACATCACGTGGGTGCCGCCAACACCCTGCGGGTCATACAGGCCGGCGTTCTCGTAACCCCGCGATTTCAGGTCTTCCACGCGGCCAGCGGCATGCTCGGTCATCGCCTGCTTGCTGCCGAAGGTGATCGCACCGGTCGGGCAGGTCTTCACGCACGCCGGTTCCTGGCCCACCGCCACGCGGTCCGAACACAGCGTGCATTTGTAGGCCTTGTGATCCTTCTTGGAAATGCGTGGCACGTCGAACGGGCAACCGGTCACGCAGTAGCCGCAGCCGATGCAGTTCTCTTCCTGGAAGTCGACGATGCCGTTGGCATACTGGATGATCGCGCCCGGCGACGGACAGGCCTTCAGGCAGCCCGGGTCGCTGCAGTGCATGCAGCCTTCCTTGCGGATCAGCCACTCCAGCTTGCCCTTTTCGTCCTCGTACTCGCGGAACTTCATCACCGTCCACGACTGATCGCTCAGGTCCGGTGGATTGTCATAGCTGCCCACGCAGCTGCCGACCTCGTCGCGCAGGTCGTTCCACTCCATGCAGGCGACCTGGCAGGCCTTGCAGCCGATGCACTTGCTCACGTCGATCAGCTTGGCGACCTGCCCGGTGTGCGCACCACGCGCCTCCGGTGATGGCGTGGTGGTGGCCGAGCGGCGGATGATGTCCAGTGATTGCAGTGACATGGCGTGTCTCCTACACCTTCTCGACCTTGACCAGGATGCACTTCGATTCGGGCGTCTGCGAGTTGCCGTCACCGATGGCGTTGGTCAGCGTATTGGCGATGTAGCCGGGCTTGGCTGCACCGAGGAAACCCCAGTGGATCGGTATGCCCACCTGGTGCACGGTCTTGCCATCGATCTGCAGGGCCTTGATGCGCTTGGTCACCATCGCAACGGCCTCGATATGGCCACGCTTGGAACTCACGCGCACGCGGCTGCCGTTGTTGATGCCGAGTTCGTCGGCCAACGCCGCGCCGATTTCGACGAACTGCTCGGGCTGGATGATGGCGTTGAGCTTGCCGTGCTTGGTCCAGAAGTGGAAATGCTCGGTCAGGCGGTAGGTGGTGGCCACATGCGGGAACTCGTCCGGCGAACCGATCTGGGCACGGTCGCTGGCGAACACGCGCGCGGCCGGGTTGTTCAGCGTCTGTGCCTGGCCGGGGCTGAGCGGGTTGCTGCGCAGTGGGGTGTCGAACGGCTCGTAGTGCTCCGGGAACGGTCCCTCGGCCATGCCGGCCTTGGCGAAGAAGCGGGCGATGCCTTCCGGGTTCATGATGAACGGACCCATGCCACCGGCGGGGTCTTCGTCGGCCTTGAAGTCCGGCACGTCCACGCTGCCCCAGTTCTTCCCGTTCCAGGCCAGCAACGTGCGCCGCGGGTCGAACGGTTGCCCAGCCACGTCACACGAGGCACGGTTGTACATCACGCGGCGGTTGGCCGGCCATGCCCAGGCCCAGCCGAGGGTATTGCCGATGCCGGTCGGGTCACTGTTGTCACGTCGCGCCATCATGTTGCCGCCCGGACCCCAGGCGCCGATGTAGATCCAGCAGCCGGACGACGTGCTGCCGTCGTCGCGCAGGTCACCGAACGCGGCCAGCTGCTCGCCGGCCTTGCGCACCAGCTTGGTCGGGTCCTTCGGGTCGAACACATCCACCAGCGCCTTGCCGTTGTATTCCATCGCCAGTTCTTCCGGCGTCGGTGCCTCCGGGTTGGAGTACTTCCAGGCCAGGTCGCGCACCGGCTCCCACCACGCTCCGCCGTCCTTCTCGTACATCGCTTTGATGCGATGGAACAGCTCGGACATGATCTCGATGTCGCTGCGCGCTTCACCCGGTGGATTGGCGCCCTTCCAGTGCCACTGCAGCCAGCGCGAGGAGTTCACCACCGCGCCGTTCTCCTCGGCGAAAGAGGTGGTCGGCAGGCGGAACACCTCGGTCTGGATCGTGCTCGGGTCGACGTCGTTCAACGCACCGTGGTTCTGCCAGAACGCGATGGTCTCGGTTTCCAGCGGGTCCATGCTGACCATGAACTTCAGCTTGGAGAACGCACTGATCAGCTTGCCCTTGTTCGGCGCCGAGGCCAGCGGATTGAAACCCTGGCAGATGTAGCCGTGGATCTTGCCTTCATTCATCAGCTCGTACGCCTGCAGCATGTCGTACGGCTTGTCGAGCTTGGGCAGATGGTCGAAGCACCAGTTGTTGTCGGCGGTGGCGGCGTCGCCCCACCACGACTTCATCAGGCTGACGTGGAACTTCGGGTAGTTCTGCCAGAACGACATCTGGTTGGCGCGCAGGGGCTTCTGCGTGCGCTTGGCGATGTAGGCGTCGTAGTCCTGCTCGTCCTGCTTCGGCAATGTCAGGTAGCCGGGCAGCAGGTCGGACATCAGGCCGATGTCGGTCAGGCCCTGGATGTTGGAATGCCCGCGCAGTGCGTTCATGCCACCACCGGCCACGCCGATGTTGCCCAGCAGCAGCTGCACCATGGTGCCGGCACGCACGTTCTGCGCGCCGATCGAGTGCTGCGTCCAGCCCAGCGCGTACAGGATGGTCATCGCCTTGTCCTTGCCGGCGGTGGACGCGATCATGTCCCAGATCTGGCGGATGCTGTCGGCCGGCGTACCGCAGATGCGTTCGACCATCTCCACGGTGTAGCGCGCGTAGTGCTGTTTGAGCAGGGTGTAGACGCAGCGTGGGTCTTTCAGCGTCGGGTCGCTGCGTACGAAGCCATCCTCGCCGTACACGTAATCCCAGCTGGAGCGGTCATAGCTGCGCTTCTGCGCGTCGTAGCCGGAATACAGCCCGTCCTTGAAGGCGAACTCGTCCTTCACCAGGAACGACATGTCGGTGTAGTTCAGCACGTACTCGTGCTGGATGCGGTCCTCGGTCAACAGGTAGTTGATCAGGCCACCCAGGAACACGATGTCGGTACCGGTGCGGATCGGCGCGTACACGTCGGCCACCGCGGCCGAGCGGTTGAAGCGCGGATCGACCACGATCAGCCGGGCGTTGTTGTGTGCCTTGGCCTCGGTCACCCATTTGAACCCGCACGGGTGCGCCTCGGCGGCATTGCCACCCATGATCAGGATCAGGTCGGCATTCTTGATGTCGACCCAGTGATTCGTCATCGCACCACGGCCTAGCGTCGGGGCAAGACCTGCCACCGTCGGGCCGTGTCAGACACGTGCCTGGTTGTCGAATGCCAACATGCCGAGGGAGCGGACGACCTTGTGGGTCAGCACCGCGGTTTCATTGCTGGTGGCCGAGGCCGCCAGCATGCCGGTGGTCAGCCAGCGGTTGACCGTCTGCCCGGCTTCGTTCTTCTGCACGAAGTTGGCATCGCGGTCTTCCTTCATCAGCCGCGCGATGCGGTCCAGCGCATCGTCCCAGCTCAGGCGCTTCCACTCATTCGAGCCCGGTGCCCGGTACTCGGGGTAGAGCAGGCGCGACTTGCTGTGGATGATGTCGGCCAGACCGGCACCCTTCGGGCACAGCGTGCCGCGGTTGACCGGATGGTCCGGGTCGCCCTCGATATGGAAGATGCTCGGCTCGGCGTTCTTTGCGCCATCGCCGAGGCTGTACATCAGGATGCCGCAGGCCACCGAACAGTAGGTACAGGTGTTGCGGGTCTCGGTCGCGCGGGTCAGCTTGTACTGCCTGACCTCCGCGAGCGCGATGCCGGGCGCGAAGCCCATCAATGCCAGACTGGAGCCGACCAGGGTTGTCCCGGTCACTTTCAGGAACTGGCGGCGGCTCATCGATGGCATGCCGTTCTCCTGGGATGGCGGGGAGGCGCGGGCCTCCGGGCTGTCGTTGGGTACGGCCCGGTTATAGCACAGGCCCCCGGATGCCCATGTGGCACAAGGCCCCGCGCCTGCCGGACGGGCGCGCAACGGGGCCGCTCTGGTAAAGTTGCGTGCCCGCACCCCGGGGAAGCGTCTGCCGGGCCTGGTTCCAGGATGTTCCGCGCAGCCCCCGCCGTCCTGGCGCGATCCTCCGCGCCGGATCTGGAACACCGAGGAAAAATTTTGCGAAATCAACCCGTTGGATCCCCCGCATGAGCGCCCCGTCGAAGCCGTCGGACGCCGTTGCGCGCGGCACGCTGTACATCGTTGCCGCCCCGTCCGGCGCCGGCAAGAGCAGCATCGTCAATGCCACCCTGGCGCGTGACCCGCAGATCGCCCTGTCGATCTCCTTCACGTCGCGCGCGATGCGCCCCGGTGAAGTGAATGGCCAGCACTACCATTTCGTCTCTGCGGAAAAGTTCGAGGAAATGATCGCCGCCGGCGACTTCTTCGAGCATGCCTGGGTGCACGGCGACTGGAAGGGTACAGCCCGCCAGTCGGTGGAGCCGCAGCTGGCCGCTGGCCAGGACGTGCTGCTGGAAATCGACTGGCAGGGCGCGCAGCAGGTGCGCCAGCTGGTGCCGGGTACGGTCACCGTGTTCATCCTGCCGCCGTCCAAGCAGGCCCTGCAGGACCGCATGCGCAAGCGCGGCCAGGACAGCGAGGCGGTCATCGCCCAGCGCCTGGGCGCGGCCCGTGACGAGATGCTGCACTTCAACGAATTCGACTACGTCATCGTCAACGAGGTGTTCGACACCGCGGTGGACGAGCTGTGCGCCATCTTCACCGCCAGCCGCCTGCGCCGGGAGGCCCAGAAGGTCCGCCACGCCGGCCTGATCCAGGCCCTGCTGACCCCCGATCCGGGCGCAACTGACTGATTCCAAAAGAATCGGGTGGGGGTTGGCTTGATTTTGTCCAGCCGCTGCCAGTACACTCCGTCCCCTTTCCCTCATTCGACTGAGCGGCCGACCGGTCGCCGGGAGCCCGTATGGCCCGCATCACCGTAGAAGATTGCCTGGAAGTCGTTAACAACCGTTTCGAACTGGTCATGATGGCATCCAAGCGTGCCCGCCAGCTCGCCAACGGCGTCCAGGCCACGCTGGACAACAGCGAGACCGAGGACAAGCCGACCGTGCTGGCGCTGCGCGAAATCGCCGCCCGCAAGATCGACAACGCGCTGATCGACGAAGTCGAGAAGGCCGAGCGTGAGCGCGCCGAGCGCGAAGCGCTGGAGTGGGCGGCCGCGGAAGTGGTCGCCGACGAAGACATGTCCAAGAACGACGATTGATCGCATCGATCAACGCAATCGTTGGATGTGCCGAAACAGCCCGCCCCGCGCGGGCTGTTTCGCATTCAGGATTTGCCGTAAACGTCGCGCTGGAATAGGCTGCGGGCATGAACCCAGGCCCCACTGCCAAGGTCGCCGCAGCCCCCGCTGCCGCCGTACCCGACTACGTCCTCCAGCTTGAACGCGCCGCCCATTACCTGCCGCCGGAACAGCTGCCGCTGTTGCGCCGTGCCTGGGAAGTCGGAGCCTCCGCGCACGCTGGGCAGACGCGCAAGTCGGGCGAGCCCTATATCACCCATCCGGTGGCCGTGGCCCAGGTGCTGGCCGAGCTCGGGCTGGACGTGGAAGCGCTGATCGCCGCGATCCTGCACGACACCATCGAAGACACCCCGCTGACCCGTGAGGCACTGGCTGCCGAGTTCGGCGAAGCCGTGGCCGAACTGGTCGACGGCGTGACCAAGCTGGACAAGCTGAAGTTCCGCGACCGCCAGGAAGCGGCTGCCGAGAGCTTCCGCAAGATGCTGCTGGCGATGTCGCGCGACCTGCGCGTGATCATGATCAAGCTGGCCGACCGCCTGCACAACATGCGCACGCTGGGCGCGCAGAGCCGTGAAGCGCGCGGCCGCATCGCCCGCGAGACGCTGGAGATCTACGCGCCCATCGCCCAGCGCCTGGGCATGAGCCTGGTCAAGAGCGAGCTGCAGAACCTGGGGTTCAAGGCGCTGTACCCGTGGCGCCACGCCATCATCGAAAAACACATCCGCAGCCAGCCGGTGGTGCGCCGCGAAGCGATGGCGCAGGTGGAAGTGCAGTTGTCGCAGCGCCTGGCCAAGGAGGGGATCGAGCATCGGCTGATCAGCCGCATCAAGACTCCGTGGAGCATCTACAACAAGATGCGCGACGAGAACAAATCCTTCGACCAGGTGATGGATGTGTTCGGCTTCCGCCTGGTCGTGCGCAGCGTGCCCAGCTGCTACCACGCGCTGGGTTCGGTGCACGCCACCTTCAAGCCGCTGGATGGCCGCTTCCGCGACTTCATCGCCATTCCCAAGGCCAACGGCTACCAGTCGCTGCACACCGTGCTGTTCGGGCCGTATGGCTCGCCGATCGAAGTGCAGATCCGTACCGAGGAGATGGACCTGATCGCCGAACGCGGCGTGGCCGCGCACTGGACCTACAAGTTCGGTGGCGACTCGCCCAACAGCGCGCAGAGTCGCGCGCACGCCTGGATCGTCGAACTGATCGATTCGCAGCGTGCTGCCGGGTCCTCGCTGGAGTTCCTTGACAACGTCAAGGTCGACCTGTTCCCGGACGAGGTCTAC
>DQIG01000344.1:31604-31980 GCA_003525885.1 Stenotrophomonas sp.
CCTGTTCCCGGACGAGGTCTACCTGTTCACCCCGAAGGGCAAGATCCTGGCCCTGCCGCGCAATTCCACCGCGCTCGATTTCGCCTACGCCGTGCATACCGATGTCGGCAACATGGCGGTGGCCTCGCGCGTGGACAAGAAGCTGGTGCCGTTGCGCACCAAGCTGGTATCCGGCCAATCGGTGGAGATCATCACCGCGCGCTCGGCCACGCCGAAACCGCAATGGCTGGAATTCGTGGTCACCAGCAAGGCGCGCACCGCCATCCGCCACCAGCTCAAGCAGCTGGAGCACGAAGACGCCGTGCAGCTCGGCCACCGCATGCTCGACCGTGCGCTGGAGGCGATGGATTCCTCGCTGGAGCGGCTGGGGGGGGGG
>DQIG01000436.1 GCA_003525885.1 Stenotrophomonas sp.
AGCCGCAGCAGCGTGGACTTGCCGGCGCCCGAAGGGCCGATCAGCACGGTCACGCTGCCAGCGCGCAGATCCAGATTCACGTCTTCCAGCACCGGCTGATCGCCGAACACCTTGCCCACCCCATGCAGCGACACCGCCGCGCCCTCGCCCGCTTCAGCCTGAGTGGCGATGCGCGGGCGGTTGGCCACGCGCGGTGCTGTGTCACCGGGTGCGCGCGGCGCCGACGATACCCGCGACACCGAGCGCTCGCGCTGCAGCTGGCCGCGCGCGAAGCGCTGCTCCACGCGCCGCTGCAACAGCGACAGCACGGTCAGGATCACCAGGTACCAGACCGTGGCCACCATCAGCAGCGGCACCACTTCCAGATTACGGCGATAGATCACCTGCACGGTGTAGAACAGCTCCGGAAGCGCGAGCACGTAGACCACCGAGGTGCTCTTGGCCAGGCCGATCACATCATTGAAAGCGGCTGGCAGGATCGAGCGCATCGCCTGCGGCAGGATGATGCGGCGCACCTGGCGACCACGCGGCAGGCCGAGTGCGGCCGCGGCCTCGTACTGGCCGTGGTCGACCGAAAGAATGCCGCCGCGGATCACCTCGGCCGAGAACGCCGCCTGGTTCAGGGTAAGGCCCAGCACCGCAGCAGTGAACACGCCGATCAGCTGCGTGGTCGGGTACGAGAACAGGCTGATGCCGGTGAACGGCACGCCCAGTTCGATGGTGCTGTACAGATAGCCCAGGTTGTTCAGCAGCAACAACAGCACCAGCAGCGGGATCGAGCGGAACAGCCACACATAGCCCCATGACACCGCCGACAGCAGGGGCGAACCGGACACACGGGCCAGCGCGAGCAAGGTACCCAGCGCGAAGCCGAGGCCGGTGCCGAGCGCGGTCAGCAGCAGCGTGCGGCCGAGGCCTTCCAGCACCGGACGCGCGAAGAACCACTCGGCAAAGGTGCCCCACCCCCAGCGCGGGTTGCCCAGCACCGACTGCAGCCCGATCAGGATCAGCACCAGCGCCAGCACCGTGCCGAACACCTGCAGCGGGTGCCGGGCCGGCACTATTTTCAACGCCGGCGCTGGCGCCGGACGAGCGGCGATGCCCTCCAGCGCGGTCGAGGGCGTGCTCATGCGTGGGCTCCGTACAACGCGGCATGCGCAGGCGCAACGACAGGCGTTGTCGCCCGCAGTTGCTTCTCGAACGGCAGATGCGCAACGGTTTCCGGGTCGGCCTCCAGATCGAACAGCGCGGTGTAACCGTGGCTGAGGTACAGGCCGACCGCCTCGGGCTGGCGGAAGCCGGTTGTCAGGAATACCCTCCGATAGCCTTGGCGTGCCGCCTGGTCTTCCAGCTCCTGCAACACGCGCCGCGCGATGCCCTGCCGGCGCAGGCCCGGCAGCGTCCAGATGCGCTTGAACTCGGCGGTATCCGGATCGCGGTGCGGCATGAGCGCACCGCCGGAGATCGCCACACCTTCGCGCAGCAGCAGCACGAACGCACCCACCGGGGCAGCAAAGGCCTGCGCCGGGTAGCGTTGCAGTTCCTCGCGGGCGCTACCACCGATGCGTCGGCGCACGTCGGCGTAGCGGCTGTCGTACTCCTGTTCCAGGCCATCGAACAGGGGCCGTGCCAGCGGATCATCCACCGAGGTATAGAGGAACTGTTCGTTGCTGCTCATGTCGCATCCTTCACCAGATAGTCTTCGGCCAGCCGCGCCCACAGGCTGGCAGCGGGTGCAATGGCGGCATCGTTGAATACATAGCGCGGGCTGTGCAGCGGTGCGCTGTCGCCGTTGCCGACAAATACGAAGCTGCCCGGCCGTGCCTGCAACAGGAACGCGAAGTCCTCGCTGGCGGTGCGCGGCGCGAACTCGGCAACCACCTGTTCGGCACCAAATCCCTGCACAGCAACCTCGCGGATGTAGGCGGTCTGCTGCGGGTGGTTGATCACACTGGGGAAGCCACGCGGAAATTCGATCTCGGCGCGTGCGCCGAAGGCGGCCGCGGTCTGCTCGGCGAGCTCGGTAACACGGCGCCGAAGGGTGTCACGTACCTCGGGCAGGTAGGCGCGCACGGTCAGCTTCAGCTCGACCACGTCCGGAATCACATTGGCGGCCTGGCCGCCGTGGATCGAACCGACGGTGACCACACCCATCTGCCGCGGATCGACATTGCGCGACACCACGCTCTGCAGCGCGGTGACGATGTGCGCCGCCGCCAGGATCGGGTCGACACTCCCTTGTGGCTCGGCACCATGCCCGCCCTTGCCGATCACCTTCAGCCGCGCCCAGTCCACCGATGCCATCGCCGGGCCATCGACGAAGCCGAAGTGGCCCACCGGCACGCCAGGCCAGTTGTGCAGGCCATAGATCGCATCCACCGGGAAGCGTTCGAACAAGCCATCGGCAATCATCTTCGATGCCCCCGAACCGGTTTCCTCGGCCGGCTGGAACACCAGCTGCAGGGTGCCGTCGATATCACCGTGATGGGCCAGGTAGTGCGCGGCGGACAGCAGAATGGCGGTATGCCCATCGTGGCCGCAGGCATGCATCAGGCCCTCGGTCTGGCTGGCATAGGCCAGCCCGGACGCCTCGTGGATCGGCAATGCATCGATGTCGGCGCGCAGGCCCAGGCGACGACTGCCCTGCCCGCGCTGCAGCGTACCGACCACACCGGTGCCACCGAGGCCGGTGGTCACCTCATAGCCCCACTGCTGCAGCAGTTCGGCCACTCGGGCGCTGGTGCGGTGCTCCTCGAAGGCCAGCTCCGGGTGCTGGTGCAGGTCGTGGCGGATCGCAATGGCAGCCTCAGCGCGCGCCGCGATCTCGGGCAATATGCCAGTCGTTCTGGAGTTCCGCCGGGCACGGCCCAGCGCTACTGCGGATTCTCCGCTCATCGCCCTACCCCACCTTCCGTGCCGGTTCGGCATCGGTCGAATGACGGCTGGCCTTGTACGGCAGGCCCAGATGCTCGCGCAGGGTCTGTCCCTCCAGCTCGCGCTGGTGGTAGCCGCGCGCCTGCAGGATCGGCAGCACCTGGGTCACGAAATCGTCCAGGCCTTCGCGCTGGGCGGCGAATCCAAGGATGAAGCCGTCGCTGGCACCGGCATCGAACCAGCGGATCAGCTCATCGGCCACGTGCTCCGGCGTGCCGATGAAGTTCGGTCGTGGGCTCACTGCTTCCAATGCCACCTGGCGCAGGCTCAGGCCCTTCTCACGCGCATCCTGCTTGATGCGGTCGGTGGTGGAACGGAACGAGTTGCTGCCGATGTCACCCAGCTCCGGGAAGGGCGCATCCGGATCGTACTGGCTGAAATCATGGTGATCGAAGAAGCGCCCCAGATACGCCAGCGCATCCTCAAGCGTGGCCAGTGCGGCGATTGCCTGGTACTTGGCTTCGGCCTCCTCGGCAGTGCGGCCGACGATGGGGCCGATACCCGGGAAGATCTTCACGTCATTGCCGCTGCGGCCGTGCGCGATTGCCGAGTTCTTCACTTTCTGGGTGAACGCGCGGGTTTCTTCCAGCGACGGCGAATGGGTAAACACCGCGTCGGCGTACTTGCCAGCCAACGCGATGCCGTCATCAGACGAACCCGCCTGGAAAATCACCGGCTGGCCCTGTGGCGAACGCTGGATGTTGAGCGGCCCTTCCACCTGGAAGAAACGGCCCTTGTGATCGAGCCGGCGGAACTTCTCAGGTGCGAAGAACGTGCCGCTGTCGCGCTCACGCACGAAGGCGTCGTCGTCCCAGGAATCCCACAGCCCCTGCACCACCTCCAGATACTCGTCAGCGATCTGGTAGCGCAGCGCGTGCTCCGGGTGTGGCCGGCCATAGTTGCGGCCCGAACCCTCCAACGGCGAGGTCACCACGTTCCAGCCGGCGCGGCCGCCACTGAGCAGATCCAGCGAGGCAAACTGGCGAGCCACGGTGAACGGGTCGCTGTAGGAGGTCGACAGCGTGCCGGCCAGCCCGATCTTCCTGGTTGCCGTCGCCAGTGCCGACAGCAACGAGATCGGCTCGAAACGGTTGAGGAAATGCGGGATCGACTTCTCGTTGATGTACAGGCCGTCGGCCACGAAGCCGAAGGCGATGCCGTTGTCCTCGGCGGTGCGCGCGATGTCGATGTAGAACTGCAGGTTGACGCTGGCATCGGGCGGATTGGACGGGTGCTTCCAGGCATGCATGTGGCTGCCGGGGCCCTGCAGCATGATGCCGAACGGAATGTGGCGCGGGGTCGTGCTCATGGGAATCGCTCCTGCAGGTCAGGCCACCGCCGCGCGCGGCGCGGGCGACAGCAGTTCAAGGGATGTCAGGCGTGCGTCGAGGTCGGCCACCGGCGCATCGAGGATGAACTC
This sequence comes from Stenotrophomonas sp., assembly GCA_003525885.1. GTDB lineage: Bacteria > Pseudomonadota > Gammaproteobacteria > Xanthomonadales > Xanthomonadaceae > Stenotrophomonas. The sequence continues at coordinate 4,355 of DQIG01000436.1, forward strand.
GCCCACGCCGAAGCGCCGGTGCAGCGCGTCCAGTTCGCCTCGCACGTGCTGCGCATCACCGGACAACACGCTCGGGCGCGTTTCCTCGATGCGGAAGTCGGCCACGCCCACCTGGCGTGCGTACTCGGCAGCCGCCTCGGGGCTGGGCAGGTTCACCGCCTGCCCGGGACCGAGGTGCAGCTTGTAGACGCGTAGCGCACCGATATGGCGCGCTGCCACTTCAGCGGTCGGGGCGGCGAAGGCTACCGTGGCCAGCAGCGGGGACTGTGTCGAGACGCGGCGGTAGGCATCGAACGCGGCCTCGATGTGCTTCGGGTCGCCATCGAAGTGCGCGGCGTAGACGAAGCGCCAGCCCAGCTCGGCCGCCTGCTGCGCGCTCTGTGGGCTGGCCCCGAGCAGGAAGCGCTCCGGCGCCTGCTGTGGAACCGGACGCGCCGGCACCTCGGCTTCTGCGCCGGACAAATAGCCCTCCAGGTCGCGCAGCTGCTGGTCGAAATCGGCAAACGCCGGTCGCCCCGCTGCCAATGCAGCCGTAGAGGCCGGCAGGCCACCGGGGGCCTTGCCCACGCCCAGATCCACACGCCCCGGCGCAAGTGCGGCCAGCAGGTTGAAGTTCTCCGCCACCTTGTAAGGCGCGTAGTGGCGCAGCATCACCCCACCGCTGCCGATGCGGATGCGCCGGGTCTGCGCCAGTACCCAGGCCGCAAGAACTTCCGGTGCGGGACTCGCCAACGTCGGTGCGGCATGGTGCTCGGCAAACCAGTACCGGTGATAGCCCAGCTGTTCGGCGCGCTGGGCCAGCTGCAGGCTGTTGCGCAGCGCCTGCTCTGGCGATGCACCTTCGGCCACCGGGCTCTTGTCCAGCACGCTGATCTGATAGCTCATGGTCGCGTCCTCGCTCAGGGGTGGGCCACGGGAATGCCGAGCAATCCGTTCAGCGCGGCCAGGATCGGCTCGGCACCGGAGATGTACTGGCGGTC